>NZ_JBMDJH010000020.1:0-89762 GCF_057809085.1 Acidovorax sp. FG48 | reverse complement strand
CTCGACCTCAACCTTGGCAAGGTTGCGCTCTACCAACTGAGCTATTCCCGCATTTATCGAAGCCTTACATTGTACAACGTTTGCTGCGATGGGATGAATTGTAGCGCATTTTTTGGGGCTCCCAAAAAAATTTGCATCAATGTTTCAATCCATCGACGGCGGCAGACGACGCTGCGGCTTTATCCGTCGACACAGCTACCGCTGCAGCAGCCACGGCTACCTCTTCATCCGTCAGCGGCACAGGCTTGCTCTCCAGCGCCACCTCCAGTACCTTGTCGATCCAGCGCACAGGCACGATCTCCAGGCCGCTCTTCACGTTGTCCGGAATCTCTGCAAGGTCCTTCACGTTCTCTTCAGGAATCAGCACCGTCTTGATGCCACCGCGCAAAGCGGCCAGCAACTTTTCCTTGAGGCCGCCGATGGCCGTCACCTCGCCCCGCAGCGTGATCTCGCCGGTCATCGCCACATCGCCGCGCACAGGAATGCCGGTGAGGGCCGAGACAAAGGCCGTGGTCATTGCGGCCCCGGCGCTGGGGCCATCCTTGGGTGTGGCGCCATCGGGCACATGGATATGGATGTCGCGCTTCTCGAACGTTTCGTCCTTGATGCCCAGCATGCGTGCGCGGCTGCGCACCACCGTACGGGCTGCTTCCACGGATTCCTTCATCACGTCGCCCAGCGAACCCGTGCGCGTGATCACTCCCTTGCCAGGCATGATGGCTGCCTCAATGGTCAGCAGATCGCCCCCCACCTCCGTCCAGGCCAAGCCCACCACCTGCCCCACTTGGTTTTGCAGTTCGGCACGGCCGTAGGTGTACTTGCGTACGCCCAAAAAGTCCGGCAGGTTGTCGGCGGTGACGACGACCTGAGGCTCCAGCTTCTTGAGCTGCAAGCCCTTGACCACCTTGCGGCAAATTTTGGACAGCTCGCGCTCCAGCGAGCGCACGCCCGCTTCACGGGTGTAGTAACGCACCATGTCACGCACCGCAGGCTCGGTGATGAGCAGTTCTTCGTCCTTCACGCCATTGTTCTTGAGCTGCTTGGGCAGCAGGTACTTCATGGCGATGCTGGTCTTCTCGTCTTCGGTGTAGCCCGACAGGCGAATCACTTCCATCCGGTCTAGCAGCGCTGGCGGAATGTTCATCGAGTTCGACGTGGCGACGAACATCACGTCGGACAGATCGAAGTCCACCTCGACATAGTGGTCGCCGAATGTGTGGTTCTGCTCGGGGTCAAGCACTTCCAGCAGCGCGCTGGACGGGTCGCCCCGGAAATCCGTACCCAGTTTGTCGATCTCGTCGAGCAGGAACAACGGGTTGCGCGTACCGACTTTCGAAAGGCTCTGCAGCACCTTGCCCGGCAGTGCGCCAATGTAGGTGCGGCGGTGCCCGCGGATCTCGGCTTCATCGCGCATGCCGCCCAGGGCCATGCGCACGTACTTGCGTCCGGTGGCTTTGGCAATGGACTGTCCCAGCGAGGTCTTGCCCACGCCAGGAGGTCCCACCAGGCACAGGATAGGCGCTTTCACCTTGTCCACGCGCTGCTGTACAGCGAGGTATTCCAGGATGCGATCCTTGACCTTGTCGAGGCCGTAGTGGTCTTCGTTGAGGACGCCCTCGGCATTCACCAGGTCGTGCTTGATCTTGGTCTTCTTGCTCCAGGGCAGCGCGGTGAGCACGTCGATGTAGTTGCGCACCACCGTCGCTTCGGCCGACATGGGCGACATCAGCTTGAGTTTTTTGAGCTCAGCTTCTGCCTTCTTGCGCGCCTCGGCTGGCATCTTGGCGAGCTTGATCTTTTTCTCGATCTCCTCGATGTCGGCACCTTCGTCGCCCTCGCCTAGTTCCTTCTGGATGGCCTTGACCTGCTCGTTCAGATAGAAATCGCGCTGGTTCTTCTCCATCTGGCGCTTGACGCGGCCACGGATCTTCTTGTCGACGTTGAGGATGTCCACCTCGCGGTCGAGCTGCTCGAACAGGTTTTCGAGGCGCACCTTCACATCCGACAGGTCCAGCACCACCTGCTTGTTCTCAAGCTTAAGGGGCAGGTGCGCAGCGATGGTGTCCGCAAGACGGCCGGGATCGTCAATGCTGGAAATGGAAGTCAAAATCTCCGGCGGAATCTTCTTGTTGAGTTTGACGTACTGGTCAAACTGCTGCATCACGGCGCGCCGCAGGGCCTCAATTTCGCTGGGCTTGTTGGCGTCCGGCGTGGCCTCCACCGGCGTCACGGTGGCCATGAAGTGCGACTCCGCATCTTCAATCGACGTCACCAGAGCGCGCTGCTGGCCTTCCACCAGCACCTTCACGGTGCCGTCGGGCAGCTTGAGCATCTGCAGGATGGTGGAGACACAGCCCACATCGAACATGTCCGCCACCGAAGGCTCATCCTTGGCTGCGGCCTTTTGGGCCACCAGCATGATGCGGCGGTCGGCCTCCATGGCCATCTCAAGAGCCTTGATGCTCTTGGGGCGGCCCACGAAAAGCGGGATCACCATGTGGGGGAACACCACCACGTCACGCAGAGGCAACAGCGGCAGGTCAAGGGGGGTAGCTGGCAGGGGGGTATGTCCGGACATGGAAATCCTCAAAGTGCTCTGTGGAAGTGGGTCCACATGTGGGGATTTTCAACCCTCGCGCGCAGCCGTGCTGGCACAAGGGTTGATGGTTCGAAGGGCGGCCACAGGGCGCCCGCTCCGGTCATCTCAGACCGCGTGAAGAAATCCGTCTGATCCATGGAGGCACCAGCGGACTCTTGCACGCCTCTTCTCAGGCCTTTTCAGGCCTTCTTGGCTGCTTCGCGGTAGACGAGCAGCGGTGGCTTGTTTTCTTCGATGGTGGACTCGTCCACCACCACCTTTTCGACGTTGCTGGTATTGGGCAGGTCGAACATGGTGCCAATCAGCGCTTGCTCCAGGATGGAGCGAAGACCCCGCGCGCCCGTCTTGCGGGCCAACGCCTTGCGTGCGATGGCTTTCAGGGCAGCAGGGCGAATTTCTAGGTCTACACCTTCCATTGCCAAAAGCTTGCTGTACTGCTTGACGAGCGCGTTCTTGGGCTCTGTCAGGATCTGCACGAGCGCATCTTCGCTCAGCTCGGCTAGCGCCGTCACCACAGGCATCCGTCCCACCAGTTCAGGGATGAGACCAAACTTGATCAGGTCTTCTGGCTCGATCTCGGTGAACAACTCGGTGAGGGAGCGCTGCTTCTTGCTCTTGACCGAAGCGCCGAACCCGATGCCTGAGGCCTCGGTACGGTTCTCGATGACTTTTTCCAGCCCGGCGAAGGCACCACCGCAGATAAACAGGATGTTGGTCGTGTCGATCTGCAGGAAGTCCTGGTTCGGATGCTTGCGCCCCCCTTGTGGCGGCACGCTGGCCATGGTGCCTTCGATGAGCTTGAGCAAGGCCTGCTGCACGCCCTCGCCCGACACGTCGCGCGTGATGCTGGGGTTGTCGGACTTGCGCGAGATCTTGTCGATTTCGTCGATATAGACGATGCCACGCTGGGCGCGCTCGACTTCGTAGTTGCAGCTCTGCAGCAGCTTCTGGACGATGTTCTCCACGTCCTCGCCCACATAGCCCGCCTCGGTCAGTGTGGTGGCATCGGCCATCACAAAGGGCACATCCAGCATGCGTGCCAGGGTTTGCGCCAACAGCGTCTTGCCGGAGCCGGTGGGGCCGATCAGCAGGATGTTGCTCTTGGACAGCTCCACATCGTCCTTGTGGGCCTTGTCCTTGTGGCGCAGGCGCTTGTAGTGGTTGTACACCGCCACGGCCAGTGTGCGCTTGGCAACATCCTGACCAATCACGTAGTTGTCCAGGTTGGCCTTGATCTCGACCGGCGTGGGCAGGTCGCTGCGGCCTTCGCGGGCCAGATCACCAGCCGGCAGTTCGTCGCGGATGATCTCGTTGCACAGGTCAATGCACTCGTCGCAGATAAAGACCGACGGACCGGCGATCAGCTTCTTCACTTCATGCTGGCTTTTGCCGCAGAAAGAGCAGTAAAGGGTTTTTTCGCTGGAAGAGCCTTTTTTCTCGGCCATGGGGGCAATGCCTTGCTTGTTTCGGAAAGTTGTCGGGATGATAACCAAATAAAAAACGGCGTCTTCCCCTCGGGAAAACGCCGCTTCGCCGCCCTCGGGCGATCAGGCGCGCTGGCTGATCACCTGATCGACCAGACCATAGTCCTTGGCCTCGTCGGCCGAGAGGAAATAGTCACGTTCGGTGTCGCGCTGGATCTTCTCCAACGGCTGGCCAGTGCGCTCGGCGAGGATCTTGTTGAGCTGCTCGCGGGTCTTGAGGATTTCGCGGGCGTGGATCTCGATCTCGGTCGCCTGGCCTTGCATGCCGCCCAATGGCTGGTGGATCATGACCTTGGAGTTGGGCAGCGCAAAACGCTTGCCCTTGGCGCCTGCCGCCAGCAGGAACGCGCCCATGCTGGCCGCCATGCCCGTGCACAGGGTCGAGACATCGGGCTTGATGAAGTTCATGGTGTCAAAGATCGCCATGCCGGCACTCACAGAACCACCGGGCGAGTTGATGTAGAACGAGATATCCTTATCAGGGTTTTCGCTCTCCAGGAACAGCAGCTGTGCCACCACCAGGTTGGCCGTCTGGTCATTGACCGGGCCCACCAGAAAAATCACGCGCTCCTTGAGCAGGCGCGAATAGATGTCATAGGACCGTTCGCCACGGCCCGACTGCTCGATGACCATGGGGACCATGCCCAGGCCTTGTGTTTCCAATGCGCTCATGTATTTCTCCAGTCAAGCAGGTACTGTACCCAGAAATGAATTGGGGCTTGTGCACGAAAGCACAAGCCCCTGGTGTGTCTTGACAACCAAAGTCGGGCAGTTGCACGAAGCAGGCCACCCGGCCCGAGGGCCTATCAGCCCTGCTGCGCCATCAAGTCATCGAAGGAAATAGCCTTCTCGACCACCTTGGCCTTGGACAGCACGAACTCGGTCACGTTGTTTTCGATGACAACGGCTTCGACTTCGGCCAGACGCTGGCGGTCGCCGAAGTACCAGCGCACCACGTCTTCGGGCTTCTCGTAGCTGGCAGCCAGCTCGTCGATATGGGCCTTGAGCTGCTCGGGCTTGGCCTGCAGTTCATTGGCGCGCACCAGCTCGGCCAGCACCAGACCCAGGCGCACACGGCGCTCAGCCTGAGGACGGAACACGTCTTCAGGGATTTCTGCCTTATCGGCATCCTTGACGCCGCGTTGCTTGAGTTCAGCGCGTGCGCCTTCCATCAGGCGGGCGATTTCGGCCTGGATGCTTGCGTTAGGCAGGTCCAGCTCGGCCTTGGACACCAGGGCGTCCATCACGGCAGCCTTGTTGCGGGCCAGCAGGCGGAACTTGACTTCGCGCTCCAGGTTCTTCTTGATGTCAGCGCGCAGGCCTTCCACGGAACCGTCGGCGATGCCGAGCGACTTGGCCAGGGCGTCGTTCACTTCGGGCAGATGGGCTGCTTCGATCTTCTTGATGGTCACCAGGAAGTCGGCGGTCTTGCCAGCAACGTCCTTGCCGTGGTACTCGGCGGGGAAAGCCAATGGGAACGTCTTGCTCTCGCCAGACTTCATGCCGCGCACGGCGTCTTCAAACTCCTTGAGCATCTGGCCTTCGCCGACCAGGAACTGGAAGTCTTCGGCCTTGCCGCCGTCAAAGGGTTCGCCGTCGATCTTGCCTTCGAAGTCCACGGTCACGCGGTCACCGTCTTGCGCAGCGGCGTCCAGGGCGCGCTGGGCAAAGCTGCGGCGCTGCTTGCGCAGGATGTCGAGGGTCTTGTCGATGGCGCTGTCGGTCACTTCGGAGGACAGCTTTTCGACTTCGGCGTCCGACAGGTCGGCGATCTTGACTTCGGGGAACACTTCAAAGACGGCGTCAAACGTGACTTGGCCCTCGGGAGCGCCTTCCTTTTCGGTGATGCGGGGCTGACCGGCCACGCGCAGGTTGGCTTCGTTCGCAGCCACGGCAAAAGCCTCACCCACCTTGTCGTTCAGCACTTCGTACTGCACCGAGTAGCCATAACGCTGGGCAACCACGTTCATGGGCACCTTGCCGGGACGGAAACCGTCCATCTTGACCGTACGGGCCAGGCGCTTGAGGCGCGTGTCCACTTCGGACTGGATCAGGGTGACGGGCACGCTCAGCGTGATCTTGCGCTCGAGCTTCTCTAGGGTTTCAACAGTAACGGCCATGGCTATTCCTCTTATGAATGTGGATCGTGCTGGCTGCAGCGCAGCAGCGCCGTGTTCCGCAAAGTCTCACATGGGTGGTGCGCGGGGGGGGACTCGAACCCCCACACCATTGCTGGCGTCAGGACCTAAACCTGGTGCGTCTACCAATTTCGCCACCCGCGCGGTTCTACAAACAAACAGGCGGCAAGCTGAGCTGCCGCCTGTGTGAAATCGGTCAACCTTCTATTTTACCTGATGCGGACGCCCTGCCGTTCAAGCAGCCCCAGGAACCTCTGGCGCAGGCCGCTTGACACGGAACCAGGCCGCGTACATCGCAGGCAGTGCCAGCAGCGTGAGCACCGTGGCCACGACCAGCCCGCCCATGATGGCCACAGCCATCGGGCCCCAGAACACGCTGCGCGACAGCGGGATCATGGCCAGCACAGCGGCGGCGGCCGTGAGCACGATGGGGCGCAAGCGGCGCACGGCCGATTCCACAATCGCATCCCATGCGGGCACACCCCGAGCGCGGTCCTGCTCGATCTGGTCGATCAGGATCACCGAATTGCGCTGGATCATGCCCATGAGCGCGATCACGCCCAGCAGCGCCACAAAGCCGAACGGCCGGTTGAGCAGCAGCAGCGCCGCCGCCACACCCGCCATGCCCAGCGGCCCGGTGAGGAACACCAGCATGGCACGGCTGAAGCTGTGCAGTTGCAGCATCAGCAGCGTGAAGGTGATGAACAGCATGATGGGAAGGCCCGCCGCGATGGACGCCGAGCCCTTGGAGCTTTCCTCCACGGCGCCCGCCACCTCGATGCGGTAACCCGTCTGGCCCGCCGACCGCCACTTGGCCTCGATCTCCTTGAGGGACGGCAGCAGCGCCGCCGTCACCGTCGCGCCCTGCAGGCCCTCGGTCACGTCGCCCTGCACGGTGATGGCGTAGTCGCGGTTCTCGCGCCACATCACGCCGGGCTCCCAGGTGAAAACGGGCTTGGCGATCTGCGTGAGCGGGATCGACTTGCCCGACGCCGTGGGCAGGTAGGCGTTGGCAATGTCGGTGATGGCATTGCGCTCATCCAGCGGCTGGCGCAGCAGGATGTCGATGAGCTTATCGCCCTCGCGGTACTGGCCCACCTGGGTACCCGACAGAATGGTCTTGGACGCCTGGGCGATGGACTGGCTGGTCACACCCAGAGCGCGTGCCTTGGCCTGGTCCACTTCCAGGCGCAGCACCTTCACAGACTCGTTCCAGTTGTCGTTCACGCCGCGCATGTTGGGGTTCTGGCGCAACTGGGCCTTGACCTCGTCGGCACGCTCACGCAGCACCAGCGGGTCGGGGCCTACCACGCGGAACTGCACGGGGTACGGCACCGGTGGCCCGTTGGGCAGCAGCTTGACGCGGCCGCGCACTTCCGGGAATTCCTCAGCCAGCAGCGCGGGCAGCTTCACCCGCAGCGATTCGCGCACCTTCAGGTCCTGCGGCACCACGATGAACTGCGAGACGTTGCTCTGCGGGAACACCTGGTCCAGCGGCAGATAAAAACGCGGCACGCCCGAGCCCACCCAGGTGCTCACCGTGTTCACGCCCGGCTCGGCGAGGAGACGCTGCTCCACGCGCTTGGTGACGGCCTCGTTGCCCGCAAACGACGTGCCTTCCGGGAACCAGATGTCCACCAGAATCTCGGGCCGGCTGGAATCCGGAAAGAACTGCTGCTGCACCTTGCCCATGCCCACGATGCCCAGGGCAAAAGTGAGGATGGTCGCACCGATGGTGATCCAGCGGTGCTGCACGCACCAGTCCACCAGACGGCGGAAGCTGCGATAGAACGGACTGTCAAACACCTCATGCGGGTCGTCGGTGATGCCCTTGTTGGCCTGGGCGGCCAGCACATGGGGAGGCACCTTGAGCAGCAGCGTGCCCAGGTAAGGCACAAAGTAGACCGACACGAACCAGCTGAGCACCAGCGCAATCACCGTCACGGCAAAGATGGCAAAGGTGTATTCGCCCGTGGTGGACTTGGCCAGTCCGATGGGCAAGAAGCCCGCCGCCGTGATCAAGGTGCCCGTGAGCATGGGCATGGCCGTGATCTCGTAGGCGAAGGTGGCGGCGCGCACCTTGTCATAGCCCTCTTCGAGCTTCAGCACCATCATCTCAACCGCAATGATGGCGTCGTCCACCAGCAGGCCCAGCGCGATGATGAGCGAGCCGAGCGAAATTTTGTGCAGCCCGATGCCCCAGTACCACATGGCCAGGAACGTGACAGCCAGCACCAGCGGGATCGTGATGCCCACCACAAGCCCCGGGCGGGGGTCGATGTACCAGCGCTTCCACAGCGGGTTGTTGCCAGGGCGTTTGTGAAATCCCAGGCTGATGAAGCTCACCGCCAGCACGATGACCACAGCCTCGATCAGCACCTTGACAAATTCATTCACCGAGGTGGACACCGCCTTGGGCTGGTCCTGCACATTGACCAGCTTCACACCGGCCGGCAGCGTGGCGCCGATGCGGTCGGTGGCCGTGTGCAGGGCCTTACCCAGCGCAATGATGTCGCCGCCCTTGGCCATGGAGACGCCCAGCGCGATCACCTCGCGGCCCTGGTGGCGCACCTTCACGCCCGGTGGGTCCACATAGCCGCGCTGCACTTCAGCGATGTCGCCCAGCCGCAGTTGCGCGCCCGAGGGGCCACGGATCGGCATCGCGCGCAGGTCCTCGATGGCGTTGAACTGGCCCTGCACGCGCACCTGCACCTGGTCTTGGGGCGTCTGAATGGTGCCCGCGCTCTCCACTGCGTTCTGCTGGCCCAGCTGAGCGAGCACCTGATTCATGTCCAGGCCCAGTTGCGACAAGCGCTTTTGCGAGATCTCGATGAAGAGCTTTTCGTCCTGCACGCCAAACAGCTCGACCTTCGCCACATCGGGCACGCGCAGCAGCTGCTGGCGCGCGTCATCGGCAAACTGCTTGAGCTCGGCGTAGCTGAAGCCCTCGGATTCCAGCGCGTAGATCACGCCGTACACATCCCCAAAGTCGTCATTGAAGAACGGACCCTGGATGCCCTGCGGCAAGGTGTAGCGCATGTCGCCCACCTTCTTGCGCACGCTGTACCAGACGTTGGCCACGTCGCCGGGCTTGGAGGAGTCCTTGATCTGGAAAATGATCTGCGACTCGCCGGGCTTGGAGTAGCTGCGGATCTTGTCGGCGTACGGCACTTCCTGCAGCGTGCGCTCGATCTTGTCGGTGACCTGCTCGGCCACCTGCTGGGCCGTGGCACCGGGCCAGTAGGTGCGCACCACCATGGCACGGAAGGTGAACGGCGGGTCCTCGTCCTGCCCCAGCTGGAAGTAGGCCGCAAAGCCCAGCAGCATCAGCACCACCATGAGGTAGCGGGTGAGCGCGGGATGGTCGAGCGCCCATTTGGAGAGGTTGAACCCCTCTTTGGGTTGGATTTGCGTCATGGCGGGCCTCAGTTGGCGGCAGAGGCCGTGGCGGTGGCGGGTGCAGCAGCGGTTGCAGGAGCCGATGGCACCGCCGGAATTGCTACAGATTCAGGAGCTGTCTGTGCTTTATTCACTGGCGCCTGGGCCACTTTTGGCTGGTATACCGTCACTTTTTGGCCGGGAGACAGCACATGCACGCCGGTAGCCACCACCTGCATGCCGGGGGTCAGGCCCCCTGCCACCACGGCATCGTTGCCGTCGGCCGTGGCGATCTGCACCACCTGCGACTTGACGGTGCTGGTCGCGGGGTCGTACACCCACACGGCGGTGGACTGGCCCTCCTGCCGCAGCGCGCTGGTGGGCAGCTTGATGGCGGCAATGCCGGCATGGCTCAGTGCCTTGGGCGTGGCGTACACGGTGGCGCCCAGCGCTGGGGCGTCCGCAGCGTCAATGGCCACCTTGACCTGGAAGGTACGGGTCGCAGCGTCGGCGCTGGCAGCCACTTCGCGCACGCGGCCCGTCAGGGTCGCGCCGCCAGACCAGCCGCGCACAGCCACCTCGGAGCCCGTCGTGATCTGCGCCACCTTGTCCTCGGGCACAGCAAACACCACGTCGCGCGGGCCGTCCTGCGCAATGCGCACCACCGGCGCACCGGCCGACACCACCTGGCCCGGCTCGGCATCGATGCCCGTCACCACGCCCGACACGTCGGCCACCAGCGTGGTGTAGGCCGCCTGGTTGCCCTGCGACGACAGCTGCGCGCGCGCCTGGTCCAGCGTGGCCTGGGCCGCCTTGAGCGTGGCCTCACGGCGTTCCAGCTCGGCACCGCTGATGAAGTTCTGGTCCTTGAGCGCCTGGTAACGCTTGAGGTCCGCCGCCGCCAGATCACGCTGCGTGGTAGCCGATGCGAGTTGCGCACGCGCCGCATCAGCCGCCAGCTGGTAGTCCTTGGGATCCAGTTGCGCCAGCACCTGCCCGGCCTTCACGCGCTGGCCCAGCTCGGCCTGGCGCTGCACGATCTTGCCCGCCACGCGAAAGCCCAGGCGCGACTCCACCCGCGCGCGCACCTCGCCCGAATACTCCAGGCTGGACTGCAGCGCGCCCACGCCCACCGTCATCAGCTTGACGGAGCGCACGGGCTCCTCAGGCGGTGCGGGACGCGAACAGGCGGCCAGCACGGTAGCGGTGGCCAGCACCAGCAAAAGCCTGGAATGCCGTGAAGAGGGCCGCAGGGCGGAGGATGTGCGCATGGGAAATCCGGTGAAAAAAGAAGGGGCCACAAGGATCAGCAAGCAAAACGCAGGCCGGAGCGCCCGCGCAGCGACAGTAAACCAGGCACCCGCCCACCACCGACCCGCAGCCATGCAGGGCGCTTGTGAACAGGTGCAGGGGCCAGCCGCCTTGTCCCCCACTGAATTGGTTTTTATGATTACTGACTGACCGGTTAGTAATCTATGAGAAGCCCTTGAGCTTGTCAAGCGACAATCCGGGGTGTGAACGACCGTCCCAGCCCCTCTCCCCACCCCGGCGCAGCCTCCGCGCCACAGCCCACTGCGACTGATGCGGTGGCGCCCCCCGTGACCCATTACGAAAACTTCCCGGTCGCATCCCTGCTGTGCCCGCCCCGCCTGCGTCAGCCGATAGCCGCCATCTACGGCTTCGCGCGCACGGCGGATGACATGGCCGACGAAGGCGATGCCCTGCCCGCCGCCCGGCTGGCAGACCTGGCCGCTTACCTGGCCGATCTGCGCGCAATTGCTCAGGGCCAGGCGCCCTCGCCCCGCTGGGCCAGCGTGTTTTTGCCGCTGCAAAGTGTTTTGCGCAGCCACCAGTTACCTGTGCCGCTGCTGGAAGACCTGCTGAGCGCCTTTGCTCAGGACGTGGAAAAAACCCGCGACGGCGAGGGCTACGCCGACCGCGACGAGCTGCTGGACTACTGCCGCCGCTCTGCCAACCCCGTGGGCCGGCTGCTGCTGCACCTGTATGGCGTACACGACGCCGAGGCGCTGCGCCAGAGCGACGCCATCTGCACTGCGCTGCAGCTCATCAACTTCTGGCAGGACCTGTCCGTGGACATTCCCCGGGGGCGCCACTATCTGCCGCGCGCCGACTGCGCGACCTATGGCGCCTGCCAGGCCGAGCTGCTGGCGCTGCAAAGCACCCGCGAGAACGCCCGCCTGATTGCCGACTGCGCCCACTGGGCCCGCACCATGATGCAGAGCGGCGCCCCCCTGGTGCATCGCCTACCCGGCCGCGCTGGCTGGGAGCTGCGGCTGGTGGTGCAAGGCGGCCTGCGCATCCTCGACAAGGTCGATGCCCTCAAAGGGGGCAGCCTGCACACCCGGCCCAAGCTCCGTGGGTGGGACTGGTGCGTGATGCTGGGCCGCGCGCTGGTGATGTAAGAAAGATTCATGGGCCGCAAGGCGGGCTCACACACTCGCCCGCCAGAGCGCCATGCAGTGCCAAAATGGCCTATAGCGCTTGATTTATGTGCACCACCAGCTATGTAATTCATAGCAATCTGCAGAGATTTTCCACGCCCTCGGCCTGGCCGGGGCAGGGATAGCGAGCATGCCCCGGCCACCGCACCCGGTTAGCCTCGCGGCCACCGTGGCAGGGCGGCGGCCAGCGCACCACCCTGCCGGCCCGTGCCCGCGCGCCACAAGCACTGCGGCACTTCTTTTTAGCCAGGGTCACCCCCACCATGTCCGTCAGCGTTTTCGACCTCTTCAAGATCGGCATCGGGCCGTCCAGCTCCCACACCGTGGGGCCCATGATTGCGGCGAGGCAGTTTGCCTGCCATGTGCGCGACACCGTCGGCTTGGCGGCCGTGCACCAGGTCACGGTGGAGCTGTTCGGCTCCCTCTCGGCCACCGGCGTGGGCCACGGCACCGACCGGGCCGTGCTGCTCGGCTTGGCCGGGCATGAGCCAGACCATATCGACCCCGACCAGATCGCCCCCGCCATCGCACAGATCCGCCAGAGCGGCACGCTCGCGTTGCTGGGCGAGCATGTGGTGCCGTTTGTCGAAAAGGACCACCTGCTGTTTCGCCGCAAAAGCCTGCCGCTGCACCCCAACGGCATGGCGTTCCATGCACTGGATGCGCAGGGCAACGACATCGCCATGCGCGAGTACTACTCGGTGGGCGGCGGCTTTGTGGTCGATGCGGCCGGCCAGCGCGTGCTCAACACGCCCGCCAGCGCCGGCGCCGATATAGCAGGCCATGGCCAGGGCCTGCCACACCCGTTCCGCACCGGGGCCGAGCTGCTGGCGCAGTGCCGCACTACGGGCCTGAGCATGGCCCAGCTCATGGCCGCCAACGAACAGCACTGGCACAGCCCGGCCGAGGTAAGGCGCCAGCTGCTGGCCATCTGGCAGACCATGGCGGGCGCCGTGCAGCGCGGCTGCGCCAGCACTGGCACCCTGCCCGGCCCCATGCATGTGCGCCGGCGTGCGGCCGAGCTGCACAAGAACCTGAGCCGCTCGCCCGAGGCCGCGCTGCGCGACCCGCTGTCCATGCTGGACTGGGTGAACCTGTACGCCATGGCAGTGAACGAAGAAAACGCCGCAGGCGGCCGCGTGGTGACGGCCCCCACCAATGGTGCAGCAGGCGTGATACCGGCCGTGCTGCACTACTACGTCAACTTTCTGCAGGGCCCCATCCCGGCCAACGATGACGGCATTGCCACCTTTTTGCTCACCGCAGGCGCCATCGGCATCATCTACAAGGAGAACGCGTCACTCTCCGGCGCCGAGGTGGGTTGCCAGGGCGAAGTGGGCGTGGCCTGCTCCATGGCCGCCGGCGCACTGGCCGCCGTGATGGGCGGCACGCCCGAGCAGGTGGAGAACGCCGCCGAGATCGGCATGGAGCACAACCTGGGCATGACCTGCGACCCCGTGGGCGGGCTGGTGCAGATCCCCTGTATCGAGCGCAACGCCATGGGCGCGATCAAGGCCATCAACGCCGCCCGCATGGCGCTGCGTGGCGACGGGCAGCACGTGGTCTCGCTCGACAAGGTCATCAAGACCATGATGCAGACCGGCGCAGACATGAAGGTGAAATACAAGGAGACATCGCGCGGCGGGCTGGCGGTGAATGTGGTCGAATGCTGAACCCAGCCGCCCAACGGCCTCTATTGCATCCCCTCTCGCAGCACGTTTCGTAGCCCTTTCACCTGCATGCATCCGCCGCCTGGCCTGCCCCCCCCCTTACCACTGGAGCGCTGGCTCAACCGCCTGGGCGCACTGGTGATGCCGCTGGCGCTGCTGGTCGTGCTGCTGCTGTTTTTGCAATGGCCGTTGCGCGACGGGTGGGGCGCGGGGTCCAGCCAGGCCAACGACCTCGCGCAGGTGCTGTTTGCGCTGTATGTGGCGGTGGCCCTGCGCCATGCGGACCGGCGCGGCGCCCACCTGGTCAGCCGCCCCGACCTTGCCCATGCGGGCCGGGGCCCGGTGCGCGCCATGCGCCTGCTGGGCGCGCCCCTGGCTGTGCTGCCCTGGGCGGTGTTTGTGTGCATCAACGCCGCGCCCACGGTGTGGCGGTCGGTGCGGGGGCTGGAGAGTTTTCCTGAAACCGCCAACCCCGGCTACTTCGCCATCAAGCTGGCCTTGCTGATGCTGGCCGTGCTGCTGGCACTGCAAGCACTGGCCGACCTGTGGAAGGCCATGCATACCCTGCGCACGCCCACTGGCACACCGGCGGACCCTGCATGAGTCTCATCCCATGAATGCCATCGGCCTGTTGCTGCTGGTGCTGGCCCTGGTGCTGATGATGACCACCGGCTGGGCCACCTACGCCGTGCTGCTGGGCGTCAGCACCCTGGGCGCGGTGGCAGGCCTGGCGCTGGGCGCGTTTGATGGCGCGGTGCTGCGCAGCCTGCCGGAACGCGTGGTGGGCCTGCTCGAACACGACCTGCTGCAGGCGCTGGTGCTGTACGCCGTGGTGGGTGCGCTGCTCAACCATATGGCACTCGTCAACGGCCTGTACAGCGGCCTACGCAAGCTGCTAGCGCGCGTGGTGGGACAACGGGCCGCGCCCGATATGGCGGGCCTGGGCGTGGGCATGCTGATGGCGCCCATGAACGGATCGGTGGGGGCCAGCCTGGTGACCCTGTCGCACACCGCCGGGCAGGCCTGGGCCCACGAAGGCATGCCGCCCGCCCGCCGCACCGCCCTGGTCGCCGTGGCCAGCACGCTGGGCATCATCGTGCCGCCGTCGCTGGTGCTGTTGCTGCTGGGCGATGCCATGCTGCGCGCCCACACCGAGGGCCTGACCCTGGCCACGCAACTTGGGCTGGCCAGCGCCCGCGCGGGCACCCGCATCATCAACACTCAGGACGTGCTGCAGGCCGCCCTGGCCCCCGGTGCGCTGCTGCTGGTGCTGTGGATGGGCGTGACCTGGTGGCTGGCCCAGCGCCGCACTGGCGGCATCGCAGATCAAGGGGCCGCATCCTCAGCACCCGTGCCGCTGACCCGCGGCGAGCGCTGGACGCTGGGCGTGGTGCCCACGCTCATCGTGGCCCTGCTGGCACTGGTCACCACCGGCCGCGTGCGGGCGGTGGAGGCGGCCGCCACCGCCGGGGTGCTGCTGCTGGTGTGGGGCGTGGCGTCGCGCCAGCTCACGCTGCGGCGGCTGGCGCAGGTGCTGGACGACGCCATGGCGCTCACCGGCGCGCTGTTTGCGCTGCTGGTGGCGGCCGTCACGTTCTCGCTGGTGCTGCGCGCTTACGGCACCGATGTGCTGGTGGCCGAATGGATGCGTGCCCTGCAGGGCCAGCCCCTGCTGGCCATGGGGGTGGTGCTGGCCGTGCTGCTGGGCTCGGCGTTTGTGCTGGATGCGTTCGAACTGATCTTTCTGATCATCCCCATCGTCATGCCCCCTTTGCTGGCGCTGGTGGACGACGCGGCCTGGGTGGCCGCGCTCACCTTGCTGGTGCTGCAGGCGGGGTTCCTGCTGCCGCCGCTGGGCTACGCGCTGGTGCTGTCCCGCGCCCAGGTGGCGCCCCGGCCCGCCATGGGCGCGGTGGCGCGCGCGCTGGCGCCCTACCTGCTCTGCCTGGCCGGCGTGATTGCCCTGGTGATGACCGTGCCCGCCACCACGCAGTGGCTGCGCAGCACACCCGCCACACTGCCCGAGATGTCGATCCAGGGCGACGACCTGGATGCGCTCATGCGCGAGATGTCGCAACCCGAGGCGCCTGCCCCTGCACCCGCCGCCTCTGCAACACCACCCTAAAGCTATCATTTGAATAGCAACCCGGGCATGCTGCACTAGCGCATCCGCCCGAAAACACCTCAAACCCCGACAACCGGCCCGCCCCAGTGCGCCATGGGACAATCTCGCCCCATGACACCGCAGCAGTACGTACAGCAAAAAGCCGTGGCCTCGGGCAGCAGCTTCTATTACGCCTTTCTCTTTCTGCCCGCGCCCCGCCGCGCGGCCATCACGGCGTTCTATGCGTTTTGCCGCGAGGTGGACGACGTGGTCGATGAAGTGAGCGACCCGGGCGTGGCCCGCACCAAGCTGGCCTGGTGGCAGGCCGAAGTGACCAAAGCCTACGCGGGCCAGCCCACGCACCCCGTGATGCTGGCGCTGATGCCGCTGGCGGCCGACTACGGCATCGAACAGCGCCACCTGCAGGCCGTGATCGACGGCTGCCAGATGGATCTGGAGCAGACCCGCTACCTCGACTTTGCAGGCCTCACGGGCTACTGCCACCTGGTGGCGGGCATCGTGGGCGAAGTGGCCGCGCGCATCTTCGGCCAGACCGAACCGCGCACCACCGAATACGCGCACCGGCTGGGTCTGGCGTTCCAGCTCACCAACATCATCCGCGACGTGGGCGAAGACGCCATGCTGGGCCGCATTTACCTGCCGGTCAGCGAGCTGCAGCAGTTTGACGTGAAGGCGCACGAGATCTTGAAGCGCCAGTACTCCGACCGGTTCACCGCACTCATGCGCTTTCAGGCCGAGCGTGCACACCGGCTGTACGACGAGGCCTTTGCCCTGCTGCCCGACGCAGACCGCCGCACCCAGAAGCCCGGCCTGATGATGGCCAGCATCTACCGCACCTTGCTGCGCGAGATCGAGCACGAGAACTTCCAGGTGCTGCACCAGCGCATCCGCCTCACGCCGCTGCGCAAGTTCTGGCTGGCCTGGAAGATGCAAGCCCTGGGCAGGATGTAGCCCCGCGTGGCACCGCAGAAAGTCGCCGTCGTCGGGGCTGGCTGGGCCGGCATGGCCGCGGCCATCGCCCACCGGCAGGCAGGCCGCCAGGTCACCGTGTTCGAGGCCGCGCGCACCGTGGGCGGCCGCGCCCGCGCCGTGCCGGTCGTGCTGCCGGACGGCACAGCGGCCACGCTGGACAACGGCCAGCACATCCTGATCGGTGCCTACACCGAGAGCCTGCGCCTGATGCGCCTGGTGGGCGTAGACCCCACCACCGCGCTGCTGCGCCTGCCGCTGACTCTGCAGTTCCCCGACGGCCAGGGCCTGCAACTGCCCGACCTGCCCCCGCCGCTTGATGCGCTGCTGGGCATCGTGCGCGCCAAAGGCTGGGGCTGGCAAGACAAGGTCGCCCTGCTGCGCACGGCCATCGCCTGGCAGCTGCGCGGCTTTCGCTGCGCACCCCACACCTCGGTGGCAGACCTGTGTGCCCCGCTCACGCCCCGGCTGATGGCCGAGTTCATCGACCCGCTTTGCGTATCGGCACTCAACACCCCCGCCCGCGAGGCCAGCGGCCAAGTGTTTTTGCGGGTGCTGCAAGACAGCCTGTTCAGCGGGCGCGGTGGCTCCAACCTGCTGCTGCCCCGCACCGACCTGGGCGCGCTGTTCCCCGAGGCCGCGATGCGCTGGCTGGTGCAGCAAGGCGGCCAGGTGGTCACCGGCCAACGCATCCAGCGGCTCGTGCCCCTGCCCAGCGGACGCTGGCAGTTAGCGGGGACTGTGGGCGCGGCACACGGGGCGGAAGAACCCGACGCCTTCGACCACATCACCCTGGCCTGCCCCTCGTGGGAGGCCGCGCGTCTGGTCGATGGCCTTGCCACCACGGCGGGCCTGGCCGCTGCTGCACGCTGGGGCGCCACCGCCAATGCCCTGCGGTTTGAGGCCATCACCACCGTTTACGCCCACGCCAGCGGCGCGCGCTTGCCCCTGCCCATGCTGGCGCTGCGCAACACGGCCGAGCACCCGGCGCAGTTCGTGTTCGACAGGGGCCAGCTGGACGGCCAGCGGGGCTTGCTGGCCTTTGTGGTGAGCGCCAGCGATGGCGACCGGGCACTCATCGAGCAACAGGTGCTGCAGCAAGCCGCCGCTCAGCTGGGCCTGCCCGGCCTGCGCCCCGTGCAGACCGTGGTCGAAAAGCGCGCTACGTTTGCGTGCACCCCCGGCCTGCAGCGGCCCGCAATGCAGGTGTTGCCGGGGCTGACGGCCTGCGGCGACTATGTGAACGGCCCCTACCCCGCGACGCTGGAAGGCGCGGTGCTCAGTGGCACCGCCGTGGCGGCCTGCGCGGCAGCGGGCTGACACAACACTACCCGGGCCAGCAGGCCACCCCCGGGTAACTACCAAGCCCGCTGACAGCATTCCGAAAGCACGGTCCGGGCACCATGGGGCCACACGCATACCGCATGCGCCTTGTTCGCCTTTGGGCCCTTTGGCCTTTCGGCCTATCGTTTTGACGGAGACACCCCCATGCTTTCACACGAACACCCAGCCCTCTGGTCCCCCACCCGCCGCCATCTGCTGGACGCCAGCGGCGCCTTGGCCCTGGGCGGCCTGCTGCCCGCTGGTGCCTCGGCCCAGGCGGCCTGGCCCTCCAAGTCGGTGCGGTTTGTGGTGCCGTTCGCTCCCGGCGGCAGCTCGGAGATCGTGGCCCGCTCCACCGCTGCCGAGCTGGGCAAGACGCTGGGCCAGAGCGTTTATGTGGACAACAAGCCCGGCGCCGCCGGCAACATCGCCATGGGTGAAGTGGCACGCTCCGACGACCAGCACACGCTGATCCTGGGCCACATCGGCACGCTGGCCGTCAACCCCTTCATCTTCGACAAGCTGCCCTACGACGCCAACAAGGACTTCAAGCCCGTGAGCCTGCTGGCGAAGGTGCCCAGCCTGTACGTGGTGCACCCCGACGTGCCCGCCAAGAACCTCAAGGAGTTCATCGCCTACGCCAAGAAGAACCCGGCCAAGCTCAGCTACGGGTCTGCGGGCAACGGCAGCGCAGGCCACCTGGCGTTTGAATACCTCAAGATGACCGCCGAGATCTTCATGCTGCACGTGCCCTACCGTGGCACCGGCCCCATGATGACCGACCTGCTCTCGGGCCGCCTTGATGCCGCTGCCGTGGGCGCCGCCGCCCTGCTGCCTTTCATCAAGGCCGGCAAGGTGCGCTGCATCGCCACCGGCTCGGCCAAGCGCCTGCCCCAGTTGCCCGACGTGGCCACCGTGGCCGAACAGGGCTTCCCGGGCTTTGAGATGACGCAGTGGTACGGCATGCTGGCCCCTGCGAACCTGGCACCGGCCAACCTCGACAAGCTGGCGGCCGAGACCGCCAAGGCCGTCAAGGCACCCGGCTCGCTGGAGCGTCTGAACGCGGATGCGGCCGAGGCCATTGGCGGCACGCCCGCGCAGTTTGCGCAGTTCATTGCGTCCGAACAGGAGCGCTGGAAGAAGGTGCTGCTGCGCGCGAAGGTCAAACCCGATTGACCCCCTGAGCCGCTTCGCGTCTTCCCCCTTTCTCTCGCCCCGCTGCGCGGGCCGGGAAGGGGGACGCAGCCAGTGCGGCGGGGCGGCCCTTGCACGGCTGCCTGGCCTGAGCAGCGCGTGCGCACAGTTTGGCTGCTGGCGCCTACGCGCCCTCACCGCTCCGCATTGAATGGCTCCACGCTGAATGCAAGCCCTGGGCCTTCCGCACAAACGGTAGCATCCCTCCATGCGCATCCTTCTGGCCGAAGACGACCACAACCTGGGCACCTGGCTCAGCCGCGCGCTGGAGCATGCGGGCATCCAGGTCGAATGGGTGAACGATGGCCGCCTGGCCGACCGCTCGCTTCAGCAGCACGACAACTACGACGCGCTGGTGCTGGACCTGGGCCTGCCGGGGCTGGACGGGCAGGCGGTGCTGCAGCGCTTGCGCGACCGCGACCAGCGCCTGCCCGCGTTGATCCTGACGGCGCGCGACTCGCTGGACGAGCGCGTGCGCTCGCTCAACGCGGGGGCGGACGACTTTCTGGCCAAGCCCTTCGAGCTGGCCGAGCTGGAGGCACGCCTGCACGCCCTGGTGCGCCGCGCGCGTGGCAACGAGCACCAGCGCCAGGCCTGCGGCGCGCTGGTGTATGACAGCGCCCGCAAGCAGTTCACGCTGCGCGGCGAGCCCCTGGCTCTGTCCCCGCGCGAACACGCCGTGCTGCGCGTGCTGGTGCAGCGCAGCGGCGAGCCGTTTTCCAAGCAGCAGATCCTGGACCGCGTGTTCACCGACGATGACGACGTGCACCCCGAAGCCGTGGAGGTGTTTGTACACCGCCTGCGCAAGCGGCTGGATGGCAGCGGTGTGCGTATCACCACGCTGCGCGGCCTGGGCTACGCGCTTGAGGCTGACTGACCGATGGGCCTGACCGCACGCCTGCGCCGCGCCAGCCTGTGGCGCCTGCTGGCCATGCTGTTGCTGCCGCTGCTGGCCCTGGTGACGGGCGTGGAGCTGTGGATGACCCGGCACGATGCGCTGGAGGCCGCCAACGCGGCCTACGACCGCTCGCTGCTGGGCGCGCTCAAGTCCATCGACGCCAACATCTCCACCGCCTCGGGCGGCCTCTCGGCCGAGCTGCCATACAGCATGCTCGAATTCTTTGAGCTCACGGCCAGCGGCAACGTGTACTTTCGCGTGGCGTCGTCCGACGGGCTGGTAGAGCTGGGCAATGCCGACCTGCCCCTGCCCGCTGGCGATCTGGAACCCGGCGTGCCGCGGTTTTATGACGCCACCTACTTTGGCGAATCCGTGCGGCTGGCCGCCTACCGCCGCGCGCTGGACCGCGCAGAACCCGCATCCACCGTGCTGGTGCAGGTGGCCGAAAGCACCCGGTCGCGGCAGGACTTCACCGACCGCTTTGTGCGCCGCGCGGTGCAGCGCGATGCGCTGGTGCTGGCCCTCATGGTGCTGGGCACTGCGGCGCTGCTGGCCGTGGCGCTGCGCCCGCTGGCGCGGCTGGCGCGCGAAGTGCAGGCCCGCAGCAGCGACGACATGACCCCGCTGGCATCCAACGACCTGCCCGCCGACATCCGCCCGCTGGTGGACGCGGTCAACCAGCAGATGGCGCGCACACAAGACCTGGTGGCGCAGCAGCGACAGTTTCTGGACGACGCCTCGCACCAGCTGCGCACCCACCTCACCACGCTGCAGATGCAGATCGACTACGCGCGCCGCGAGGGCGACAGCACGCAGGTGCAGCACACGCTGGCCGCCATCGGGGGCGAAATCGCCCGCGCCACGCGCAGCACACAGCAACTGCTGGCACTGGGCCGCAGCGACACAGCGGCGGTGGAGCTGACCCCGTTCGACCTGGCCCCGCTGCTGCGCACGGTGGCGCTGGAGCTGCTGCCCCAGGCGCGCGCCAAGCAGATCGACTTTGGCATACATACGCCCGCCGCTGGCATCGAGGCCGTGGGCGACAGCGGCCTGCTGCGCGAGGCCCTGACCAATCTGGCCGCCAACGCCATCGCCTACACCCCTGCGCAGGGCACCGTCACGGTGTCGGCCGCGGGTGACAGCCTGGGCTGGAGCATCAGCGTGGAGGACAACGGTCCCGGCCTGCCCGCCGAGGAGCGCGACGCCCTGGGCCAGCGCTACCGGCGCGGCTCGCAGGCCACGGCGGGCGGGTCGGGCCTGGGGCTGGCGATTGCACGGTCGATTGCCGAGCGGCACCGGGGCAGCCTGCGGCTGCAGGCACGCGCCGAGGGGCCGGGGCTTCTGGCGATACTCTGGTGGCCCCGCGCCTGACGCAGCCCGCTGAACCACTGAACGTTGCACACCCCATGCCGCAGCCCTTGCCCGCCACGGACCGCCTGCTGACCGCGCCTTGCAGCCGCCGCCAGCT
Source organism: Acidovorax sp. FG48 (assembly GCF_057809085.1). Taxonomy (NCBI): domain Bacteria; kingdom Pseudomonadati; phylum Pseudomonadota; class Betaproteobacteria; order Burkholderiales; family Comamonadaceae; genus Acidovorax; species Acidovorax sp. FG48. The sequence continues at coordinate 68,054 of NZ_JBMDJH010000020.1, read as the reverse complement.
GCTGCAGACGCTCGCGGCCGCCGCCAGCGCTGGCGCGGGCTTGGCTCCCTTATCAGCAGCGGCCGACGCATCCCGTGAACCGGCAGAGTGCATTGCGCCCTCACGCCCCGGCGGTGGATTTGACCTGACCTGTGGCTTGGCCTCCCAGGCGCTGCAGGCCGTGCGCCCCGGCCGCACGCCGCTGCGCACCCGCTACCTGCCCGGCGGCATTGGTGCAGTGGCGTTTGACCAGGTGGCCACGGGCCGCCTGGGAGGGCCCGGCACGCTGGTGGCGTTCTCCAGCGGCTCGCTGCTCAACCTGGCGCAGGGCCGCTTCGGCCCCCACCCGGTGAGCGCCGTGCGCTGGATTGCAACGCTGGGCAACGACTACGGCGTGGTGGCGGTGCACCGCGACGCCCCCTACCAGCGCTTGCAAGACGTGGTCACCGCGTTGCAAAAAGATTCGGGCCGCGTGGTGTTTGGCGCCGGCGGCACGCTGGGCAGCCAGGACTGGGTGAAGGCTGCGCTGCTGGTGCGCGCAGCGGGGCAAGACCACAAGCGCATGCGCTTTGTGTCGTTTGAGGGCGGTGGCGAAGCGCTCAAGGCGCTGGGCGGCCGGCACATCGACATCTTCACCGGCGACGCCGCTGAGGCCACCCGTGCCGCTGCCGAAGGCCTGCCGGTGCGCATCCTGGCGGTGCTGGCCCCCGCGCGGTTGCCCGGCACCCTGGCCGCCCTGCCCACCGCACGCGAGCAGGGCATTGACCTGCAATGGACCACCGTGCGCGGCCTCTACATGGCTGCCAGCGTGCCGGACGCGGCTGCCCACGCCTGGACGACCGCCCTGCAGGAAGCCCAGGCGGCGCCCGGATATGCCGCGTTGTGCGCCCGCCATGGGCTGTACCCCTTCGCGCTGAGTGGCCCAGCCCTGGACGACTATGTGCAGCGCAGCCTGGCCGACTATCGCCGCCTGGCGCAGGATCTGGGGCTGCGGTCCTGGCCGCGTTGAAGCGGCCAGCGGGCCGGGTCGGCCGATGCCCATGAGTCCAGCCCCAATGAACGAACTGCCTGCAACGCAGTCATCCACCCAGCCGACACATACTGACTGGGAATCAGCGGCTTATGCCCAAAGAACAGCCCATGTGACATGGGATCGGACCAGACTGTGAAGATGCCTGATCACTTCTCCAGCCACCACTGAATCACCACCTTGGCCAGAAACCCCAAAAAGCCCACGCCCAGGCCCAGGAAGATCACGAACGTGCCAAAGCGCCCGGCCTTCGATTCCCAAGCCAGCTGCCCGATGATGAACAGCATGTAGGCAATGAACGCCCCCACCCCGTAGGTGAGGAAGAAGCCCGAGATCTGCGCCTCGGTAAATCCAAAAATCACGATGTCCCTCCTGGCCGACGCATAGAGGCATTCGGTACAGCGGGGGCCACCAAGTCACGCTCGGGCAGGCTGGATGCATCCACTAGGTCGCGGTAGGCATGCCAGCTGGCGTGGCCCAGCATGGGCATCACAGCGATCAGGCCCAGCAGCAGCGAGCCCAGGCCCAGCAAGGTAAAGCCCAGAATGATGGCGGCCCAAAATGCCATCGGCAGCGGGTTGGTGATGACCGCCTGCCAGCCGGTGAGAACGGCCTGCAGCAGCGTGGCGCGGCGGTCCAGCAGCAGCGGCATGGCCACCACGCTGGACGCAAAAATGGGCGCGGCCATCAGGCTGCCCAGCGCCAGCCAGATTTCAAACAACCAGCCGTCACGCGCCATGACCACATGGCGCAGAAAATCGAGCGGCGTCTCGATGGGCACGGGCGCCAGCAAGGTGATGAGCGCCGCCGAGGTCATGACCCAGCCCGAGGCGGCCAGCGCCAGCAGGGCCCCGAACTGCAGCATGCACCAGTAGTCGCTGCCCCATTTGTTCACATGGCTGTTCTGCCAGTTGAGCCAGGTCTTGAGCACCACGCCCAGGTTGGCGGCCTCGCCACGCTCCAGCGCGCGGCTCAGCGCGTACAGGCTGGTGGCCAGCACCGGTGCCACCACCAGAAACCCCGACAGCGCACCCGCCAGCAGCCAGAAGCGGTGGTGTGCCACCGCAAAGATGGCGGCGCCAAATAGGGTGAGCGCCAGGCCATGCGCAAAACTGATCCAGCCCGCCCGTGCCATGTCGCGCCAGGCCAGCACCAGCCAGGTCATGGGCTGCATCAGGCCGATGGTGCGGATGGCAGGTAATGGTGGGGGAGTACGGGGCATGGTAAGAGGGGTCGCTGAGCGACGATGGAGTGTGACCTGATCGGGCCGCAGCTTCAACCGCCGCGCGCCCAAACCTTGACCTGAGGCAAGAAACCGAACCCTGTAGAACCCGTCAGGCCAACAGCCGGCAAAGCGCGGTAAGGCTGTCCACCGTGGCATGGGGCGGTGTGTCGTCGTGCGGCCAGGGGTGGTTGGCACTGTTGATCCACACCGCCTGCATGCCCGCGTTCAGCGCGCCCTGCGCATCCAGCGTGGCGTCGTCGCCCACGTGCAGCACCTCGTGGGGCAGCACATCCACAGCCGTGGCGGCCGCATGGAAGATGCGCACATCGGGTTTGGCGATGCCAAAGTCCGACGCGCTGATGCTGTGGCGAAAGTAGTGGCCGATGCCGATGCGGTGGATATCGGCATTGCCGTTGGACACCGCCACCACCGGGTAGCGCGCTGACAAGAAAGCCAGCGTGTCGTGCGCATCGTCAAACAGCTCCACCCGCTGCCGCTCGGCAAAGAACAAATCAAACGCCGGTTCGGCCAGCGCGGGCTCGTCACCGGCCTGCGTCAGCGCCAGCCGGATGGACTCGCGCCGCAGCGCGCTCAGGTCGCCCTTCAGGTCGGGGCGCAGGGTCACCATCTGGTTGCGGATCGCGCGCAGCGCCTCAGTGTCCGAGAACAATGCTGCCGTGGCGGGCGCGTGGTGGGTCAGCCAGTCCAGCAGCACACTTTCGGCCCGCGTGATGGTGGGCCAGATGGGCCAGAGCGTGTCGTCCAGATCAATGGAGATGGCGCGGATGCGGGAGGTGTCCAGAGAGGGGTTTGGCACAGGGCGCACCTGAAGGATGAAGGCGAAAAAAGAGGCCCTGGCGATGCACCGGGGCGAGGGCCACAAAGCATACCGCAGGCCCTAGGGACCCTCTGCACAAATCAGCGCGCCGTGTGCATCAGCGGGCTCGGGCGGTCTGCCGCGTTGCAAATACTCGCAATAGCTACGGCTATTGCTGCGTTTTGCGCCTTGCAGCCCCTCCCGATCCGCTGCGCCCACTTGGCCAGCGAGATTCGTGCAGAGGGTCCCCGGGGATGCAGCGCGTTCAGTCTGCGGATGCAGCGCCCGCAGGCCCCAACGACGATCCGCGCACCACCAGCAAGCCCGGCAGCAGGCTCTCGCGTGCAGGGCCTTCCAGGCCGTTGATGCGCTCCAGCAGGCACTGCGCGGCGCGTTGCCCGATGGCATCGGTGGGCTGTGCCACAGCGCTCAGGCCGGGCCGGATCAGCGACGCCCACTCAGGGTCGTCAAAGCCCACAAAGCCCAGCTGTTGTCCAAAAGTCCACCCCATGCGCGAGACGGCTGCAGCCACCCGCAGCGTGACCACTGAATTGCCCGCCACCACAGCGCAGCGCTCGCCGGGCCGGGCCTGCCGAAGCAGATCGGTGAGTGCCTGGTCCAGCACCTCATCGCCCTGCTCCGCCGCTAGCTCCAGCACCGTGCCGCGCACCGCCGAGCGTTTGGACGACACCAGCGCACGGAAGGCCTCTGTGCGCTCGATGCGGGAACTCACGCCCAGCAAGGGCTGGGTGATGTAGAGCAGACGCTGCCAGCCTTGCTGCTGCAGGTGGGCACAGGCTTCGCGCATGGCGCCCTGGTTGTCCAGCGAGACGAAGTCTGCGGCCAGCCCGGCGTGGCGCCGATCCACCAGCACGGCGGGTTTGCCGTGCAAGGTGTTCACATCCGCCTGCCCCTCGCCCTGCCCCAGGGTGTTGAGGATGAAACCGTCCACCTGGTAGCTGGCCAGCGCGTCGATGGCCGCGCGCTCGCGCTCGCGGTCATTGCCCAGGTTGAACAGCATGACCAGGTAGCCCGCGTCCTGGCAGGCTTTCTCGGCGCCCCGCAACACGGCCACCGAATAGGGGTTGGTGATGTCGGCCACCACCAGGCCAATCAGGCGCGAGCGGCCGTGGCTCAGCGCCTGGGCCATGGGGCTGGGCACGTAGGCCAGCTTGGCGATGGCGGCCTCAACCCGCGCCGCAATGTCGGGGCTGAGCAGGCGTTCACGGTGGTTGAAGTAGCGCGACACCGTGGCCTTGGACACCCCGGCCTCAGCCGCCACATCGGCAATGGTGGGGCGGGCGCGGGGCGTGGCGGAGGATGCGGGTGTCGGCGGGCTCATGCGGGTACGGGGTTGTACACAGCGGCGGGCCGTTCGCCCGCCAGAGCCTGCAGCAGGTTGGTGGTGGCCAGCGCCGCCATGGCATGGCGCGTGTTGTGCGTGGCCGAGCCGATGTGGGGCAGCGGCGTCACGCGCGGGTGGGTGCGCAGGGGCGACGCCAGCGGCAGCGGCTCGGTGGCAAATACATCGAGCCCCGCAGCGCGCAGCGGGCCGTAGTCCAGCGCGTGCAGCAGGTCTTGCTCGACCACGGTGGCGCCCCGGCCGCCGTTGATGAAGATGGCGCCGGGCTTCATGGCCGCAAACAGTTCGGCGTTGACCATGCCCCGCGTGCTGTCGGACAAGGGCAACATGGCCACCACAAAGTCCGATTGCGCCAGCAACGCGGGCAGCGGCGTGTGGATGGCCTTGCCCTGCAATTCAGGAGCCTGGGTGGCGAGGTCCACCGGGCGGCGGGCGTGGTACGTCACGGGCATGCCAAACCCCAGTGCGGCGCGGCGCGCCACCGCCTGGCCAATGCGGCCAAATCCGAGCAGGCCCAGCGTCTTGCCATGCACATCGCTACCAAACAGGTCTTCTCCAATGTTCTTCGTCCACCGGCCCTCGCGCACCAGCTGCGACAGCTCCACCAGCCTGCGGCTGGTGGCCATGAGGAGGGCGAACACCGAGTCTGCCACCGTTTCGTCGAGCACTCCGGGGGTGTGGCACAGCATGATGCCGCGCGCCTGCAGCACGTCCAGCGCGTAGTTGTCCACGCCCACCGAAATGCTGGACACCACCTGCAGCTGGGGCGCACGCGCCAGCACGGCGGCATCGATGGGAAAGCTGGAGCCGATGAGCCCGTGCGCCTGCGCCAGCGCGGCATCGAATCGCGCGCGTTCACCGGGCTTGCGCGGGTCGGCCACGGTCACGTCGTGCATGGCGGTCAACCGCGCCAACTGGTCGGGCGGCAGCTCGCGAAACACCAGCACCTGCTTGCGCGCTGGGTTTGTGGTGCTGTCTGTTGAAGGTAGCGTCAGGCTCACAGGCCCGCCTCCTGCAGTTGTGCGCGGGTGGGAAGCCCCTCGGTGTCGCCCAGCACCTGCACGGCGCGGGCACCAATCCAGGCGCCACGGCGCACAGCGGCGGGCACGGGCAGGCCTTCCAGCAGGGCGCTGATCACGCCCACCGCAAAGCCGTCGCCCGCGCCCACGGTGTCCACCACCTGGGCCACGGGCACGCCGGGCACGCGGCCGGTGCCAGCCACGTCGCTGTCGTAGTAAGCGCCCTCGGGGCCGAGCTTGACGACCACCAGCTTGGCGCCCCGCTCACGGTAAAAGCGCGCCACGCCCTCGGGGGTGGTTTCGCCGGTCAAAAACACGCCCTCCTCCATGCCCGGCAGCACCCAGTCGGCGTAGGTGGCCAGGGTGTTGATCCAGTGGCGCATGGTCTCGGGCGACGACCACAGCGTGGGGCGCAGGTTGGGGTCGAACGAGATGGTGCGGCCTGCGGCGCGCATCACCTCCAGCGTGCGGATGGCGGCCTGCAGGCTGGTGTCGGAGATGGCGGCAAACACGCCCGTGGCATGCAGGTGGCGCGCAGAACGCAGCCAGGGCTCGTCCACATCGGCGGGCCCCATCTGGCTGGCGGCGGAGCCCTTGCGGTGGTACTCCACCTGCGGGTCGCGGCCATCGGTCACGCGCTCCTTGAACTGGAAGCCCGTGCGCTGTGTGGCATCACACACAACGTGCGAGCAATCGATGCCTTCGCCCTGCATGGCGGCCAGCAGCGCGCGGCCCATCGAATCGGTGCCCAGGCGGCTGACCCAGCCCACCTTCAGGCCCAGGCGCGCCAGGCCAATGGCCACATTGGTCTCGGCCCCGGCTGTGCGCTTGTGAAATCCGGTGGCGTTCTCCAGCGGGCCCGGCTCGTTGGCCACCAGCAGCAGCATGGCCTCGCCAAACAGTGCCACGTCGAAGGCTGAATCGCTCATGCAGCCTCCCGTGCAGCGCGGATGAAGGCAACCTGCTCGCGCGTGACGGCCACCAGGTCGTCACCCACCAGAGGGTATTCAATAGCATGCGGCACATCGGCAGGCAAGGCGCGCAACACGGCGCGCCAGGGCGCCACCGAGTCGGCCAACGGCACCGCCACCCACTTGGCGGGCAGGCGCTGCACACCCTTGCAGTGCACATAGCGCACATAGGGTGCCAAGGCCTGCGCGGCCTGCAGCGGGCATTCGCCCTGCCAGTGCCAGTTGCCCATGTCAAAGGTCATGCCCAGGTCGAGCCCGGCCTGCGCCTGGGCTGCAAAAAAGGCCTGCATGGCGGCCAGCGTGCCTGCGGTGGCGGTCTGGTCGTTTTCGATCACCAACTCCACCTGCGGGGCGGCCTGCAGCAGGGCCTTGAGGCGGTGCAGCGATGCCTGCGATTGCTGCAGCGTTGGGCTATAGCCGCCAACCGACATCTTCAGGCGGGGCGCACGCAGCACCTGCGCAGCCTGCAGGCCACGCGCCAGGGCTGCTTCATCCAGCGCGCCCTGCTGGGTCCACAAGCCTTCGGGGCTGGAGTACACCGCTGCCCGGCCTGCCAGTGCGGGCAGCTCGGTGGCTGCGTCGCGCAGCAGTTCGCCGCGCACCTCCACGCCGTCCGCACCCGCTTGCTGGGCGAGGTCGGTGCACCACAGCTGGCCGTGGCGGCCGGTTTCGGCCGCGCCGAAGGAGGACAGGGAAATCAATACCTTCATGTGTTTCTTTCAGGCTCCGCCCACCAGGGCAGAGGCCATCAACCGCACGACCTGCCAGGTCTGATTGTGCGTGGGTCTCAATGTGCGTGGTGCGAAGTCAGGATCTGGCCCAGGAACTGCCGCGTCTTGTCATGCTGCGGCTGACCGAAGAACTGCTGGGGCGGCGCCTGCTCCAGGATCTTGCCGTCGGCCATGAAGATCACACGGTCGGCCACGCTGCGGGCAAAGCCCATCTCATGCGTCACGCACAGCATGGTCATGCCGTCTTCGGCCAGACTGATCATGGTGTCCAGCACTTCCTTGACCATCTCGGGGTCGAGCGCCGACGTGGGCTCGTCAAACAGCATCACCTTGGGCGCCATGCACAGCGCACGCGCAATGGCCACGCGCTGCTGCTGCCCGCCCGACAGCTGGCTCGGGTGCTTGTGCGCCTGCTCGGGGATGCGCACGCGGGTCAGGTACTTCATGGCCACTTCTTCGGCCTGCGCCTTGCTCATGCCGCGTGAACGCATGGGGGCCAGCGTGCAGTTTTCCAGAATGGTCAGGTGCGGGAACAGGTTGAACTGCTGGAACACCATGCCCACTTCGGCACGCACGGCGTCCACGTTCCTGCCGCCGGCGGTCAGGTCGATGCCATCGACCTCAATGCGGCCCTTTTGCACCGTCTCCAGCCGGTTGATGCAGCGAATCAGCGTGGACTTGCCCGAGCCCGATGGCCCGCAGATCACGATACGCTCGCCGGGCCGCACCGACAGGTTGATGTCGGTGAGCACCTGGAAGCTGTCGTACCACTTGTTGACCCCTTCCATGCGGATGATCGGCGGCGTGCCGGGGGCGGTCGTGACTGCGTCGCTCATCAATGGCTCCTTGTCGTTCAGGCCGGCTTACTGCAGCTTGGGCAGGTCGGCGCCCAGCCACTTTTGGTACAGCTTGTTCAGCTCGCCATTGGCGGTGTTGCGGGCCACAAAGTCGTTCACGGCCTTGGTCAGCTCGTCCTGGCCGGGGCGCAGGGCAATGCCCATGGCTTGCTGCAGCAGGTTGAACTTGTTCTCGAACGTGTTGGCGGGCACGCGCTTGGCGATCTGCGCCGCCACGGTGACCGAGCAGCCGATCGCATCGACCTGGCCCGAGATCAGTGCCTGCATGGCCGATGCGTCGTCGTCAAAGCGGCGGATTTCGGTGCCCTCGGGCGCGGCCTTGGTCACGGCCACGTCTTGGGTGCTGGCACGGGCCACGCCCACACGCACGGTCTTGAGGTCTGCCGCGCTCTTGATGTTGGCGCCCGTCTTACCGTACAGCACGATGGTCGCGGCCGCATAGGGCTGCGAGAACTGCACCTGCTTGGAGCGCTCGGGCGTGATGGCCAGCGAGGCCACCAGCACATCAACCTTGTTGGTCAGCAGAAACGGAATGCGGTTGGGGCCGGTGACGGGCACGATGTTGGCCTTCACGCCCAGGTCCTTGGCCAGCAGCTTGGCCACGTCGGCGTCGTAGCCGTCGGGCTGGTTTTGTGCGTTGGTGGTGCCGTAGGGCGGAAAGTCCACCAGCATGCCGATGGTGATCTCACCCTTCTTCTTGATGTCCGCCACGGACTGTGCCGCGGCCAGCGGCGCAAACGCCGTGAGGGCGGCGCCCAGGCCCAAGGCGGCCAAAGCGGCGGTAGCGGTGCGGCGTTGCAAAGAAAAAGTCATCGCATGTCTCCTGGTGGTTGGTGTGAACGAGAACAGAAAGAAAAGAGGGTTGCGGCGCGTGGGTCAGCGCGCCAGAGCACGGGCGCGCTTGCGCTCCATGCGTGCGGCCAGCAGCGACAGCGGCCAGCAGATCACGAAGTACAGCGCGGCCACGGTGGTGAACACATGCAGCGGCTGAAACGTGGCGTTGTTGATGATCTGCCCCGCCCGCGTGATTTCGGTGAAGCCGATGATGGCGGCCAGCGATGTGCCCTTGATGATCTGCACCATGTAGCCCACCGTGGGCGGCAGCGCAATCTTGAAAGCCTGGGGCAGCACCACAAACCGCATGCGGGCCACGTACTTGAGGTTCAGGGCCTGCGCGGCCTCCCACTGGCCGCGTGGCACGGCCTCGATACACCCGCGCCAGATCTCGGCCAGAAAGGCCGCGCTGTTCAGCACCAGCGCCACGCCCGCCGCCACCCAGGGGTTGATGTCAAACCCCAGCACCGGCGCGCCAAAGAAAATGAGGAACAGCTGCAACAACAGCGGCGTGCCCTGGAACACCTGGATGAACACGCGTGCCGCATTGCGCGCTGCGGCGTTCTCTGAGGTGCGCGACAGCGCAACCACCAGCCCCAGCAGTGCACCGCCGACGAAGGCAATGGCCGACAGCGCCAGCGTCCACTGCGCGGCCTGCACGATGAAAAGAAACTCGGAGAGTCCGAAGGTACGCATGGTCGGTCTCCTTATCGGCGGTCGGGGTAGTTAAGGACGCGCTGATAAATCAGCTTGAACAGCGCCGAGAAACTCAGCGCCAGCGCCAGGTAGATGGCCGTCACCACGATGTAGATCTCAAAGCTGCGGAAGGTCTGCGACTGCAGGTTGGCCGCCACCGAGGTCAGGTCGTCCGCCGAGATGACCGACACCACGGCCGAGCTGAGCATGAGCAGGATGAACTGGCTGGTGAGCGCCGGGTAAATGGCCTTGAGCGCGGGCTTGAGGATCACAAACCGGAAGATCTCCCACGGCTTGAGGTTGAGCGCCTTGCCCGCCTCGATCTGCCCCTTGGGGATGGACTCGATACCCGCCCGCACGATCTCGGCCGCATAGGCTCCCAGGTTGACCACCATGGCGGTGAGCGCTGCGGTGTAAGGCGACCAGCGCAGGCCGATGGACGGCAGCGCAAAGAAGAAGAAAAAAAGCTGCACCAGAAACGGCGTGTTGCGGATGACCTCGATGTACGCATTGATCAAAAACCGCAGCCAGCCCGGCCCGCCGGTCTTGCCCCAGGCGCAAAAGATGGCCACCACCAGCCCCAGCAAAGTGGCGGTGAGCGACAGCTGCACGGTGATCCAGGTGCCCTTGAGCAGCAAGGGCCACGCGGCAAACACGGCATCGAACTGGAACTGGTAATTCACGGTGAACAGTCGTTATTTCGAAGTGACGCCAGTTTATGAAACCGGTTTCATAAGCACATCAGGGAATACCCGATGCACCCCAAAAAGGGGCTGCAAACGCATCAAGACGCTATGACCCGGACTGATCTCACAGGCGGTGATGCGCCAGGCCGCAAATGGGCTGCCGGCCCGCACTGGCTCGGCGCGTGGGTGAAAATGCCGCATGCCTTCCTTCCACCCCGAACCCCCCTTCACCCACGGCCAAGCCGACCGCACTGCCGTGCTGCTGTGCAACCTGGGCACGCCCGACGAACCCACGGCCCCAGCCGTGCGCCGGTATCTGGCGCAGTTTCTGGGTGACCACCGCGTGGTGGAGATCCCCAGGCTGCTGTGGATGCCCATCCTGCACGGCATCATCCTGCGCTCCCGCCCGGCCAAGTCGGCCGCCAAATACGCCAGCATCTGGACGCCCGAGGGCTCGCCCCTGGCGCACTGGACGGCCAAGCAGGCCACACTGCTGCGCGGCTGGCTAGGCGAGGCAGGCCACAACGTACTGGTGCGCCACGCCATGCGCTACGGCAACCCGTCCATTGCCAGCCAGCTCGATGCACTGCAGGCCGAGGGCGCCACGCGCATCCTCATCCTGCCGCTGTACCCGCAGTACTCGGCCACCACCACGGCCAGCGTGTTCGATGCCGTCTACACGTGGGCCGCCGCTACGCGCAACGTGCCCGAACTGCGGTTCGTCAACCACTATCACGACGCCCCCGGCTACATCGACGCCCTGGCCCGCACCATCGAAACCCACTGGAAGACCCACGGCCAGCCCGACCAGCTGGTGATGAGCTTTCATGGCGTGCCCGAGCGCACGCTGCACCTGGGCGACCCCTACCACTGCGAGGCCCGCAAAACCGGCCGCCTGCTGGCCGAACGCCTGGGCCTGCGCGAGGAGCGCTACCGCATCACCTTCCAGTCGCGCTTTGGCAAGGCCAAGTGGCTGGAGCCCTACACCCAGCCCACCATCGAGGCGCTGGGCAAGGCGGGCACGCGGCGGGTGGACGTGGTGTGCCCCGGCTTCACCAGCGACTGCCTGGAGACGCTGGAAGAAATCAACATGGAAGTGCGCGAGGCCTTCTTGCACGCGGGCGGCAAGGAGTTTCACTACATCCCCTGCCTGAACGACAACCACCACTGGATCACTGCCCTGAGCCGTGTGGCCCAGCAGCACCTGGCGGGCTGGCCCACCGAGGCCCCCACCGCCGCCGCATTGGCCGATGCGCGCAGCCACGCGCTGGCCGGTGGTGCGCCCGCCGGGGTATGCCCGGTGGCGCATTGATGCAGCTGCCGCTGCAGATGACCATGCCATCGCGCATCCGAACGGGAAAGCGAATGGCACCGGGCGGCCTGCACGCCCGGCGTCATTCACTACATTATTGATAGCAACCAGGGCATATTGCACTAGCGCATCTGCCCGTTTTGGCTCATATTTTGGTCGCCGGGTGCTGCACGGCTGCCTGCCACGCCCTCCGCACCGCCCTTCTGCCCTTACGCCCTTTCGCCGTCCCACACCCACATCAATGCCCGCATTTGCCCTTGCCCCCCACCAGTTGCGTCTGACCATTGACCCCGCCACGCTGGGCTTTGCCAGCACCGCCGAGCTGCAAGACCTGCCTCTGCCCTGGATCGGGCAGGAGCGTGCCCAGGCCGCCGCGCAATTTGGTCTGGCCATGCAGCAGCCCGACTACCACCTGTTTGTGCTGGGCGAAGTGGGCAGCGGGCGGGCATCGCTGCTGCGCCAGGCCATGCAGGCCGAGGCCGCAAAACGCGCCGTGCCCCCAGACCTGTGCTACCTGCACCACTTTGACCAGCCCGACCGCCCCCGCGCGCTGCGCCTGCCCGCAGGCGAAGGCCGCCTGCTGCGCCAGGGCATGGCCGACATGGCGCGCAGCCTGCAGGCCGACATCCCCAAGCGCCTGACCAGCCCCGACTTCAAGGCCGAGGCCGAGCGCATTGAAAAGACCTGGCAAGCGCAAGAAAACGAAGCCTTTGCCGCGCTGGATGCATTTGCCGAAGCGCGCCAGTTCCGCCTGAGCCGCGAGGCCGGGCACATGGTGTTCACCCTCACCGGCCCCAAGGGCCAGCCGCTGACCGAAGGTGAAGCACGCGCCCTGCCCCGCGAGCGCCGCGCCGAGATCGACGCCGCCGAGCTGGAGCTGCGCGCCGAGATCGCCAAGTTTCTGGAAACCACCCGCCCGCTGGAGCGCATGCGCGACGACGCCCTGGCCACCCTGCGCCGCCAGACCATCAAGCCCCTGGTGGAGCACGCGCTGCACGGCATCCGCCAAGGCCTGCGCAAGCAGATCAAGGACGCCGTCAAGCTCACGCAGTGGCTGGACCAGGTGGAACGCGCCGTGCTGGACCACATCGACCTGTTCGAGCCAGGTGACGCTGAACAAGGCCAGGACGCCGAGGACGACCGCAAGGACGCGCTGGACGACCTGCTGGCCCGCTGCCAGGTGAACGTGGTGGTGGACAACCACGGCCGCACCAGCGCCCCCGTGGTGGTGGAAGACAACCCCACGGCCCGCACCCTGTTCGGCAGCATCGAACACGGCGCCGACGCCGACACCGTGCAGGCCGACCACGCCAGCATCCACGCGGGCAGCCTGCTCAAAGCGCATGGCGGCTTCATCCTGCTGCACCTGCACGACCTGGCCGCCGAAGAAGGCCTGTGGCCGCGCCTGCGCCGCTTTCTGCGCTGTGGGCGCCTGCAGATCGAGGACGGCAGTGGCGGCGGCGGCCCCGCCCATGCGCCCGGCGGGGCCGGTGCACTGCAGCCCGAGCCGGTGGACGTGGACGTGAAGATCGTGCTGATCGGATCGGTGGAGGAGTACTACGCCCTGCAAGAGGCCGACCCCGACGCCGCGCGCCGCTTTCGCGTGAAGGTGGACTTTTCAGACCGGTTCATCGCCACCCCCGCCACCCACCAGTCCTCCGCCATCCTGGTCGCGCAAGTCTGCAAAAAACGCGGCCTGCCCCACTTTGCCGCCGACGCTGTGGCCCTGCTGCTGGAGCAATCACACCGCGAGGCCGACGACCAAGGCCGTCAAAGCGCGCGCTTTGCTCACACCGAAGCACTCGCCATCGAAAGCGCCGCCCTGTGCCAGGCCCGCGCAGGCACCCTGGTGCAAGCCGCCGACGTGCAAGCCGCCCTGGCCGCCCGCACCCTGCGCCACAACCAGCCCGAAGAAGAACTGCACGAATCCATCACCGAAGGCGAGCGCCTGATCACGCTGCAGGGCTCCATCACCGGCCAGATCAACGCCATGACGCAGATCGACCTGGGCGACTACCGCTTCGGCTTCCCCGTACGCATCACCGCGCGCACCTTTGCCGGACAAGAGGGCCTGCTCAACATCGAGCGCGAGGTCGATATGTCCGGCCCCATCCATGACAAGGGCGTGCTCATCCTGCACAGCTATCTTACCGCCCTGTTCAGCCACGTCGCGCCGCTGGCACTTAACGCGTCCATCGTGTTCGAGCAGGAATACAGCGGCGTGGAAGGCGACTCGGCCTCGTGCGCCGAGCTGTACGCGCTGCTGTCCAGCCTGTCAGGCCTGCCCCTGCGGCAGGGCATTGCAGTGACAGGCGCGCTGAACCAGCACGGCGAGGTGTTGCCCGTGGGCGGCATCAACGAAAAGATCGAAGGCTGGTTCCGCGCCTGCGCGACGGCAGGGCTGGACGGCACCCACGGCGTGCTGATCCCCGCCCGTAACCAGCGTCACCTGATGCTGGACCGCAGCCTGCTGGACGCGGTGCGGCGCGGGCTGTTCCACGTCTACACCATGGGGCATGTGAGCGAGGGGATTGCGCTGCTGACGGGCGAGGCGTCAGGCATGAGCCCGGCGGAGTTGCTGCAGGCGCAGGCGGATGAACTGGCCGGGGGGGCGGCCACGGTGGAGGACACTGTGATGCAGCGGGCGGAGGTGACGCTGCGGGCGTACCGGAGGGCTTGTCAGGTGGCGGGGGGGACGCGGAAGGTGCGAGGGGGGCGGAGGCGGTAACGGGCCAGGACTCGTGCAGTTCAGATTTCTGCGTACTGGCTGCATGTCAGCTACCACCGGCAGTCATTGCCACTCAACAACCTTACGTTGTTGGCTAACGAGGGATACGCCCATTTGCGATAGGGTATAAAGATGGTTAAAACGTGGTTCATTTATGTGTCTGCCATAATCTACGTCCCATCTCCTCAACCTCATCGACAAGGCAATCATGGAAGCAAACGCAGCCCGCCAAGACTCTGGCCAGTCTGGATTTGGTCTGTTCGACACCGTGCCTGATGACCTTTTGCAGTTCGGCCACGGGGCGACTTTCGACGCTAAAAAGGCTGCCCAGTTTTTGTCCCTAAAGAAGGCTGACGTAGGCCGGATTGCAGCTGTCGCAGAGTCCTCCGTCCGCTGGGATAGCAACATCCCAGAGGCAGTTCTGGTTCGGATGGAAGAGATAGCCTCAACTATCAATCTGGTTGCAAGGCAGTTTTCAGGGGATCCCGAGAAAACAGTTGCTTGGTTTCGAGCCAGAAACCCCCTGCTGGGAGACGTATCGCCTCGCGACATGATTCGCCTGGGTCGGTACGATAGACTGCGCCGATTTATCATCCAAGCGATGACAAATCAGGTACAGGTCAAGTAATTGAAAGGGCGCAGCAGAAAGCCGGTCCCACCAGCACCCCGGGGTGCTGCCGCAGGCACGCCTCCAATCAAAGGAATTCTTGAGTTAGACCGCTTCAACGAAGTGTCTCTCGAACGCTGGAGCGAACTCTCAGCAGACCTGGATGAACTCCAGGACATTCTTTACTTCAATCTCGAGCCTGAGCGACGCCGTCGGCGCCCCGACCTGCTCGCGGCTTTGCAAGAAACGCCGCCTGAATCCTTGCAACTCGAGAACTGGGTCCGGATTGTTGACTACCAGTGGACCCTTCATCCGCTGTCGGCGGCCGGTAGCCTTACCAGCATTGGCGGGCGATTCAACGCCGGAACCGAGATCGACAGCCAGATTTTCAGTCCGTGGCCGTCTCTGTATTTAGCGTCCGATCACGCAACAGCGTATCGGGAGAAATTCCAAATAGAGGCGGGCCAGTTGGTCGAAGGATTAAGCCCGGAGGAATTGGCTCTTACCCCGGGCAAAAGCCACACCACCGTTGTCCTCAATGGCAAGCTTTCGCGCGTCTTCCCTCTGACGCCAACGACTCTCGGACCTGTGGCACGAATCCTCGGCAAGATAAAGATGCCAGACAGGGCTGAGCGGATCAAGAAGAAGCTGAAGTTCAATCCAAACGATCTGCGCATGATGACAACTGGAAAGCAACTCCACGACGCAGCTGCTCTTCACAATTGGCGTGTGCTCCCCGTTCAATTTGGCTTGCCCGCGCCAAGCCAAATCTTGTCTGAACTCATCAGGGCTGCAGATTTCGAAGCTATTGCGTACCAGTCCAGTAAGAGCGGGGGCAAGTGCCTGGCCATCTTCTTGGATCGCCTCGCGCCAGGGTCTTTCATTGAGCTGTCAGGCAATCCTCCTGCAGGTGCAATAGCGCGTCTCGATGAAACAACAGCTGAACAGCTGGCCGGCTGGGCTCAACTGGGCATCAAGCCTCCCCGAGTGTCTGAATAGAGGGGTCACGACCACTCGTCCGCGCCGCAATGTACACGGTGCACTCGACATGTCCGGTCACATGCGAGGCTACCACTCACCCAAAGAATCTGAGCAACCGCAATCAGTCGCGAAACATGCATTGACCAGCTCAACAACGCAACACCGAGCACCCACTACATCACCCCGGCACGCCCCCGCAGCCACCCCACAACATCCCCCATCACCTCATCCCGATTCGTCTCATTCAAGATTTCATGCCGCGCCGCCGGGTACAGCTTGACCGTCACATCGGCCACACCAGCATCCCGATACCGCTGCCCTAATTGCTCCAACATAACCCCACCCGCAGCCAGCGGGTCTGCGTCGCCGGATGCGATGAGGATGGGCAGGTCGTTGCGGATGCGCGCGAGTTGCGCGGGGTCGGCCAGCCGGGGCGCGGGGGCGAAGAGTGAAGGGATCACATCGGGTGGCACGTCCCAGCCGCACCACGGGTCGGCCACGTAGGCGTCCACCTCCGCAGCGTCGCGCGATAGCCATTCGTAGCCGGTGCGGTGCTCAAAGCCTGCGTTGAAGGCCGCGAGCCCTGCGGGCGCGTCTGCAGGGGCGTTGGCCATGGCGGCGGCGAACAGGTCGAGGGCGGTGGAGCCTGACAGGATGACGCCGGACCAGGTGGATGAATGGTCAATGATGGCCGCCTGCGCTGCGAACGAGCCCATGGAGTGGCCGAACAGGAACACGGGCAGTTGCGGCCCATGCTGCGCGCGCAGCAGTGCGCCGAACTGCGCCACGTCGGCAATGAGGCCGCTGAACCCTGCGCTGCCAAAGTCGCCCAGCTTGCCACCTGCCGTGCGCCCGTGGCCGCGATGGTCCACAGCGTGGACGATGAAGCCTGCGGCGTTGAGGGCCCGCGCAAAGCGGTCGTAGCGCTCGCCATGCTCGGCAAGGCCGTGGGAGATTTGAACGACGCCCACCGGTTGGCCCGGGGTTTGAGCCCAGGTGTAGGTGGTGACCTGGGTGCCGTCTGCGTTGGACTGGAAGGAGGAGGTGGTGGTGCTCATCGTTTCATTCTGGCACGGGGTTTGGTTGCCACGCCACGATGAAATTGCCACTGGCGTGGCCGCCTCCGCCTTCAGCGAAGCGCGCGGGCCGCCTGCAATGCTGCGCGAATTGCGCTGACCACGGCCTCGGGCTTCTCCAGCGGAATGCCGTGCCCGCTGTCCACCCACACCTGGGTGGAGCCGGGGTAGAGGTGTGCGAAGTCGGCGCGCTTTTGGCGCACGTCTTCGGCCAGCGCAGATGAAGCCCCAGGGGTTTGCAGTGCGCTGAGCACAAACACGGGCACCGATGGGTCCACCGGCAGGCTGGCAACGCGCTGCCCGGTGGCGTCCAGCGCTGCCAGCTCTTGTTTGACCACGTCAGAGGTGCCCAGGCGGAAGGCCACTTTCAGCCATGTCGGCCACAGGTCGGGGTTGCCAGCCCCCCGCATCTGCTCGGGGTGGGTGGAGTCCACCAACACCAGTGCCGCCACCTCTGCGGGGTATTGGCGCGCATACAACTGCATGTACAAGCCGCCCAGCGAGTGGCCGACCAGCACATAAGGCGGCGGTAGCTGGCGGGCCCTGAGCAAGGCCCGCAGCTCTTGCACTACCTGCGCACCTTCGCGCGGCTGGGAGGACGCATCGCTGCGGCCGTAGCCCGCGCGGTTGTAGGCCAGCGCGCGGGTTTCTGCCACGGTGTCGGGCCAGACCTTGGACCACCAGTCCAGCCGGGCGCCCAGCCCGTTCTCAAACACCACCACCGGGGTGCCCTGCCCCGCCTGCACGTATTCCACCGTGCGCCCGTCCACCGTGTCGGTGGTGGCGCCGGGCAAGCTTGCGCAACCGCTCAAGCAGACTGCCAGCAGCAAGCTGGCCCAGTGCCATCGGTTCATGGTCTCAAGTCCTTTGCATTCAGGTTCGTGGCCCGCAGGCCAAAGCAGCGCGGTGCCATTGAGAGCGGCTAACAAAACTCAGCGAAGCGGTTCTGGCAAGGCGCTGTGTCGCAGGCAGTACGAGCAGTACGACAAGACACAGCAACGACGCCAGAAGAGTTTTGTTGGCCGCTCTTAGCAGCGCCCTGCCGTGCGCAGCAGTGCATTGCATTCCTTGGCCGCACTGCGCCCCTGTGGCTGGGCGGCGGCTGCCGGTGCCTGGGCGCCGCCGTTGCCCGCGCCGCCCACCATGGCGGTGCAGATGGCGTCGGAGTGTGGCGTCTGGCCGAAGGTCATGGCCTTCTGAAAGCCCGTTACTCCGTACACGTAGCACCGGTAGCTGGCGCCGTCGCGGGTGTTGACGGTGTAGTTGATGCGGCCGCCGGTTTCCTCTTGCCGGTCGGTGATGGTGAACTGGCCTGCCGAGCGCCCAATGGCTTGCCCCGTGCGCTGCTCTAGGCCTGCCTGATCGAGGGTGGACGCGCAGCCGGTGAGGAATGCCACGGCTGCGACAAGGCCAGCGGCGGAGGTGAGAGACAGGGGGTGGTTGCGATGGTTCATGGTGTGAGTGGCAGTGATGGAAGGTGGTGGGTGAGCGAGCGAAGGCGTGTGGGCAACAAGGTGGGTGATGACGGCAGGGCCGCAGCAGGGCGAATGCCAGGGTGCCCTTCTGCAGTCCCTGGGGTGAACGCAGGGGACCGGTAGCGCATGCGTGGGCAAAGCTCCGCCCGGCGGCCTTGTAAAGCCGCCAGCCTGTGTTGAAAGGGGTGGGTAAAACTCAGCCCGGCTTGCGGGCCACGATGAAGGCGCGGATGTCCTTGCCGCGCGTGCCGTGCCGCTCGGTGCAGACGATTTGCAGGCCCTGCTGCACCATGGCCGAGCGCAGCCGCTTTTCGTCAAAGCACAGCACCGGCGGGGCCTTGCCAATGGCGCGCATCAGGGGCACGGCCAGGTAGGGAATCAGCGGGTTCATCTCGGCGACGCAGGCGGTCTTGGAGATCAGCAAACCACCCGGGCGCAGCACCTTCACCATCTGCCTGAGCGCGTCGTCCAGGTCGGTCATCAGGTGCAGTACGTTGAAGGCCAGCACTGCGTCATACACCTCGGGCCCCGGGGCCATGGCCTCGGCGTCGGCCACGGCAAAGCGCAAGGCGGGCAACGGCTGCGCGGCCAGCCGCTGGTGGGCGATGGCGATCATCTGCGACGACACATCGGTGGCCAGCAGGCTGCGGGTGAACGGCGCCAGGCGCAGCGCCGTGCTGCCGGTGCCGCAGCCAATCTCCAGCACGTCATGCTGGGGCGACAGCAGGCCCTGCACGCGCTGCAGCGTGGCCTCGTACCCAGCGAGGTCGGCAATGGGGTCAGTGGCGTACTTGGGCGCAATGCGGTCCCAGAACCGTGCCTTGGCGGACGCAGCCGGCGGGTTGGCGGCGGAGGGCAATGCGCGGGAGGCGGGAGCAATGGCAGAAGACGACATGGTGTGCAGACCGGGTGAAGTGCTGAAGCAGCGAAGTACAGAGGTGCAATGAGCAACACCCAAATGCTATCCATGCATTGAAGCGCAGGAAACTGCGATAAATTGCAGTGAAGATATACGTTTACGCATGGATAACCTCGACTGGAACCAACTCAAGGCTTTTTTGCAAACGGCGCAGACCGGCTCGCTGTCGGCCGCCGCACGCAAGCTGGGCCTGACCCAGCCCACCCTGAGCCGGCAGGTGGCCGCCATTGAGCAGCAGATGGGGGTGACCCTGTTTGAGCGCGTGGGCAAAGCCATGGTGCTCACGCCCACCGGGCTCGACCTGCTGGAACATGCCCGCGCCATGGGCACTGCCGCAGAGGCCCTGGGTCTGGCTGCCAGCGGGCGGTCGCAAGCGGTGGGGGGCGTGGTGTCGGTGTCGGCCACCGACGTAGTGGCGACGCACTTGCTGCCGCCCATCCTGCAACGCCTGCGGGCGCAGGCGCCCGGCATTGCCGTGGAGGTGATCCCGTCCAACGCGCTGAGCGACCTGCAACGCCGCGAGGCTGACATTGCCATCCGCCACGTGCAGCCCGAGCAGCCCGAGCTGATTGCCCGCCTGGTGCGCGAGGCCCGGGCCTGCTTTTACGCGTCGGAGAGCTGGGTGCAAGCCCACGGCCACCCGCGCAGCGCGGAGGACGCGGTGAATGCGGAGTTTGTGGGTTCAGACCGCGCTGGCCGGTACCTTGCCTATCTGCGTCACTACGGCTTGAACCTGAGCGAAGACAACTTCACCTGCTACGCCGACCACACCGTGACCCACTGGGCGCTGGTGCGCCAGGGCATGGGCATCGGCGCCATGATGGACGAGATCGCCCGCGAAACGCCGGGCATCGTCCGCGTCCTGGACGATGTGGCGCCGGTACGCTTTCCCGTCTGGCTGGTGTCGCACCGCGAGCTGCGCACATCGCGGCGGATTCGGGTGGTGTTTGAGGCGCTGGCAGAGGGGCTGGCGGTGGATCGCTGAACGCCCGTACCGAAGGTATGTGGAGGGCGAGCATGGCAAGGGTGAAGGGATGAAAGAGCCACCGTAGCGCAAGGTGAATGCAGGCGCACTACCCTCGCAACAACGCCAGCACCCCGATGAACATGACGACACCGCACGCCGTGAACCCGCCAAACGCCCAGCCACGCGCACCGCTCGATGCCGCCACCGTGGGCGAGATCATCCAGATGGCGCTGAGCGACCACGTGAGCTTTGCGCAGATCCGCGCCGTCCATGGTCTGCACCACGATGAAGTGAAGGTGCTGATGCGCACCCACCTGGCGCCGGGCAGCTACCGGGCGTGGCGCAAGCGGGTGAGAAAGTTTGGGGAGCGCCGGGAGAACTACAAGTAGGCGATGGAGCAAGCGCCGTTCCGCACCTTTTCAGCACGTGTTCAGCGCCCGTTCAGCCTGGCACTGGCAACATGGCGACAAGGGTCAAGGCGGCATCTGACCCCGACCCTTCTCCACCTCTAGCCGCTGCAGGAACCACCATGAACACCGCCCTCAAGAACTTTGTACTCCCTATCGCCCGGGCCGTCTCCGCCACGCTGTTTTTTGTGTTGAGCGTGGCTTTTGTCTCGGTGCCGTACAGCCTGGAGCAAGACCCCAGCGACGCGCAGCAGCTGACGCACCCCACAGCCCCACGCCACATGACCTGAGCCTGGGTGCCTGCGCAACCCACAGGGGGCCGGACAAGCCCCATCAAGCGGGCAAATCCAGGCGGGCCCAGGCGGCCATCACCTCTGGCTGCTTCTTGATCCAGTCGGCAGACATCATGTTGGCGCCCCAGTGGTGGATGCGCGCCACGCCCTCCCCCATGTTCCACAGGTGCCGCAACTGCACAAAAAGCGGCAAGGCGGCAAGGTCGGCATCGGTGACATGGCCGCCGCCTGCGCGGTAGCCAGCAAGGTACTGCTGCCAACGCTGGAGCAAGGCTTCGTCAGGCTCCATGGGGGCTTTGCGCGGCAGGTTCGACCACAGCCACACGCACAGGTCATAGGCCAGAAACCCAGGCCCGGCGTCATCAAAGTCGAAGAACGCGGCGCGGCGCACGCCCTCGGCATCGGTGTACACATGGTTGTTGAAGCCATGCGTGTCGCCGTGGCACATCACGCGGGTCAAGGTGCTTTCAACCTCCGCCAACTCGCCCAGAAGGCGATGGATCAGTTCGCGGTAGGCATCCAGCGCAGATGGGGCCAGCGCAGATGGGGCCAGCTCGGGATGGGCGGCAAGGTAGTCCAGCGTGCGGCCTGCCAGATGGTGGCCGTCCAGCACATAGCGGCTGGCGGGTCCGGTGTAGCTTTGCGCGGCGCTGTGAATCTGGGCGAGCGTTGCGCCCGTCAGGTACAGGTCTTCGGGCGTATCGGGTACGGCGCCTTCGCAGTGACGGAAGAGGACCAGCACACGAGGGCCCTCCGGGAACGACAGGGTCACGCTGGTCGTGCCGTTCGCAGCCAACACCGGAGAGGCCACACCCACGCCCTGCGCTTCCAGATGTGCCAGCAGTGCGACCTCAAAATCCACGTTGAACGGACCGCGCGGTCGGATGGCGCAGAGCCTTGCCACGTAACGGCTGCCGTCCGCTGTTCGCACAGCGTAGTTGTCATTGAGGTTTCGTCGGATCAGGTAGCACTGCTGCACGGGCAGGCCGTAGTGGCGCTTTACCCACTGCGCCACAGACGCGGCTGTGGCCGTGGTGTGGGAGGCGAACAGGACCGTGTCGGGCGATGGGGTTGGATGCATGCGGCATTCTGCATGCAAGCCATACGACGGGTGCCGACGGACAGTGGCATATGGCATGCCTTTGATCGAAAGGCCCGCCAGCGCTTACTGGTAATGCGGAAGCGATATCAAAACCATAGCACCGCACGCCATTCTTACCAGGGGAGTGGCGCGCCACTGTAGGCGTAGAAGCTGCCCGTCTCCTCGGGCGCGAGCCCATCCAGCACCCGCAGCATGTCGCTCGCTGCATCCGCCGCCGGGCGGCCTATTTCTGCGCCATTGAAAGGGGCCGACAAGGCCGAGTTGACGGTGCCCGGGTGCAGCGCCACCAGCACGGCCTGCGGGTGGGTGCGGGCCACTTCGATGGACGCCGTTTTGACCAGCATGTTGAGCGCGGCCTTGCTGGCGCGGTAGCTGTACCAGCCGCCCAGGCGGTTGTCGCCAATGCTGCCCACCTTGGCCGAGAGCACCGCCAGCAGGCCGCGCCCCTGCTTGGGCAGCAGCGGTGCAAAGTGGGCCAGCACCAGCGCTGGGCCGAAGGTGTTGGTGCGGAAGGTGGCTTCCATCTGCGCGTAGTTCAACTGGCCCAGGCGCTTTTCGGGCATGCCGTGGGGGCCGTGCAGCAGGCCTGCAGCGTGGATGATGCAATGCCACGGGCCCTGGGCCTTGAGCTGCTGGGCGGCGGTGGCAATGGTGGCTTCATCGTCCAAGTCCACCGCCGGATGGGTGTGGCGGCCCAGGCCCACGGCCAGGGCGCAGCGCGGATCAGCCTGCAGGTGGGCGAGGAAGGCACTGCCGATGGCGCCGGTGGCGCCGATGACGATGGCGCGGTAGCCATCAGGCAGCGATTGCAAAGAAGTGAACGGCGTTGCGGCGGGTTGTGCTTGAGACATGGCGCGGTCCTGGGGTGAGGGTCTCGTGGTGTGGTTCGGCAAGCGGGCTACAGCGCATCCAGCCGCGTGCGCAGGCTGGCCGCATGCTCGCGCAGTGCATCCAGTTGCGGGCCCTGCATTTTTTGCAACTGGCGGTACACCATGCCTAGGCGAAAGTTGTTGCCCAGCGTGCCTTCGTTGCGTGCGAAGAAGTCCCAGTACAGCGCGTTATAAGGGCAGGCCCGTTCACCCACTTTTTGCTTCTTGTCGTAGTGACAGCCGCTGCAGTAGTCGCTCATGCGATCGATGTAGGAAGCGCTGCTCACATAGGGTTTGGTAGCGAGCAGGCCGCCGTCGGCAAACTGGCTCATGCCCACGGTGTTGGGCACTTCCACCCATTCAAAGGCGTCGATGTACACGCCCAGGTACCAGCGGTGCACGGCAGCGGGGTCGAGCCCCGCCAGCAGCGCAAAGTTGCCGATGACCATGAGGCGCTGGATGTGGTGGGCATACGCATGCTCCAGCGACTGACCCACGGCGTGCTGCAGGCAGCGCATGCGGGTTTGGCCCGTCCAGAACCAATCAGGCAGCGGCGTGTGGTGGCCCAGGGCGTTGCGCTCGTCGTAGCCGGGCATGTGGGCCCAGTAGATGCCGCGCACATATTCGCGCCAGCCGAGGATCTGGCGGACAAAGCCCTCCACCGCAGGCAGGGGCGCGGTGCCCGCGTGGTACGCAGCCTGGGCGCGTTGCACCACCTCGTGCGGGCGGAGCATTTTGGTGTTGAGCGCGAAGGACAGCAGCGAGTGAAAGAGCCGCGCGCTCTTGGTGCTCATGGCGTCTTCATACGCGCCAAAGTCGGGCAACGTGGTGGTGATGAAGTGGTCAAGCCAAGCCAAAGCCTCGGACCGGTTCAGCGGCCAGCGCAGCGCATGGGCCTGCGGGTTGCCAAAGCTTTGCACGCCTGCGGCCTGGATGGTGGCCCACAGGGCGCTGAGGTCGTGCGTGGGGCGGGCGTCGGGGGGCAGCGCGGGCGTACCGGGCCAGGGCTTGCGGTTGTCGTGGTCGTAGTTCCATTGGCCGCCTTCGGGCTCTCCGGCTTCATCGATCAGCACGCTGTGGCGGTGCCGCATGCGGCGGTAGAAGTGCTCCATGAGCCACTGCTTGCGGCCCTTGAACACCTCGGCCATTTCGGTGCGGGAGGTGTAGAAGTGCTCGCTGCTGACGGCATGCACCGTAAAGGCTTGCTGTTCACCCCAGGTGCGCAGTTGCTCGTCCAGCCGCCATTCGTCGGGGTGCTGGTATTGCAGCGTGTGCGCACCGTAGTGGGCCATGAGGGCGGCCAGGTTGTCGGGGATGGACTGGCGGTTGCTGGCATCGTCAATGGCCACATAGCGCACGCGGTGCCCGGCCTCGCGCAGGTGGCGCGCCAGGTCGCGCATGGCGGCAAAGATGGCGAGGATTTTTTGCGCGTGGTGCAGCACGTAGTCGGTCTCTTGCCGCACTTCCATCAGCACGTAGACCACGCCGTCGTCCTGCGTGGCAAACCATGAATGCTCGGGGTTGAGCTGGTCACCCAGCAGCAGGCGCAACGTATGAGTGCGGGGTTGCTGCGTGCTCATGCCGTGCCCCACATGCGGCGGTAGCTGCCATCGGCATCATGGTCTTGCGCCTGCTTGATGGGGTTGAAGCGGCGGCCGCCGCGCGGGTCGGTGCCACGCCCGGCAATGTAGAGCCAGTTGGCCTGGTTGCTGTACACGTCGTAGTCCACCAGTTGCGATTCAAACCACGCGGCGCCCCCGCGCCAGTCGCTGTGCAGGTCGTAGATGAGGTAGCTGGCAACCACCTGGCGCAGGCGGTTGCTGAGGTAGCCGGTGGCAGCCAGCTCGCGCATGGCGGCATCGACCAGGGGCTGGCCGGTATCGCCCCGACACCAGCGCTCAAAGCCGCGCGGGTTGTGCGGGGCGGGCGGCAGTTCTGACAGACCGCGCGCCCGGTACAGCGCCGCGCCGTATTGCAAGTGCAGCAGCCGAAAGTAGTCGCGCCACAGCAACTCAAACCACAGCCAGTAGGTGCCATTGTTGGCACCGTGGTCGCGCTCAAAGGCTTTCAGGTCGGCATCAATCTGGCGCGGAGATAGCGCACCCGTGGCCAGCCAGGGCGAGAACTTGCTGGAGTAGTCCAGCCCCGTGAGTCCATTGCGTGTGTCCTTGTAGCTGTGGGGCAGCTTGCGGGCCAGATACTGGGCCAGGTGGCCTAGTGCGGCGACCTCGCTGCCATCGCAGCCAGGCGTGCCGTATGGGAAGGATGAGCGGGCATCGCTGCCCTGCGGCGGCGCGGGTAGCTGGATGGCTTCGGCGCCCTGCTCTGCACCCACCGCCTGCAAAACAGACACGGGTACGTCAGGTGGCGGAAGCAGCCGGGCGGGTGCAGGCAATGGCACGGCGGGGGTGATGCCTGCGCGCTCCACCTTTTGGCGGAAGGTGGTGAACACGCCGGGCAACTGGTTTACCGGCCATGGCATGCGCGCCGGTGGCAGCAGGCTGCTGTGCCACACGGTGCGCACCTGCAGGCCAGCAGCGCGCAGCGCGGCCACCTCGGCCTGCTCGTAGGGGGCGGCAATGTCTTCGCACACCACGGTGGTGGCACCCACAGCCTGGGCCAGTTGCGGCAAGGCGGTGGCGGGCGGGGCTTGGCAGATGAGCAGCGGGTTGCCCAGTGCGCTCATTTGCCTTTGCAGCCCGCGCAGTGCGGCGGAGGTGAAGGCCCGGCGGTGCGCGCCTACACGGGCAAAGCCCCAGGGTGTGGGTTCATCCGGCGCGGGCAGGCATACCACGGGCAGCAGGTGCGTGGCACCGCTGATGAGGGCTGCACGCAGCGCTGGTTGGTCGTGCAGGCGCAGGTCGTTACGAAACCAGAACAGCACGGTGCTCATGCTGCGCCCTCCCCTGAAGACTTGTCAGTGCGCTTGCGTTCGCTGCGGCAGCGGTCGGAGCAGTACTTCACCTCGTCCCAAACCTTCTCCCACTTCTTGCGCCAGGTAAAAGGCAGGCCGCAGTGTTGGCAGGTCTTTTGCGGCAGGTCGGATTTTTTGCGCATGCGCATGGTTCAAAAGTCCAGGGTTTGCTGCTGGGGGTGCTGGGCGGCGTTGCGTGCGCGAGCCCGGGCGCGTGCCTGGGGGCCGCCTCCATCGCGAAACTGGCGGGAGCCGTGCTTTTCCACAATCGCAGCCTGGGCGGCGCGCACGGCGGGCTGGGCGCGCAGGCCGTGCACGCGGGCCTTGGCCGTGCGGGTGGTGGTGTCCAGGTCTACCAGCGGCACGGCAATGTCGTGGCCCACGCGCACGCCGCAGCGGGCCTGCACATCGGGCGGCATGCGCCAGGGCTCCAGCAGCCAGGCATCGGGCACGCGGCGCAAGGCGGGCAGCCACTGGCGCACAAAGTGGCCGTGGGGGTCGTGGTCTTGCGCCTGCTTGATGGGGTTATAGACGCGGGTGGTATTGATGCCGGTGGTGCCCGCCTGCATTTGCATCTGGCTCCAGTGGATGCCGGGCTCGTAGTCCAGAAACTGGCGGGCCAGCCATTCGCCCACGGGCCGCCAGTGCAGCCACAGCGGGTACGAGGCCACCGACACCAGCATGGCCCGCATGCGGAAGTTGACCCATCCCGTCTCGCGCAGCATCGCCACGCAGGCATCCACCATGGGCCAGCCGGTGCGCCCGGCCACCAGGGCCTCGAAATGGGCGGGGTTCCATTCCCCTTCGCGCAGGCCGTTGTAGCCCCGGTGCAGGTTGTGGTGCTCCAGCGCGGGTTCGGATTCGAGCTTCTGAATGAAATGGCAGTGCCAGTGCAGGCGGCTCATGAAGGCGGTGAGCCCCTTGCGCTGCCATGCGGCTCCAGGCTCGGTGCTGGATTTGAGTTGCTGCTGGCGGCGCTGGGTGGCCTGCACTACCTCGCGCATGCCCAAGCAGCCCAGGGCCAGGTAGGGCGAGAGGCGCGAGCAGGCACTGGGCGAGGTGAGCGGCGATGAGATGCCGCCCCGATAGCCCTGGCTGCGCTCTGCCAAAAATTCTTGCAGCACGCGCAGACCTTCCTTTCGGCCGCCGCGCTGGCGCTGGGGTGGGTCGTGCGCAGCCAAGCCCAGCGCGGCCCCGCTGGGCCAGGGCTGTGAGGGCCACGGCAGCGTGCGGCTTTGCAGTGCACCTGCTGCGGGGGCGAGCACCACGGGCGAATGCATGAAGGTTTGCCAGTGCTGTTGCCAGTCATTGCGCGAGCGCAGGCGGCGCACCACGCCGTGCTGGGGCCATTCGCGCCAGGCCACGCCCTGCGTGCGGCACCAGCGCCCCACGGCCACGTCTCGTGCGTAGGTGTGGGCGTTGCCCGTTTCTTCGTGTGCCACCAGGGTGTGGAAGGGGGCCAGCGCGTGCAGGCGGGCCAGCACGTCCACCACCTCGCCCACGGCCACTTGCAGCGTGGCACCCCGCCGGTGCAGGGCTTGGGCCAGGTCGTGCAGGCCTTCTTGCACAAAGTGGTAGTGCTGCAGCGCGGCATCGGGCTGCGCCCACAGGCTGGGCTCAATCACATACAGACACAGCACCGGGCCACTGGCGGCAGCGTGGTGCAGCGGCGCGTGGTCATGCACGCGCAAGTCGCGTTTGAACCAGACGACGGTGTAGCTCATGCCCTGCTTTGCCCTGCGCCGCTCTGGCCCCGTCAGCCCGCGATCAGCCCGCCACGGCGCGGGCCAGCGACTGGCCGCTGAGCCATGCGCCCTCGACCTTGCCGCCGCTGATCCAGTCGCCGCACATGCCCAGCTGCGCGTCAGCATCCCGCCAGTAGCCCAGCGTGAGGGCGGGCTCGGTGTCGGCATAGCGCCAGCGGTGGGCCGTGGCTTGCACCTGCGTAGGTGCGGGGCCGCCCAGTGCCTGGAAGGCGGCGAGCAAGGTGGCGGTCACGCTGTCGGCAGCGTCTTCAATATGGGCATCGCTCCACTCGGGGCTGGCGTGCAACAACCATGTCTCCGTGCCCGCGGGGGCTGTGCGGCCGGGCTTGCTGCTGTCGCGCGCCACCCAGCGCAGCGGGCCGGTGTTGATGAAGGCACCGTCCCACAGCAAGGTCAAGGGTGCGGGGCAACGCACCATCACGGCCCAGCTGCCGCGCATGCGTGCGCTAGCAGCCACCGCAGCGCCTGTGGGGGCTACGGGGTGCAGCAAGGGCACAGCTTGCGGGGCGGGCACGGCCAGCAGCACGGCGCTATAGCGCTGCGGGTGCAGGCCATGCTCGGCCGAGGCAATGGCCCAGCCATCGGCATGGCGCTCCAGCTTTTGGACGGTGGTTTGCCACTGCGCCAGCGCGCTATCGCCCGCCTGCTGCAGGCTTTGCACCAGCCAGCCCGCGGGCGATGTCATGCGGGGGGTGCCCACAAAGCGCTCCAGCGGGGTGGCGGGCGTGGTCCACGCTGTGCCGTCAAAGCTGGCCATGCGTGCGTCCCACAGAGCGGCGACACCAGCCTGCTGCCAGCGGGCGACTTCAGCGCGGAACTGCGGATCGCGCGCGGTGAAGTACTGCGCGCCGTGGTCGCACTGCCAGGGGCCTGCAGCGTCTTCAGCGCGGCGCGTGCTCATGCGGCCCGAGGGACCGCGGCTCTTGTCGAACACATGCACCGCGTGCCCCGACTGCAGCAGGGCTTGTGCGCACGACAGGCCCGCCAGGCCTGCGCCGATGACGGCGATGGGAAGTTTGGGAATGGGTGCGCTCATGGCTGCGGATCGGTGCGGTCGTGGGTCACCCAGATGAGGGCCTGCGTGTCGATGCCCAGTGCCTGAGCGCGGGCGATGAGCTGCTCGCGAACGGCAGGGGCCAACTGCTTGGTGCGCGACAGAATCCAGCAGTAACTGCGGTCTGGCCCCACCACCAGCGCCCATTGGTAGTCGGCATCGAGCGCGGCCACGTGGTAGCCGCCGTAGAACGGGCCAAAGAACGAGACCTTGAGCGACGCCGTGTTGGTATCGCCCGTGAATTGGGCCTTGCCTTCGGCCTGCCGCCAGTCGTTCTTGCCAACGTCAAAACCCCGGTTCAACACACGCACGCTGCCGTCGCTCTGTCGCTGGTACGTAGCGCTCACGTCGGTCATGCCACGTTCAAAAGAGTGGTCGAGCCGGGCCACCTCGTACCAGCGGCCCTCGTACCGCGCCAGGTCAAATGGCGTGACGGGGGTGATGCCGGAGGGCGGAGTGGTGGAGGA
The DNA here is from genome assembly GCF_057809085.1 of Acidovorax sp. FG48. Taxonomy (NCBI): domain Bacteria; kingdom Pseudomonadati; phylum Pseudomonadota; class Betaproteobacteria; order Burkholderiales; family Comamonadaceae; genus Acidovorax; species Acidovorax sp. FG48. Next base: position 38,909 of record NZ_JBMDJH010000020.1, on the reverse strand, counting down.
GCAACCGACCAACGCGAGCACCAGAGCTGTGGTCACCAGCAGCACGGAACGGCGCACCCAAGGGAATATCAAGGACATAAATTACCAATCAGTCACAAAACAAACCGAATGGTAAACCACTCCACCTGCGTCGGGGTGCGGGCCTGTGAGTTGCCGTGCCGAGGCGCCCGCTCCACGCCCCGTAAACTCGCACCATGACCCTTCAAATCACCGTGTATTCCAAGTCCGCCTGCCCGCAGTGCGAGTCGGCCAAGATGCTCCTCAAATCCCGTTCGCTGCCCTACGAAGAAATCAAGATCGATGACGAGGCCGAGCGCCTGGCGTTTTATGCCAAGTGCGGCCCCTCGGTGCGGCAAATGCCGCAGATTTTCATCAACGACCAGCGTGTGGGTGGGCTGGCTGGCCTGCAAGCTGCGCTGGCACAACTGGGCCTCTGAAGGTTCGGGCAAGCCCCTGGCAGCACCTGCAGCGTGGCGGCTGCGGTGCTGGCACTGGCTGTGGGCCAGCTCCCCTCATGTGCCCTATGCCTTTGAACAGGTTCTTCAGCGGCATGGAGACAGCCCAACAACTCCGAGACCGTCCTACATTCCGCCGGGCCGGCCCATGCTGCAATAGCGCTCTGGCCACGGAGGCGGGCGATAGCCGCCGCGTGATCAATCTTCACCCCACACACCAAGGATGCACCCATGGAAACCGGTATTCACACCATGTCCGACCTGTTTGACCAACTGGGACTGCCGTCCGACGAGGCGTCGATGACCACGTTCATCGCAACGCACCGCACGACGGCTGTTAATTTCACGCTGCCGGATGTGGCGGTGTGGTCGCCCGCCCAGGCCAAGTTCTTGCGCGAAGCGATTGCGGCGGATGCCGACTGGGCCATCCCTGCCGAGCAGCTGAGCCAGGCCTTGGGCTGCGGGCCCGGCGTGCCACGCTGACGGCCTCAGCGCGGGCGAGTATGCGGGCGGGCGAACGGGCAAACGGGCTATTGCCCGCCTGGCGCACTGGCCAGAAACCCGTCCACCAGCGCGTAGTGCTCGGGCACATTGAGCGCCGGGGCATGGCCGCAGCCGGCCACCTCCACCACCTGCGCCTGGCCACGTGATCCCGGGCCCCGGGTCAACATTTCGGCCGTGACGTCTGGCAACACCAGATCGGACTCGGCCCCGCGCAGGCACAACAAGGGAATGTCGAGCGCGTCGTAGTGGTCCCAGATCAGGTAGTCGTTGGTGTGGTGGGTGAACTGCTGCACCATGGCGGGGTCGTAATGCGGCGTGACACGGCCGTCTGGCAGGCGGCGGGTGCTGCTCTCGGTGAGCAGGCGCCACTGCTCATCGCTGAGCCAGCCGTACGGCTTGTATACCTGCCGAAAGAACGCCTCCAGCTCCTTCACCGTGTCGAATGCAGGCGGATGGCCTGCATAGGCCTTGATGCGTTCCAGCGCGGCGTCGGCCAGGCGCGGGGCGTTGTCGTTGAGCAGCAGGCTCTGGATGCGGCCCTTGAGCTGCGGCTCGAACAATCCCGATGCGCAGACCGTACCGATGGCCCCGCCCATCGATGTGCCCACCCAGTGCGCTTTCTGAATGCCCAGCTGGTCAAACAGGTCGGCCGCGATGCGCGCGTAGAACGACAGGCGGTACTCGTCCTGCGGCGCACGCGCCCACTGACTCAGGCCCCGTCCCAATGTGTCGGGACAGATCACGCGGTAGCGCGATGCCAGGTGGGCGGCCAGCGGGTCCATGTCGCGGCCGGTGCGCGCCAGCCCGTGCCACGCGATCACCACCGGGGCATCCGGCGCGCCCCACTCCATGTAATGGATTTCATAGCCAGCGCAGGTGGCGTAGCGCGATAACGGAGTCATGGTGGTCAACCTTGTGAGTCGGTGGATAGATGCAGGCTGCGGACACAACAACCTGTGGACGGGTAGCGGCTCACAAAACTCAGCGAAGCGGTCCTGGCTAGGCGTTGCGTGGCAGACAGTACTGAAAGTACGGCAAGACGCAACAACGACGCCAGGAGAGTTTTTTGAGCCGCGCTCATTTCATGAGGCGGCCGTTGCTGCCGATGACAGTGACCTCGACATAGCGCGAGCCGATGCGGTTGGTGGGCGAATAGCCCAGCGTGATGCCGCCGAGGTCATAGCTTTGCAGTGACTCCAGCGCCTTCACGACCTTGGCGCGTGTGGGCGCCGGCCCGGCGCGGCGCAGGGCCTCGACCAGCACCTTGGCCCCGAGGAACTGCTCGAAGCTGGTGTAGTTGACCTCGGCATCGGGCGCGTACTTTTTCAGCAGCGTCTGGTACTCGCGCACCACGGGCAGTTGCGGCCGGTAGGGGTACGGCACCACTTGGCTGATGCCCAGGCCGTGCGCGTTCTTGAGGCCCGCGAGCTTGACCAGCTCCGTCGGGTCCACCACCGAGATGTTGTACAGCTGCGCGCCGCCGCCCTGCTCGCGGTAACGCTGGATGAAGGCCGCCGCGGGCTTGTTCACCGCAATCATGATGACCGCGTGCACATCGGCGGCCTTGATGGCCTTGACGGCGTCGTCCACCTTGTCTGTATTGCGCTCATAGCCCGCAGACACCACGAGCTTGAGGCCACGCTTGGCCAGCGCCGCCTCCACCCCCGCAAGGCCCGCCTTGCCAAACCCGTCGTCCTGGTACATCACGGCCACACGATTCATGCCCAGCGTGGTGAGCTGCTGCACCATGTGCTCGGTTTCGTCGGCATAACCGGCACGCACATGAAAGATCCACGGGTTGAACGGGTTGCGCAGCGACTCGCCCCCCGTGTACGGCGCCACCAGTGCGGCGCCGCCCTGCTCCAGAACGCCATCGGCCAGCAGTTGGGTGATGTTGGCCGTGCCTGCAAAGCCGTACAGCGCCACCACTTCGGGCTTGGCCAGCAGCTCGCGGGTGCGGGCCACCGTGTCCGCCACCTTGTAGCCATCGTCGGCCACCGCCTGGCGAATGCTGGCGCCGTGCACGCCACCCTGTGCATTGACCCAGTCAAAATAAATCTTGCCGCCCAGCACCATCTGCGCGCCGGTGCTGGCCAGCACGCCAGACAGCGGGGCCACCTGCCCCACCACCACATCGGCGGCCCGCGCGGGGGCCAGCGCCCCCACGACCAGTGCCAACGCCATCGGTCCACCCCACCGCAGGGTGGCCGACACGCGGCCTACCCAACTCTTCACAGTGTTCATTGCTTCCGTCCTTGTGATGACTGCGCCTGGAATGGCCCGGGGCATGCACCTGCAGTGCACGGGCCCCGGGCTTCCACAGAGGTCGTTCAGCGTCCTGGTCAGTCAGGGATGGAGATGGCGCCCGCCGTGATGGCAATGGCGTTGGCGGCAGCGGGCGTGGTGGCCAGCGGCGGCACGTTGGCTGCGGTGATGGCCGGTGCGCTGCCCGGTGTGCCGCCACGTGGCACCGTGCGCACCACCTGGCTGGCGGGCAGCGCCTTGCCGTTGGCGAGGTGGTCGTACACGGCGTCGAGCGCGTGGTTCAGGTACACGTGCAGCGGCACATAACGGCTGTCATAACCCGGCAGCACGGTGGGCAAGCCGATGAAGCTGTCGAAGTGCTGGGCATTGGCCACTTCCACATAGCTGAGCTTGCTGGCGGCGCCTTCGACCTTCTTGTTCAGCGCAGCGTAGGGGCGCGAGGTGTGGCTCACGGGCAGCAGTGCATCGGCACGGCCATGCACGATCACGGCGGGCTTGCCGCGCAGGTTACCGTTGCGGCGGGTTTCCTGAACACCGGCCTGCAGCTTCTTGGCAGCAGCGTCGTTGCCGGTGACGAGGTTGCGCAGGCACAGCGCACCGCTCAGGTTCCAGTCGGCCACGCCAGCATCCGACACCGACAGGAAGTCGCGTGCCGGCCCCAGCTTGCCCAGGTTGTTGACCAGGTTGATGCCGCCCGATGGAGGCACACCATTGCCGGTGGCAAACATGCCAGCCAGGGCTGCGGGTGCCAGTGATGTCACCGCGCCCGTAGCCGCTGTCGCCGCGTAGCTGAAGCCGCACAGGTGGTCCTTGACACTGGCACGCGACAGGCTGTTGGCGAAGGTGAGGGCCACCGCCGGAGCGACTTCAAAAGCAGCCAGCGACGCATGCAGGTCGTTGGACTCCGGCTCCCAGCCGTAGGCGCGCAGCTTTTGCAAAGCCTCCTCGGCCTGCGTGGCCGTGGTGGAGGCCGTGAGCAGGCCTGCCGCCTTGAGCGAGGCACAGCGATTGGGCGCAATCGGCAGGGCCGCACTGCCAAAGCCGGCGGCAAAAGCGGCAGCGTAGGGGCTGGTGCTGACCGATGGCGCCAGCGATGCGCAGGCCTGGTACAGATTGGCGTAGGTCGTGAAGTCCACCAGCGTCTTGCCGGTGACGGCCACTTCAGAACTGCCACGGCGCACGGTGACACCGGGGTTGGAGGGCATCTCGATGGCAGGCTCGGACACGGCCACGCCGCTGATCAGGCCCTGCGTGTCCAGCTCGGCCGCGGCAATCGCTGAACCGCCACCATTGGAGATGCTGGATGCAATCACGATGGTGTTGGCCGGGGTCAGCGTCTTGAGGCGCTGGCCCGCTGCATCGGTGGCGCCATAACGTTGGTTGAGCACGTAGTAGCCAAACTCCACGGCCTGCAAGGTGGTGGTGCCCCAGTCCTTTTCAGAGTTCTGGCCCGAATGCGCGTGCTTGAAGGCAAAACGATTGGGCGTGGCGGTGTTGAAAGCGGCCAGCTCGGTGGCCGTGAGGCCCGCGTTGAAGGCTGCGGCCTTGCCCGCTGCGGCGGCCATGGTGCGCGTGCCGTCCATCAGCGGTACGGTGTCGTTTTGCAGGTCGTGCGGAGCACCGCCCGTGCCCTTGTCAGAGTACGCCACGGCGCAGCCCTTCTTCAGGCCCCACTCGCCGGTGGAGATGCCGCCGTACACACCGCGCGAGCCCGACGCCGTCGCGGTGATCATGCAGGGCTTCTTGGGGTCGAAACTGGCAGGTACCTGCACCATGAGGGTGACGTTCTTGCGGCCTGTGCCGTCATCGGCAAACGCGATGTACTCAGTGCCCGCCACCTTGCCTTCGCCGGTGGTGACCTTGCCCTGCGCGTCCACATTGGGGCCATACAGCGTGCCGTAGCCACCGGCCGCCGTCATGTCGAGCATGGCGCGGTAGTTGGTGTGGATGGCGGTGCGGCGCAACTCGGCTGCGGTGGGCTTGAGCGGGTCAGCATAGGCTGGTGGCACGGCGGCCGCCAGCCCCGTGGCGCCCAGGCCAGCCGTCAGCAGGTCGTTGCTGGTGCCGTCGTACGTGGACTCGCTGATGGCGCCCAAGTAGGCGGGCTTGGTGTTGAGTGCGGCGCTGTCGCCATCACTGCCGCCGCAGGCAGCCAACACCGCAGCGGCCAGCACTGCGGGAACGAACGGACGAGAAAAGGGACGAAAACGCGGGTTCTTCATGCTCATCTTCATGTGCTTGTCTCCTGGAGTTTTTTCTTTGCGTCTTTGTTGCACAGCTCACCCACACACCCAGGCCACGCCAGTCACCCGGCGCGGCCGGGCCACTCACCCCACCTTGCGCGCAGCTGCCGCGCGCAGGCGCCCCACCACACCGGTGGGGAAGTAGTAAACGGACAGAACGAACAGCACGCCCAGCCACAGCAGCCAGCGGTCAGGCGACAGCAGCGCAGACAGCCAGGGCAGGCCTGAGGCGGCCTCGCTGCCAAGGCGCAGCAGATCCTGCAGGTAGCTTTGCGCCACCAGGAAGAGCACGGCGCCAATGGCCGAGCCATAGATCGTGCCCATGCCGCCGATCACCACGATGAGCAGGCAGTCCATCATGATTTCGAAGCTGAGCGAGGTGTCCGGCCCGTTGTAGCGCAGCCAGAGCGCCAGCATGGCACCCGCCATGGTGGCAAACAGTGCCGACAGCACGCTGGACGTGGTGCGGTACACCACCACGCGGTAGCCAATGGCCTCGGCGCGAAACTCGTTCTCGCGGATGGCCTGCAGCACGCGGCCGAAGGGCGAGTTGACGATGCGCAGCAGCGCCAGCACCAGCGCCACGGCCGTGACGAAGAGCAGGTAGTAGCAGATCAGCCGCCCATCAATGCTCACGCCCAGGAAGGGGTCGTCAAACGGCTCGAAGCTGGGCGAAAGGAACTCGGGCACCTTGAAGGTCAGGCCGTCTTCGCCGCCGGTGATGTCCGACAGTTGCGAGGCCAGTGTCTGGAACGCGGCGGCCACGGCCAGCGTGATCATGGCAAAGAAGATGGCCCGCACGCGCAGCGAGAACAGCCCCACCGCGAGCGACAGCAGCAGCGAAAGCACCAGCGCGCCTGCCAGCCCCACCAGCAACGCCGACCACGTGGGCCCCATGCGGGTAGTGGCCACGGCAATGCCGTAGGCCCCGATGCCAAAGAACATGGTGTGCGCAAAGCTCACGATGCCGGTGTAGCCCAAGAGCAGATCGAAGCTGGCGACCAGCACCACAAAGATCAGCACCTTGGCTGCCACGGACAGCGCCTTGACACCCGGGAAGAGGAACGGCGCGAACGCCAGGCCCAGAAAGATGGCCACCAGAATCACCGCCAGCACCTTGCTGCGCGGATAGTCGCCAGAGAGAAGTCGGTTCAGCATGTCAGTCGGCTCCTCATCAGCGGTTGGCCACGGGATAGACGCCCTGCGGACGCCACAAGAGAATGGCCACCATCAACGCGATGTTGGAGAACAGCGCCACCTTGGGCACCAGGAAGCCGGTGTAGTTGGCCATCAGCCCCACCAGCAGCGCACCGATGAGCGCGCCGCCGGTGCTGCCCAGGCCGCCGATGATGATCACGATGAAGATCAGCACGTTGACCTGTGCGCCCATCTGGGGCACCACGTTCTGCTGGTACAGACCCCACATCACGCCGCCCAGGCCCGCCAGGGCCGAGCCCACCACGAACACACCCACAAACAGGCGGCGGATGCGGTAGCCCAGGCTTTCGACCATCTCGCGGTCTTGCACACCCGCGCGGATCAGCAGGCCGACCTTGGTGCGCGACAGCGTCCAGGCCAGCACACCAAACACCAGCAGGCCCACGGCCACCGCCACCAGGCGGTACTTTTCGATGGCCGCATCGCCCACCAGCAGCGAGCCACGCATGCCCTCGGGCAGCGGCAGCGGGATCTGCGCGGGGCCCCAGATGACCTTGATGAGTTCTTCACCAATGATCATGCCGCCCATGGTGATGAGAATCTGCTTCAGGTGCTGGCCGTACACGGGGCGCACGATGAAACGCTCGAACGCCAGGCCCACGGCGCCTGCTACGGCCATGGCCACCACCATGGCGGGCAACACGGCCATCAGGTTGCGCCACAGCTCGGCGCTCTGGGTGTAGTCGCCCATCGCGCCCAGCACGCTGGTGGCCACAAAGGCGCCAAGCGCTATGAACACGCCATGGCCGAAGTTCAGCACGTCCATCAGGCCAAACACCAGCGTGAGGCCCGAGGCGATGATGAAGATGATCATGCCCATGGCCAGCCCCGCCACCGTGAGCGTGAGCCAGGTGCTGGGCGAGCCGATGAAGGGCAGCACCAGCAGCGCCAGCGCCGGCACCAGCGCCAGCGGCTTCCAGTCGAAATCGCGGGTGATGCTCATGCCCGACCTCCAGCAGCTACTGCCGCACCACGCACATCAGCTACATATTTGATAGCTGCCACGGCAATAGATACCTGCGCTACCGCCCGAAAACACCTGAAATTGCTCATACGACTCATAGCGCCAACCCCAGCAGCGAGCGCTGCAGTTCTTCGTCTTGCGCCAGTGCGGCCATGCTGCCCGCATGCACCACCTGGCCGTTGTCCATCACGGCCACGGTGTCACCCAGCCGCTTGGCAAAGTTGATGTTCTGCTCGACGAGCAGGATGGTCACGCCGCTCTTCTTGAGCTGGTCGAACGCATCGATCATGTTGTTGATGATGGCGGGCGCGAGGCCCTTGCTGGGCTCATCGACGATGAGCAGATCGCGCGGCTCGACGATGGCGCGGCTCACGGCCACCATCTGCTTCTGGCCGCCGCTGAGCTTGCCGGCGGGGTGGTTCCAGAACTTCTCCACGGCGGGGAAGAGCTTGAAGATCCACTGCAGCCGCGCCTCGTCCATCTGCGCAGAGTTGCGCGCGCTGCGGGCGGCCAGCAGCATGTTTTCCTTCACCGTGAGGTCGGCAAAGATGCCCATGTTCTCGGGCACATAGGCGATGTTCATGCCCGCAATGGCGGGAGTGTTCATCGCCGTGATGTCTTTGCCGCCAAAGTGGATGGAGCCCTTCGACGCATGCCACAGGCCCATGATGGTGCGCAGCGTGGTCGTCTTGCCCGAACCATTGCGGCCCAGCAGCATGGTGAGCTGGCCCTTGGGCACGGCCAGATCCACGCCGTGCAGGATGTGGTACGCGCCGATGTGGGTGTGCACACCCTTGAGTTCGAGCAGGTTGGTCGTTGGCGTCGTGCTCATGCGGCCTCCTTCTCTGCGTCCTTGGAGACGCCCAGGTAAGCCTCTTGCACCACGGGCGATGCAATCACCTCGGCCGGTGGGCCGTCGGCCACCAACGTGCCGTTGGTGAGCACGATGATGCGGTCGGCCAGCTCGCGCACCACGTCCATCTTGTGCTCCACCAGCAGGATGATCTTGGTCTTGTCCTTCTTCAGCTCGCGGATCAGATTCAGGATCACGGGCGCCTCGTCATGGCTCATGCCGGCCGTGGGCTCGTCGAACATGTAGACCTGCGGCTCCAGCGCCATGAGCAGTGCCACTTCGAGCTTGCGCTGGTCGCCATGCGGCAAGCTGGCCACGGGCGTGTCGGCCCGGTCGGTCATGGCCACGGCCTGCAGGATCACGCGGGCGCGCTGGGTCAGCGCGTTGTGGTCGCTCCAGATACTCCACAGGTTCATGCCCCGGCGGTGCTTGCCTTCTTGCGTGGCCTGCACGGCCAGGCGCACATTCTCCAGCACGCTGAGGTTAGGGAACAGGTTGGTGAGCTGAAACGCCCGGCCCAGCCCGGCGTGCGTGCGTGCCGAGACGGACTGGCCCGTGAGGTCCTGCCCGCCCAGCATCACGCTGCCGCTGGTGGCCTTGAGTTGCCCCGAAATCAGGTTGAAGTAGGTGGTCTTGCCCGCGCCGTTGGGGCCCACGATGGCGGTCAGCGTGCCGGGCTCGAAAGAGCAGGTCACGCCGTTGACCGCCACATGGCCGCCGAAGCGGATGGTCAAGTCCTTGGTGGCCAAGGTGCTCATGGGTGGGGGTTCACTTTCACGGTCTGAGTCAATCGATGGAATGGGTGGGGCGCCCTGCCCTGCGGCAGCGCGCCCCGGCACTTTAGGGGCAGGTGCCGATCACGTAGTAGTTGGTGCTGGTCTGCTTCAGGGTGTTGGTGACGAACACGTTCCACAGGCCCATGTTCTGGTTGGAACCCAGCGCATAGGTGTAGCCCCCGGCGGCATACGCGCGCCCGGCCAGGGTGTGTGCATAGTTGCTGGCCGTGGTGCAGGTGGCCGTGCCGCCGCCCGATGCGGCCAGCGTGGTGCCCGATGCAGCGGCCGATGGGGCGCCTTCGGCCCCGTTGGCATCGGCAGCGCGCACTGTCCAGCTGTAGGTGGTGGAGGCAGCCAGGCCGGTGTCGGTGTAGCTGGTGGCGGTCACGGGCAGCGCGTTGACCTTGTTGGCGTTGCGGTACACGTTGTAGCTGGCCGCGCCCGTGACGGCGGCCCAGCCGATGGCCATGCTGCTGGCCGTGGCGCCCGAGGTGCTCACGCCCGTGGGGGCTGGCAGGGCTACAGGGTCGGGGGGCGTGGTGCCGCCCGTGCCGCTGGAAACGCGGTCCACCATGGCCTTGATGGCCGCCATTTGCGGGCCGGACTTCTTGGAGTAGTTGGCGCTGTCATAGCCCCACCAGTCCCAGCAGCTGTTGGTGGCTGCGGTGCTGGTCTGCGGGTACAGCATCACGATGTTGTTGGTGTCGGCCCAGCGGTTGTAGCCGGTGTTGCGCACGTACTGCTGCTGCACGTCGCTGATGTTCTGCTTGCAGCCATGCAGCACCACGTGCAGCTTGCAGGTGGCCGTGCCGCCCGCCTGGCAGGCCTGGGGCACATAGGCCCAGCCCGTGGTGGCCATGCCGTGGTTGGTGATGAATTCGCTCTGGTTGAACTCGATGTAATTGCCGGTGGGCAGGGTGGCGTTGTTGCGGGCGTTCAGCGTGCCGTACAGGTGCTGCAGCATGGCGCCGGCCAGGTCGAAGTTGCAGTCGCTGATGTAGGGCGCGCCCTTGGTGGAGCAGGCGTTGCCGTAGTCGTCCGTCACCATCGCGTGTTCTGCCGCAATGTCCTTCTTGTAGACCACGTTGGCGGCGGGCACGAAGCTGTTGTAGTAGGTGCGCAGCGCGTCCATCACCCCGGTTTTGACCACGCTGTCGAGCGTGCCCGAGAACAGGTAGACCTTGGAGTTCTGCAGATTGGCCACGGGGTCGATGACTCCCTGACTGGCCCAGGTGTTGGTGGTGCTGACCAGCGTGCTGGTGGGAATGCCTGCAGGACTGGCCATGCAGCGCCCGGTGGCGTTGACGATGGACCCTTCGGCGCAATAGAACGGGCCGCCCGCCACCACGCCCGCCCCCTTGGCAAACGTGGCCGAGTACGCCACGTGCAGTTGCACCGCCATGAAGCCGCCCGAGGACAGGCCCGACACCGTGGTCTGTGTCTTGTCGATCTTGAGTGCTGGCAGGTTGACGGCAGCGTGAACACCGCCCGCACCACAAAGTGCCATCGCAGCCCCTGCTGCAGCCGCCCGGATGAAATTGAAAGCCATGTTGTCTTGTCTCCAAATAATTTTTGAGAAAAACCGACCCAGCCCCCGTGTCAACCCGGGAGTTCATGCATCAATTCACTGGAAAAAGAGGGGCGGCCGCCCCTGCGGGATGTGCCCCGACGGAGCAGGACGGTGGTCCTGTCCGACGGGCCTCGCTAACTCACCAACTCGCCAACTCTCCGGCGGAGTCGAAAGACCGGCTTATCGCTTGTTGCGAATCGGCACGTTCATTTCTTCAGGCTTGATCTCGCGCACCAGCTCGGGCACGCCCCAGGCAAAGGCCGGGTCCACCTTGATCTTGAAGTGGTACATGCTCTGCATGGCCTGGTGGTCTTCCTTGCGGAAGGTCATCTTGCCCTTGGGGGTCTCGAAGCTCATGCCCTCCATGGTCTTGATAAGCTTGTTGGTGTTGGTGTCGCCGTTCGTGGCCTTGAGGGCCGTGACCAGTGCCATGGCAGAGCTGAAGCCACCGGCCGTGAAGAAGTCTGGCGGGGTCTTGAACTCCTTGTAGTGCGCGGCCACCATGGCTTCGTTCACGGGGTTCTTGGGAATGCCGAAGTAGTAGTACGTGGCGCCTTCCATGCCGGGGAAGTTCTTGTACGCAGCCATGGCGGGCAGGATGTTGCCGCCGGTGGCGATCTCGATGCCATAGCGCTTCAAGTCCATGTCAGCGATCTTGAACGGGTTGCCCGCGCCAGCCCAGATGATGAAGATGACCTTGCGGCCGGGCACGTCCTTGAGCTTGTCGATCAGGCGCTGGGCACCGGCGGTGAAGTCGGTGGTGGTGGTGGGCAGGTATTCCTCGTGCACCAGCTTGGCGTTCTTCAGCGCGTCCTTGAAGGCCTTCACGCCGTCACGGCCAAAGGCGTAGTCCTGCGCCAGCGTGGCTACCGTGACGCCGGCCTTGTCGATGGCCACGGCGTTGGAGATGGCGTCCTGGCTACTGTTGCGGCCGGTGCGGAAGATGTACTTGTTCCACTTGTCGCCGGTGATGGCGTCGGCCACGGCGGGCTCGACCAGCAGGATCTTCTTGTATTCCTCGGCCACGGGCAGCAGGGCCAGGGCCACGCCGCTGGAGGTGGGGCCGACGGCGATGTCGGCCTTGTCGTCCGAGTAGGCGGAGGCCAGCAGGCTCTTGCCCAGGTCGGGCTTGCCCTGGTCGTCCTTCTCGATCACGACGAGCTTCTTGCCATTGACGGTCATGCTGCCGCCGGTGGCGTAGTTCAGGCCCATCATCAGGCCGGTCTGGGTCTGCTTGCCGTAGGCTTCCAGCGGGCCGGTCTTGCTGTAGATGTGGGCGATGCGGATTTCGCTGGTCTGCGCGAACGCGGGGGCAGAAAGTGTGGCGGCGGTAACGGCTGCGGAAGCGAGGGCGACCAGAGTGCGACGTTGCATGGCGATGTCTCCTGTTGTGATGCTTCTTTATTGCACAGTCTGTGCCAGCATCCAAGTGCTTGATTTCAAAGATACTTTTACTGACACCTTGGCGACACTGACTGATTTCAATACACATCAAATGTCCAATAATTAGACATTTGTCTGATTTTTATTCAGGGTTTTCCAGACGTCCATAGAGCGTGGCGCGCGAGATGCCCAGCTGCCGTGCGGTGGCCAGCTTGTTGCCGCCATGGGCCTTCAGGGCGGCGGCAATGGCCTTGCGCTCCAGCTCGGCCACCTGCTCGGCCAGCGGGCGCAGGTAGCGGCTTTCGTCGTCGGCATCGATGGCGTGGCCAGGGTCCTGCACCGGGGCGGGGGCGGCGGGCTCCACGCCGGCCTCGCGCAGGATGCGCTCCAGCTGCGCGGCGTCGATGGACTGGGAGTCGCTGCGCATGACCGCCTGCTCCAGCACATTGCGCAGCTCGCGGATGTTGCCGCGCCAGGGCTGGCCCGCCAGCAGGGCCATGGCGTCCGGCAGCAGCTCGGGCGGTGCGGTGCCGTTGCGCAGGGCCAGGTCTTCACCCAGGGCTTCGACCAACGCAGGGATGTCGCTGCGCCGCACCCGCAGCGGCGGCACGCGCACGGGCAGCACATGCAGGCGGTAGAACAAGTCCTCGCGAAACTTGCCCTCGCGCACCAGCGCGGCCAGGTCGCGCGAGGTGGCGGCCAGGATGCGCACATTGAAGGGCACAAGCTTGTTGCTGCCCAGCGGCTCGATCTCGCCCTCTTGCAGCGCGCGCAGCAGCTTGGCCTGCAGGCTCTGCGGCATGTCGCCGATTTCGTCGAGGAACAGCGTGCCGCCATCGGCCAGCTTGAACTTGCCGTCGCGGCCCTTGCGGTCGGCGCCGGTGTAGGCGCCCGGCGCCACGCCAAAGAACTCGGCTTCGAGCAGCGTGTCGGGCACGGCGGCGATGTTCACGCTGACGAACGGACCACTGGCGCGGCTGGACGCTGCGTGGATCGCATGGGCCAGAAGCTCCTTGCCGGTCCCCGTCTCGCCCAGCAGCAGCACAGGGCTGGTGGACTGCGCTGCACGGCGCGCCTGGCGCTTGACCTCGGCCGCCGCGGGGCTGGAACCGATGAAGCTGGCAAAGGTGTACTTGGACCGCCGCTCGCCATCGCCCGCCACCGCGAGGCTGCGGCGGCGCTGGCTGGCCAGCTCGCGCCGGGCGTCGTCCAGGTCGCGCTGCAGCAGCGCAAACTTGCTGATGAGCGGCTGCAGCGTGGTCTCGGGGTGGTCGAACAGCACGATGCCGATGGCACCGATCACGCGGTCCGCATCGTCGCGCAGCGGGATGCGGCTGACCACAAAGGTGCCCGCCTTGTTGGTGAGCAGGTCGATCAGCACGGGCTGGCCGGTCTCCAGCACGCGGCGCATCTGGGTGTTGGGGATGACCTCTTCCACCGTGCGGCCGACGAACTGGTCCACTGACGAAAAACCAAGGTCCGGCAGAAAGCGCTGATAGCCCTCGTTCACCCACACGATGCGTCCGCTGCGGTCCACCAGGAACATGCCCTGGCTGACGCTGGAGAACAGCTGGAACATGGAGCGTGCCGCCAGTTCCAGAATGCCCTGGGCATCCAGCGGCAGTGCGGGGGCGTCGTCGGTGAGAAGGGGCATGGGCGGATGGTAGCGCGGAGGTGCGTGCGGATCCCTGTCCCTGCCACGGTCATCGGGAGGACAGCGCGTAGCCCTCAGCCATTTGCTACTCTATTTATAGCATTCAAGGCATGATTTATCTGCGCATCAGGCATTTACTGCACCTTGTCAGCCGCCTGACGCTCTTCGGTATGCCCCCACTGCAGCACCACTGCGGACGGCGGCTGCACCGGCTGCGCCGCCAGGGGCTGGGCCATCAGGATGCAGGTCTTGCCGGTGCGGCGGCAATGGTCCTGCACCCGCCAGTACTGGTCATGGCTGATGCAGCCGGTCTGGCAAATCACCCAGTCTGCGGCCGCCAGGCTGGTATGCAGTGCCACGTCGCAGATGACTGGCGCGTCCTCCTCGATAGCCACCTCTTTGCATGGGTGCGCGCTCTGGGGTGCTGCAGGGGCCTGAGACGACGCACCCGGCATCGAAGCAGCCAGCTTCCATCGCAGGCACTCGCGCGACAAGGCAGTGATGCGCTCCGCCAGCACGGCGATATGGCGGGCCATGGACTGTCGCCGCGGCAGGCCCGGCTGAGCCGCCTGCCACTGTGCCAGGGCATCCTGCGCCCACGCGAGGCGCGTATCCCGGATGATCACTGCAGCACGCAAGCGCATCACCTCCGCCGACAGCGCTTCCAGTTGCGCGGCCTGAGCGGCCACCAGCTTGCTGCAGCGTTGCTGCGCCTCACCCCACTGCCTGCACAACGCCATAAATTCCTGGGGAAGTGAATCCATGCACCACCTTGCAAATAAGAATTATTCGCATTTTATGTTATCATCCAGCCCCGTTGAGCAAGTCTCCTGGTGGGGAGGCTCGGGATCTACAACCCGGTGCCAGACTTGCCACAACAACCCAAGCTGAAAACAAAAAACCGCGCCCTGGAGCGCGGTTTTTTTACGTGCAGCGTGCGCCACGAGTGCGCAGACGCAGGGGCCTCTATGAAGACGCCAGCTTGCGTGCCGCCATGCGGCGCATCACGCGCGGAACGATCAACACCAGCGCCACGATCACCACCAGCGTGAGCGACATCGGGCGCTGCAGGAAGATCCACCAGCTGCCCTCGCCCAGCGCCACGGCGTTGCGCATCTGTGCCTCGGCCAAGGGGCCCAGGATCATGCCCACCACCACCGGCGCGGTCGGGAAGTCGAACCGGCGCATCACCACACCCAGAATGCCGATGGCATACAACAGGAACAGGTCGAACGCGCTCTGGCGCATGCCGTAGGCCCCCACCGTGGCGAAGATCAGGATGCCTGCGTACAGCTGCGGGCGTGGCACCTTCAGCAGCTTGACCCACAGACCCACCATCGGCAGGTTGAGCACCAGCAGCATGATGTTGCCGATGTACAGCGAGGCGATCAGCGCCCACACCAGCGCCGCCGAGCTGGAGAACAGCTGCGGGCCCGGGTTGATGCCGTAGTTCTGGAACGCGCCCAGCAGCACGGCCGTGGTGTTGCTGGTGGGAATGCCCAGCGTCAGCAGCGGGATCAGCGCAGCCGTCACGGTGGCGTTGTTCGCCGCCTCGGGGCCGGCCACGCCTTCAATGGCGCCCTTGCCCCCAAACTCTGCCTTGTCCTCGCCCTTGGCCAGCTTCTTCTCGGTGGCGTAGCTGAGGAAGGTGGGGATCTCGGTGCCGCCCGCAGGGATACAGCCAAACGGTGTGCCAATGAGGGTACCGCGCAGCCAGGCGGGCCAGGACCGTTTCCAGTCCCGTGCGGTCATGTGCACACGGCTCATCTTGTTCTGCGTCTCGTTCACGCTGCCTTCGTAAATGGCAGCGTAGAGCACCTCCGCCACGGCAAACAGCCCCACGGCCACCAGCACGATGTCGATACCGTCCAGCAACTCCATCTGGCCTGCGGTGTAGCGCGCGGCACCAGAGATCTGGTCCATGCCTACGCAGCCCAGCGCCAGCCCCACAAAGAGGGCTGTCATGCCGCGCAACGCGCTCTGGCCGAGCACCGCGCTGACAGTGGTGAAGGCCAGCACCATCAGCATGAAGTATTCCGGCGGCCCCAGCTTGACGGCAAATTCCGCAACGCCCGGTGCGAACAGCGTCACGACCACTGTGGCAATGGTGCCCGCCACGAAGGAGCCAATCGCCGAGGTTGCCAGCGCCGCACCGGCGCGGCCACTCTTGGCCATCTTGTTGCCCTCCATCGCGGTCACCATACTCGCCGTCTCCCCCGGCGTGTTCAGCAGGATCGACGTGGTGGACCCTCCATACATGGCGCCGTAGTAGATGCCGGCAAAAAAGATCATCGAGGCCGTGACCTCGACCTTGGCGGTAATGGGCAGCAACATGGCCACAGCCACAGCGGGCCCGATGCCAGGCAGCACGCCCACGGCCGTCCCGAGGGCACAGCCCACCAGCGCCCACAGCAGGTTGGCGGGCGTGATGGCGGTGGCAAAGCCAGCCAGAAGCGCATCAAAGATTTCCATCAGAACCTCTTCTTGATGTTGTTGTCAGGGGTCTTGCCGGGCTGCGGCAGAGGATGCGGCGGCCTTACAGCCAGCCCGTTCCCGTCAGGCCCGGCAGGTTGATGGCGAGAAACTGCGTGAAGGCCCAGAACACGGGCGCCGAGATCGCCAGCCCGGTCAGCACATCCTTCACCCACGTACCGACGGAGCCAGCTTGGGGCTGCCGTGCTGCGCGGCGAAGGCCTTGCACGGCCAGCACGTAGCAAATCGTGCAGCTCACGATGAAGCCCACGGTGCCGATCAATGCGGCGTTGACCAGAAGGCCTGCAGACACCCACACGAAAGAACCGATGTCGGCCTTGGGGTGCCCGCTGGCTTCGGACATCTCGCGGTAGCCGCCAGTGCGTGCCTCCCACACGAGCCACGCGCCGCAAATGGCCAGCACCACGGTACACAGCCACGGCAGAAAGTTGGGACCGACGCCGCCGTAGCCGGCCTCGCCGGAAATCTGCAAGGCGCCGAAGGCCATGCCTCCGGCCACCAGCAGCACACCGGCGCCGACGATGGTCTGCGCGCGCGGCGATGGAATGGTGCTGCCTTCAGTCATCACACCATCCCGGACTTGACCATGGTGGCGCGCAGGCTGGCGAATTCCTGGTCCACGAAGCTGGCAAACGCATCGCCAGCCATCCACGCGGGGGTCCAGTCGTTCTTGGCCAGCGCCTCGCTCCAGGCCTTGCTCTTCGTGGCCTTCTCGATGGAGGCGATCAGCGCGTCACGCTGGGCCTTGTCGATACCGGGAGCACCGTACACACCACGCCAGTTGCCGATCTCGACGTTGATGCCCTGCTCCTTGAGCGTGGGCACCTCGACGCCCTTGAGGCGCTTGCCGGACGTGACCCCGATGGCCCGCATCTTGCCCGCAGCGATGTACTCGGCAAACTCGCTGTAGCCGCTGCCGCCGATGGTGACGTTGCCGCCCAGGATGGCGGCAGTTGCCTCGCCGCCCCCACGGAACGCCACGTAGTTGATCTTGGCCGGGTCCACACCCACTTCACGGGCAATCATGGCGGCTGCGATGTGCTCGGTGGAGCCGCGCGAGCCGCCGCCCCATTTCACGCTGCCAGGGTCCTTCTTGAGCTGGTCCACCACATCCTTCATGGACTTGAAAGGCGAGTTGGAAGGCAGCACAAACACGTTGTATTCGCTGGTCAGGCGTGCCAGCGGCGTGACCTTGTCCAGGCCCACCGGGGGCTTGCCCGTGATGATGCCGCCCAGCATCACCGCACCCATCACCATCACGGCGTTCGGGTCGCCCTTGCTGCCGTTGACGAACTGCGCCAGACCGATCGCGCCGGCGGCACCGCCCTTGTTGTCATAGGTGACCGAGCTGGCAACCCCTGCGTCCTGCATTGCCTTACCCAACGCGCGACCGGTGGTGTCCCAGCCTCCACCCGGGTTGGCGGGGATCATCATCTTGATGGCAGATGCCGTCTGGGCCGAGACGGGCAGCGCACCCGCTGCGGCCAGGGCGGCCAGGGATTTCAGAAAGGTATCGCGACGCATGGTGTCTGTCTCCTGATAAGGTTTGCGAACCGCCCGATGATGCGCGCGCTGCCTGTCAAACGGCTGTCCTCAGACTCAGGGAAAACACTCATGCGCGGGGCCCGACGAGACGGTGCTATGGTGCCGCGCATGCAATTGCTCCTTGTAGAAGACGACCCCACCATGCAGGCCACGCTGCACCGCGCGCTGACCCGGCGCGGCATGGAGGTCACAGCCGTGGGCGACGGGCGCGCGGCGCTCAGCCAGTGGACCGCGCTGCAGCCCGATGCCGTCATCCTGGACCTGACCCTGCCCGGCCTGGACGGCCTGCAAGTGCTGCAGCAGGCCCGGTCGCGCGGCCTGCGCACCCCTGTGCTCATCCTGACAGCGCGCGGCACCGTCGGCGACCGGGTGATGGGCCTGAACGCCGGAGCCGACGACTACCTGCCCAAACCTTTTGACCTGGACGAACTGGAGGCCCGTCTGCGCGCCCTAGTGCGCCGCAGCGCAGACCCCACAGTGGCGCCCCTCGCCCCCAGCACCGTGCAGATCGGCGCCATCCGCTACGACAAGGACAGTGGCGCCCTGTACCTCCACGGCGAGGTGATGGAGCTCACACCGCGCGAACTCGCTTTGATGCACGCCCTGCTGGCCCAGCCCGGCCATGCGGTGACCAAGGAAAGGCTGTATGAGCTGGTGTTTCCGGGCCAGCTGGACGTGCAATACGAAGCCATCGAGGTCGTGGTGTACCGGCTGCGCAAAAAGCTGGCCGGCACGGGCCTGACGTTGATGACGCTGCGCGGCCTGGGCTACCTGCTGCGGGCCGACACATGAGCCCCAAAGGCGTGCGCCACCACTCGCTAAGGCGGCGCCTGCTGCTGGGCATCTTGCTGCCGGTGGTGCTGTTCATTGGCTTCAACACCTGGAGCCTGTACCACCAGACCCTGGCATCCCTCAACACGGCCTACGACCGCACCCTGCTGGCATCCGCCAAGAGCATCAGCGAACAGCTGGATGTGAAGGGTTTTGACGAGGAGGCGCAGCTGCGCGCCATCGTGCCCTATTCCGCGCTGGAGGCCTTTGAAGCCGACAACCAGAGCCAGATGTTCTACCGCGTCTCGACCCTGAAGGGCGAGATGGTGTCGGGCTTTGAAGACCTGCCGATGTGGCATGGCAGCATCCCTGCCCGCCCGCCCTATGCGGCCTTGGTGGACTTTTACGACGACCGCTTCCGCGACCGCGATGTGCGCGTCGCCGTGCTGCTGCAGCCGGTGGCCAGTTCCCAGGGGCGGGCCATGGCGGTGATCCAGGTGGCCGAGACGCTGGAGGTGCGCGAAACCCTGGCCCTTCAGATCCTGCGCAACACCCTGCTGCGCCAGGCACTGCTGATCGCGGTGATCGCCTTCACCGTGGTGCTGGTGGTGCAGCGCGCCACCCAGCCCGTTCGCCAGCTCAGCCAGCAGCTGCAGGCCAGGCGCGAAGGTGACCTGAGCCCCATCGCCGCCCCGCTGGCCCCGCGCGAGCTGCAACCGCTGGTGGACGCAACCAACGAGGTCATGCAGCGCCTGCGCCACCTGCTGCGGCACCAGAAGCGCTTTGTGCGTGATGCATCGCACCAGTTGCGCACGCCGCTGGCCGTGCTCAAGACCCAGGTGCAGTCCGCCCTGCATGGCGATGTGGAGCCACAGCAAGCCCTGCACGAAATCAGCGACACCGTGGACCGCGCCACGCTACTGGCCAACCAGATGCTGGCCCTGGCCAAGGTGGAGCAACTGCGCCAGCAAAGCGCGCCGCCCGCTACCCGGTTCGACGAGGTCCTGCGCGCAGTGGCACTGGAAATTTCGCCGCTCATCGCCCAGCGCGACCTCGACTTCGGCATCCACACCGAACCCGCGCTGGTGCAGTCCCACGAATGGATGCTGCGCGAGCTGAGCCGCAACCTGCTGCACAACGCCGTGCGCCACGCACCACCGGGCAGCGAGCTGACCGTGGACCTGCGCAGCGACGGACGGCATGTGGCGCTCACGATCAGCGACCACGGTCCGGGCATTGATGACGAACTGGCGGCCCGCCTGTTCCAGCCCTTCTCGGCGGGCGACGTGCGCACCGGCAGCGGCCTGGGTCTGGCCATCTGCCATGAGATCGTGCAGGCGCTGGAAGGCAGCATCGCGCTGACCAACCGGGTCCAGGGCCACAAGGTGACCGGGCTGGATGCGGTTGTCCGCCTGCCACTGCCTGCGCCCCTGGCTGACAGCGCATCGGTGGCACAAACGGCACAATCTCGCCCATGAACACGCTGGAGACGATGCGGCTGGACAAATGGCTCTGGTGCGCCCGCTTTTACAAAACCCGCAGCCTCGCCACGGAAGAAATCGGCAAGGGCCGGGTCACCGTCAATGGCCAACTGGCCAAACCTGCCCGCGACCTGCGTTGCGGCGACACCGTGGCGCTGCGCCAAGGGCCCGTGGCGCGCACCGTGCTCGTGCGGGGCCTGAGCGGCGCCCGTGGCCCTGCGCCTGTGGCCCAACAGCTGTATGAGGAAACCCCTGACAGCATCGCCGCCCGCGAAAAGGCAGCGGAAATGCGCCGACTGGCCCCCGAGCCCGCCGCCACATTGCAAGAAGGCCGCCCCACCAAACGCGACCGCCGTGAGATCGACAAGGTCCACAAAGGAAGCGATTGGGGCAGCCGATGGAGCGCATCCATCGACGAGTGACCTGTGCGAGGAGCCTGACAGTTCGAAGGCGATGCCTGAAAGAACGAGGCGGCTGAAAACACCAAAGAAAAAGCCCCAAGCGCTTGAGCACTTGGGGCTTATCTTGGCGGAAACGGAGGGATTCGAACCCTCGATGAGGCTCTACACCCCATACTCCCTTAGCAGGGGAGCACCTTCGGCCACTCGGTCACGTTTCCAATCCCGCTATTATGCCTCATTTTGGAGGGGGTCCAGCCGATGCCAGCCTTCGCCAAACTACGCCAGGCTCACGCAAACCATGGTTGAGGCCCAGGGGCACTTCGTGCAAACCACCAAGCGGTGAGTTTCAAAAGCCTAAGGCGACACGCCCCAGAAGCTAACGAATATCCGCCGCACAGTTGCCGCCCGGCCAAGTCAGACGCCGCCTAGGGTTTCAGCCAATCCAGCGTAGTGTCCGAGCGCACCACAAACCCACTCCCTACTTTGATACGGATGCTGTGCGCCCGCGTGGAGCAGGCGCCGATTTGATTCAGCAGTTCGCTCAGCTGTGCGGCCGTTGGGGTTGTCAGGTGGGCGTGGCGCAGCCAGTGTCGCAACACGTTGGCCTGGCGGGTGCGACTGAGCATCTGCAGGGCCTTGATCTTCGGGGGCTGTCCCACCTGCAACAGGTCTTCCTGGGCCAGCTCTTGCAGCAGTTCTGCCGCCTGGGCGGCGTTGGCCGCTGACCGTGCAAAGGTCTCCCGAAAGGACGGGAAGGCAGCCTCGAGAACCGGGAGCAGTTGCGCCCTGATGCGGTTGCGCGTGTAGCGCTCGTCTCGGTTGGTGGGGTCTTCCACCCACGCTTGGCCCTGCGCCTTCAACCACTGGCGCACGTCCGACGCGGCCACCTGCAGCAAAGGACGATGCCAGACCAGCCCTCCCCGCTCCCATTGGGCCGGCATGGCGGCAAGGCCCGCGACGCCCGCTCCGCGCGACAGGGCCAGCAACAGGGTTTCGACCTGGTCATCGGCGTGCTGTGCGATTGCTACGGATTGAATAGCACCCAAGACATGATCTTCTAGCGCTACAGCCGTCAAAGCCTGGTATCTAGCTTGCCGGGCAGCATCCTCCGGGCTCTGACCGGGCGCTGGGCGCGCATCCAGCCTCTGCACGCGCAAAGGCACACCCAGCTGGCCGCACAAGGCCACGCAATGCTGCTCAAATCCGTCGGCAGCCGCCTGCAGCCCATGGTGTACGTGGATGGCCAACACCTGCCCCGGCCAGCGGTGCGCACAGGCCAGCAACAACGCGGTCGAGTCCGCTCCGCCGCTCAACGCCACCGCCAGAGGTAAGGCGGGCGCGAAAGCTTGCAGGGCGACGTCCATGGATTGGGTCATGGCGCCTGGCCCCCAGGCGCTGAAGGCCCAGCGCTCGGACCAGCAGCCATTGGAGTCAACTCACGGCTACAAGCATCTGGACAGGGGCAACAGTTCATGGGCGCCGATTATCACGGGGCCCCGTTCTCCGGCAGCAAGGTGCACTAGGGGCGCCGCGACGCCCCGACCCTTGCGACTCAACCGCCCGGCGGGGACAGCCGTGGCGAAGCGTGGGCAGAATCGGTGGACAGGCGGAAGGTACCCACCACCTCCGACAGCCGCACCGACTGATCCTTCAGACTCTGCGCCGCTGCCGCGCTCTCTTCCACCAGCGCTGCGTTCTGCTGGGTCATCTGGTCGAGTTGGGCCACGGCCTGCCCCACCTCGTTGATGCTGGTGCTCTGCTCGTTGGTGGACGCGGTGATCTCGGCCATGATGTCCGTCACGCGCTGCACCGAGGTCACGATGTCGGTCATCGTGGTGCCTGCGTCGTGCACCAGCCGCGAGCCGTTTTCCACCTGCTCGACCGACGTATTGATCAAGGTCTTGATCTCGCGGGCCGCTTCGGCACTGCGCTGGGCCAGACTGCGCACCTCACCCGCCACCACCGCAAAGCCCCGGCCCTGCTCGCCTGCGCGCGCGGCCTCCACCGCTGCGTTGAGCGCGAGGATGTTGGTCTGAAACGCAATGCCGTCGATCACGCCGATGATGTCGTTGATCTTGCGCGAGGCCGCATTGATCTGGTCCATGGTGGTCACTACATTGCCCACCACCTGACCGCCGTGCTGCGCGACGCTGGAGGCCTGGGCGACCAGCTGGTTGGCCTGCCGCGCAGAGTCTGCGTTGTGCCGCACCGTTTCGGTCAGCTGCTGCATGGAGGCCGAGGTCTGCTGCAAGCTGGATGCCGTGAGTTCAGTGCGCCCGCTCAGGTCGTGATTGCCGGTGGCGATCTCTTCGGCGGCCACACGCACCGAACTGCTGGCGTCCCGGATCTGAGCCAGCACCCCCGAGAGCTTGCCGGCAAAACTGTTGAAGCTGCCGGCGATCTGGGCCAGTTCATCCTCGCCGTGCGCGTCAATGCGGCGTGACAGGTCGCCGTCGCCCGCGCCGATTTCGTGCATGGCATCGCGCACCAGCGTGAGCTGGCGCAGGCGCCGGGTGAGCACCACCCCCAGCAGCGCCACGGCCACGACCAGCACCAGCACACTGGAGATCAGCGATGTGGCCAACATGGCGCGGATCGGCGCCATGGCTTCGCTCTCGTCCAGGGCCACGACCAGCATCCAGGACGTGCCAGCGATCGGCACCACACTCAGCAGGCGGCTGCGCCCGGCGATGTCGGTCGGCAGCAGTCCTTTGTTCTTGGCAGCAGCCAGCAGCGGCTCGATCGCGAGGTCTTTGGAGAGTTCGGTGATGGGCTTGAGCGTGAGCCCCTGGTCTTTGTGGGCGATGATCTTGCCGTCCGCGGACACCAGAAAGGCAAAGCTTTGCGGCGTGGGCTGGATGGACGCGACATTGGCCACGACCGATTCCATGTACACGTCCCCGGCAGCCACCCCCTTGAGTGCGGAGCCCGCACCCACCGGCGTCGCAAAGGTCACCACCAGTTTCTGGTCGGAGGCCGAGATGTAGGGCGGCGTGACCACGGACGCGCCAGCCTGGGCAGCCTGCTTGTACCAGGGGCGCGCAGTGGGGTCGTAGTCGGCGGGGAGGTTGCGGGCTTCGGAGAAAACGTACTTTTTGTCTGCGTAGCCAAAGTACGCGGTGCTGAACTTGCCCGCATCACGCAGCATGGCCAGGGACTTAGCCGGCTCGGGCTCTTCAAACGCGACGATGGAGGCCGCGATGATGCCCGCCTTCGCGCGGGTCCACTCTTCGATGGCCTCCGCATGGCTCTTGGCGGTGGCCTGCCCCTCCTCCGCCAACGCAACACGCGCTTGTGCGCGGGCGGAGAAATAGTTGACCAGCGTAAGCACCAACAGGGCGGCCACCATACAGGCGGCAGACACCACCAGGATCTGGCCCTTGAGCGTCTTAAGAAGCGACATGGAGCACCCCTTCAACCGCCCGCGCAGGCGGTGTTCGAAGATGTTACATCCGGTAGCAGTCTGCGCGCCAGAGGTAAAACAGGCGCCGCGTGAACGATTCGGCGCCAAAAACAACAACGACCCCGAAGGGTCGTTGAAAGCGCACCGGACTGGTGCAAAAGCCCCGGCCAGCGCCGGGTTCAAGGCTGCTCAGCGAGCGTCTGCCTTGGTGTCGCTGAAGCGGCCGTAGCTCTGCAGGCGCTCGTAGCGGCGGTCCAGCAGGTCCTTGGTCTTGAGGTCTGCCACCTGGCGGAAGGCATCACCCAAAGCGCGTTTGAGGAAGGCTGCCATCTGCTTGTGGTCACGGTGGGCGCCGCCCACGGGCTCGCTCACGATCTTGTCCACCAGGCCCAGGGCCTTGAGGCGGTGGGCGGTGATGCCCAGGGCGTCGGCCGCCTCTTGCGCCTTCTCACTGGTCTTCCAGAGGATGGACGCGCAACCTTCGGGGCTGATGACTGAGTAGATGGCGTACTGCAGCATCACGACCTGGTCGGCCACACTGATGGCCAGGGCGCCGCCGGAGCCACCTTCGCCAATGATGGTGGTGATGATGGGCACTTCGAGCTGCGCCATCTCGAAGATGTTGCGGCCGATGGCCTCGGACTGGCCGCGTTCCTCGGCATCGATGCCGGGGTAGGCGCCGGGCGTGTCCACAAAGGTGAACACGGGCAGCTTGAACTTCTCGGCCGTCTTCATCAGGCGCAGGGCCTTGCGATAGCCCTCGGGCTTGCTCATGCCGAAGTTGCGCATAGCGCGCTCCTTCGTGTCACGGCCCTTCTGGTGGCCAATGACCATGCAGGCGTGCCCGTTGAAGCGGGCCAGGCCACCCACGATGGACAGGTCATCCGCATAGTGGCGGTCGCCGTGCAGCTCGACGAAGTCGGTGAAGATGTCGCGCACGTAGTCGAGCGTGTAGGGGCGCTCGGGGTGGCGGGCGATCTTGGTGATCTGCCAGGGCGACAGTTCGCTGTAGATGTCTTTGGTGAGCTGCTGGCTCTTCTTGCTCAGCTGGTCGATCTCTTCCGAGATATCGACGGCACTCTCGGTCTGCACGTAGCGCAGTTCTTCAATTTTGGACTCCAGCTCGGCGATGGGCTGCTCGAAATCCAGAAAGGTCTTTTTCGCCAACGTTTTTCTCCTTGGGGATCGCACCCGGCGGGGTTGCCACGAATGGCACGCACTGTAACCGGCGTGCCTGCAGTGGTGTCAATAGGTTACAGGCAGGGGGTCCAGAGACCGCCAAATATACCAAGTCGCGACGCTGCACCAGGGCTTCCAGGCCTCGGCCACCTCGCGGGCGTCGCTGCGGCTCACCGGGTCGCCAGAGAAGTAATTCTGGCTGATCCCGCTGATCAACCCCGGGTCGTCCAGGGGCAAAACATTGGGCCGCATCAAATAGAAGATCAAAAACATCTCGGCCGTCCAGCGGCCAATGCCCCGGATGGCCACCAGCTCGGCAATGATGGCCTCGTCGTCCATGGCGGCCCAGTCCTTGACGTGCAGCTTGCCACCCTCAAAGTGCATGGCCAGGTCCACCAGGTAGTCCACCTTGCGGACCGACAGGCCTGCGGCCCGCATGTCATCGATCTTGAGCTTGAGCACGCTGGCGGGCTTCAGGCCGCGCGGCAGCAGCGCCACAAAACGCTCCCACACGGCCTGCGCCGAAGCCACGGACACCTGCTGGCCCACGATAGAACGCGCCAGGGTGATAAAGGGGTCGCCCTTGGTCTGCAGCGCGGCGTCGCCAAACTGCGGGATCAGGCGCTTCATCACCCGGTCTTTTTTCACCAGGTGCTTGCAGGCCTCGGCCCAGTAGTCGGGCGTGGCCAGCACCAGTGGCGGCGCCGCGGCGTCGCTTGCTATCTTTTTAGAAGCTGCCACCGCTTATTCCACCTGCACTACTGGCATATTTGGCTTCAAAACCAGGCTCATTGGGCGGCTTCCCAGGTGGTACCGGCGGCAGAGTCCTTGAGCACGATGCCCTGAGCCAGCAAGTGGTTGCGAATGCGGTCGGCCTCGGCAAAGTTCTTGGCCGCCTTGGCTGCGGCCCGGGCAGCAATCTGCGCCTGAATCTCGGCCTCATCCACCCCCGCCGCACCCGACTGAAGAAACGCTTGCGGGTCGCCCTGCAAGATGCCCAAGCAACCACCCAGCGCCTTCAGCAGCCCGGCCAGTTCGGCTGAGCGGGTCTTGTTGACCTCGCTCGCCAGGTCAAACAGCACGGCCACTGCCTCGGGCGTGCCAAAGTCCTCGTCCATCGCGGCCTTGAAGCGGGCTGCGTAGGGGCTGGTCCAGTCGATCGACGCCACCTGCGCCGGGGTCACCAAACTGAGGGCCGTGTACAGGCGCTTGAGCGCCAGGCGTGCGTCGTCGAGGTGGGCATCGCTGTAGTTCAGCGCGCTGCGGTAGTGGGCCCGCACGATAAAAAAGCGCACCGTCTCCGCGTCATAGGTCTTGAGCACGTCGCGGATGGTGAAGAAGTTGCCCAGGCTCTTGGACATCTTCTCGTTGTCCACGCGCACGAAGCCGTTATGCACCCAGAATTTGGCCAGCGGCTTGCCCGTGGCGCCTTCGCTCTGGGCGATTTCGTTCTCGTGGTGGGGGAATTGCAGATCCGCGCCGCCGCCGTGGATGTCGAAGGTTTCGCCCAGCGTGGCGCAGCTCATGGCCGAGCATTCGATGTGCCAGCCGGGGCGGCCCGCACCGAAAGCGCTGTCCCACTTGGCTTCGGGCGGCTCCTCAGGCTTGGCGGACTTCCACAGCACAAAGTCGAGCGGGTCTTCCTTGCCGTCCAGCACGGCC
This sequence comes from Acidovorax sp. FG48, assembly GCF_057809085.1. Classification (NCBI taxonomy): domain Bacteria; kingdom Pseudomonadati; phylum Pseudomonadota; class Betaproteobacteria; order Burkholderiales; family Comamonadaceae; genus Acidovorax; species Acidovorax sp. FG48. The sequence continues at coordinate 12,089 of NZ_JBMDJH010000020.1, read as the reverse complement.
ACCCGCTCGCCAGCGCGCAGCTCGTCCAGCGACTTGCCCGAGAGCTTGCCATAGCCATCGAACTTGCGTACCGAGTAGTTCACATCCCCGTTGCTCGCGCGGTAGGCCAGGCCCCTGCCCTCCAGCTGGCCGATCAGCGAGAGCATCTGCGGCACGTACTCGGTGGCACGCGGCTCCACCGAGGGTGGCTCGATGCCCAGCAGGCCGATGTCCTGGTGCATCGCGGCAATCATCTCGTCGGTGAGCTGGCGGATGGTGATGCCCCGCTCCAGCGCGCGCTTGATGATCTTGTCGTCGATGTCGGTGATATTGCGTACATAAGTCACGCGCAGGCCGCTGGCCTTGAGCCAGCGCTGCACCACATCAAACGCCATCATCATGCGGGCGTGGCCGATGTGGCACAGGTCGTAGATGGTCATGCCGCACACATACATGCGCACATGGCCAGGTTCGAGCGGGGAAAAGTCCTCCAATGCACGCGACAGCGTGTTGTAGATGCGCAAACTCATGGGATTTCAGTAACGGGAGACTTGATGGGGGTGGGTGAGCGCCTGAGACTCACCCGGCAGCAGCGGAACTCAGCCCTGGGAAGGGGGTGGCCCGGCAAGGGGCGTCCAGCAAAATCACCAGCGGCAACAGCGTACCGTCATGACAACCCCCTCAGCTACAATCCGCCGCAGTATAAGCCCCCGCCCGGGCTGGCTGCCGCCCAACTCCTTTGTACCCCCATGAAGCAAGTCCGACGCACACTCCCACGCCTCCTGCGCCTTCTGGCACTGACCGCCCTGATGGGCACGGGCGTGGTCCATGCGGACGACTATGCCGACATCACCCAGCTGCTCAAGGCAGGCAAGGCGTCCGAGGCGCTGGCCAAGGCCGACCAGCGCCTGGCGGCCAACCCGCGTGACCCCCAACTGCGCTTCTTGCGCGGCGTGGCCCAGACGGACTCGGGCAAGCAGGCCGACGCCATTGCTACCTTCACCAAGCTCACCGAAGAGTACCCAGAGCTGCCCGAGCCCTACAACAACCTGGCCGTGCTGTACGCCAACCAGAACCAGCTGGACAAGGCCCGCACAGCGCTAGAAATGGCGATCCGCACCAACCCCAGCTACGCCACCGCGCAGGAAAATCTGGGCGACATCTACGCCAAGCTCGCCAGCCAGGCCTACAACAAGGCGCTGCAGCTGGATGCCAACAACGCCAACTCCGTCAAACCCAAGCTGGCGCTGATCCGCGAGCTGTTCTCCAACGAGCCCGGTAGCAAGGCCGGCCGCCCTGCCGCTGCCGCACCGGCTCCCGCCGTGGTAGTGACCCAGCGTCCCGCAGCCGCTCCTGCGCCCACGCCAGCCCCTGCAGCGGCTGCACCAGCGCCGGCCACCCCGGCTCCTGCACCTGCCTCGACTTCAGCGCCTGCGGCCGCCCCCGCACCAGCGGCCAGCCCTGCTGCGGCACCCGCGCCGGCACCTGCCGCAGCAGCGGCGGCTGACGCGTCCACCCAGGCGGTGACCGCCGCCGTTCAGGCTTGGGCTGCAGCCTGGGCCGCCAAGGACATGAAGGCTTATCTGGGCGCCTACGACAAGTCGTTCGACCCGCCAGGCCGCCAGGGCCGTGCCGCCTGGGAGAAAGAGCGCGAAGCGCGCATCGTCGGCAAATCCAAGATCAGCGTGAAGCTGTCCGACATCAATGTGTCGGTCCAAGGAGACAAGGCCACCGCCCGCTTCCGCCAGGCTTACAGCGCTGATTCGCTCAACGTCAGCAGCCGCAAGACCCTGGACCTGGTGCACAACAACGGTCGCTGGACCATCGTCCGCGAATCCACGGGCGGTTGACCATGCTCCCCGAGGCGGCGCCTGCGCCTTCCGCGCGGGCTTTTTTTTTGCCCCAGCGCACAGCTGATTGATGTTCCGCATGTTCGTGCCCCTGACCTCCCCGGGCCGCCGGGCCGCATCGGCGATGCTGTTGCTGCTCGGCACCTCGCTGGCCACGCCCGCCCTGCCGCAGGGCGCCAAGGCACGGCGTGCGGCCGCTGCGCACGCAGCATCCACCACGCCCCCTGTCGCCCCCGCGCCGGCAGAGTTGCGTGACGGCCAGGCGGAGGCCCGCCTCATGGCGGTCTACAAGCTGGTAGCCGAAGGGCGCGGGCGGGAAGCCCTGGCACAGGCAGAAAGCCTGGCGCGCGACTACCCCAACTTCCAGCTGGCCCAACTGGCGGTCGGCGACCTGCTCATGTCGCGCACACGCCCTCTGCGGCACCTGGGCGATGTCGCCCCCGAGCCAGACTCGGCCCGCAGCATCCAGGCAGCAGCGGCGCTGGCCGAACTGCGCACCGAATCGCGCCAGCGCGTGGATGCACAACGCAGCCGCCCCCCCGCCAACGCCATCCCCGCGCAGTTCCTGGAGCTGTCGCCCCGCTCGCGCCACGCCATTGCGGTGGACACCTCGCGCTCGCGGCTGTACCTCTTTGAAAACACCGCGCAGGGCCTGCGGCTGGTGGCCGACTATTACGCCTCCGTGGGCAAGCTCGGTATCGAAAAAGAGGTGGAAGGCGACCAGCGCACGCCGCTGGGGGTTTACTTCATCACCAGCCGCCTGGACCCAGCCAAGCTCAAGGACTTCTACGGCGCGGGCGCCCTGCCCATCAACTACCCCAACCCCCTGGACCAGAGCCGGGGCAAGACCGGCAGCGGCATCTGGCTGCATGGCACGCCGCCCGACCAGTTCTCGCGCGCGCCCCTTGCCACCGACGGCTGCCTGGTGCTGGCCAACCCCGACCTCGAACGCATCCTGCGCACGGTGGAGCCCCGCTCCACCCCCGTGGTCATTGCGCGGCAGCTGCAATGGGTACAACCCCACAGCGTGGCTGCCGACCGCAAATCGTTCGACGCCGTGCTCAATGCCTGGCGCACCGCCAAGACGGAAGGGGACATGAAGCGCCTGCTGGGCTTTTATGCGCCCGACTTCCAGAGCTACCGTAAGAAACCGCTGGAAGAATGGACCCAGGTGCTGCAGGCCGAGGCCCGCGCCCTCAAGGGACGGGAACTCCAGCTCAAGGACAAGTCTTACCTGCGGTGGACAGACTCGGCCGACACCATGGTGGTAACGTTCGGCGAAGTCGCTGAAGGCGCACGCACGGGGCCGGTCAAGCGCCAGTACTGGACGCGCCGCGGCCAACAATGGCAGATCTTTTTCGAAGGAGTGATTGGATGATTTCCAGAAGAAATTCGACGGTAGCGCTGGCAAGTATTGCCCTGGCCGCTATGTTTTCAGTAGCACCCGCCCAGGCGCAAGACGCTCCCAAGGTCAAGCTGGCCACGTCGATGGGTGACATCGTGGTGCAGCTCGATGCGGCCAAGGCTCCCAAGACGGTCGAGAACTTTCTGGCCTATGTGAACAGCAAGCACTACGACGGCACGATCTTCCACCGTGTGATCGACGGCTTCATGATCCAGGGCGGCGGCTTCACCCCCGACATGCAGCAAAAGCCCACCAAGGCACCCATTCCGCTCGAAGCCAAGAACGGCCTCAAGAACGACACCTACACCATCGCCATGGCGCGCACCGGTGATCCCAACTCGGCCACTTCGCAGTTCTTCATCAACGTGAAGGACAACGCCATGCTCAACGCCCCCAGCCCCGACGGCCACGGCTATGCCGTGTTCGGCAAGGTGGTCGAAGGCACCGCCGTGGTGGACAAGATCAAGGCTGTGGCCACCGGCAACAAGGGCCCGCACCAGAACGTGCCCAACACCCCAATCACCATCAACTCCGCCACCGTGGTGAAGTAATTTTTTGAAGAAAGCACTGCAATGAGCAATCCACAAGTTGAACTCCACGTGACCATCAACGTGGCCGAGACCGCCACCCAGGGCGTGATCACCCTGGAACTGGACGCCGAGAAAGCCCCCAAGTCCACCGCCAACTTCCTGAGCTATGTGAACAGCGGTTTCTACAACGGCACCGTGTTCCACCGCGTGATCAAGAACTTCATGATCCAGGGCGGCGGCATGACGGCCGACATGAAGCAAAAGGAAACCCAGGCCCCCATCGAGAACGAAGCCAAGAACGGCCTGAAGAACGACAAGTACACCGTGGCCATGGCCCGCACGGGCGACCCCCACAGCGCCACTGCGCAGTTCTTCATCAACACGGTGGACAACGCCTTCCTGAACCACAGCTCGCCCACTGCCCAAGGCTGGGGCTATGCCGTGTTCGGCAAGGTCGTGAAGGGCCAGGACGTGGTGGACGCCATCAAGGCCGTGCGCACCACCCGCAAGGGCTTCCATGACGACGTGCCTTTTGACGCCGTCGTGATCGACAAGGCCGTGGCTCTGTAAATCCACCGCCTGGTCCGGGCCTTGACTGCCGACCCGTTGACGACCGTGCCCCTGTTCGAGGAGCTTGCCGCTCCACCGCACTGGCGCACGGTCGATTTCATTTCAGACCTGCACCTGCAGACCAGCGAGCCCGCCACCGTGGCCGCATTCCAGCACTATCTGGAAAGCACCCCGGCAGACGCCCTCTTCATCCTGGGCGACCTGTTCGAGGTGTGGGTGGGCGACGATGCCCTGCGCGAGCCCGGCAGCTTCGAGGCCCAGGGTTGCGGGCTCCTGCGGGCTGCGACGCAGCGCCTGCCGGTGTACTTCATGCACGGCAATCGCGATTTTCTGGCGGGCCCTGACTTCCTGGCCGCGTGCGGTATCACCGGCCTGGCAGATCCCACGGTCCTGGCCTTTGGCAGCCAGCGGTACGTGCTGAGTCACGGCGACCTGCTGTGCCTGGACGATGTGGACTACCAGCGTTTTCGCCTGCAGGCGCGCAGCGCCGCTTGGCAGCAGCAGTTTCTGACCCAGCCCCTGGCCAAGCGCCGCGTGCAGGCGCGTGGCATCCGCCAGGAGAGCGAGGCCAAAAAACAATCCGGCGCCAGCTATGCCGATGTGGACGGCCCCGCCGCCGTCGCCTGGCTGCAGGCCGCTGACGCACACACCCTCATCCACGGCCACACCCACCGGCCTGCCCAGCATGTGCTGGCCCCTGGGCTGCAGCGCGTGGTGCTGAGCGACTGGGATGCTGCGGCATTGCCCCCCCGTCTGGAAACACTGCGTTTGTCCAGCACGGGCTTGGAACGGCTGTCCTTGGCCCCCAAGTAACAGCGGTCATGAACTGAGCGGGCTCACCTCCCGCAGCCCGATCGCCATGCCCCCCTTGCTCAACCGCCTCTGGCGCCGCGTGCGCGCCACCGTGGCCCCGGTGCCGGACCTCTCCGCCACGCTGTGGCTGCAGACCGTTCAGCGCTACCCGTTTCTGGCCGCGCTGTCGCTGCACGACCAGGCCAAGCTGCGCGTGCTGAGCGCCCTCTTCTTGCACCACAAGGAATTCCACGGTGCCCATGGCCTCGTGGTGACCGACGCCATGGCCATCGACATTGCCGCGCAGGCCTGCCTGCCCCTGCTGCACTGGGGCGACCCCGCCCAGGCACTCGACTGGTACGACGATTTTGTGGGCATCGTGCTGCACCCCGGCGAAGCCGTGGCGCGCCGCCAAACGATGGACGAGGCAGGCGTGGTGCACGAGCACACCCAGGTGCTGCTGGGCGAGGCCATGGAGCGCGGCCCCATCATGCTCAGCTGGCAGCATGTGAGCAACGCCACCGAGAACACGGCGCGCGGACACAACGTGGTGGTGCACGAGTTCGTGCACAAGCTCGACATGAAAAACGGCCAACCCAACGGCTGCCCGCCCTTGCCCGCAGGCTTTATGGGCGCACGCACCGGCCGTGCGGCGTATGAAGCGTGGTGGGCAGCCTGGGAGCCCGCCTACGAACAGTTTCGCGAGCGTGTGATCATGGCCGAGCGCTTCGGCGCCGAACGGCCCTGGCTGGACGCGTACGGCGCCACCTCGCCCGCAGAGTTCTTCGCGGTAGCTTGCGAAGCCTATTTTGTGAACCGGGCGCGCTTTTCGCTTGAGTTCCCTGGGCTCATGCTTGTACTCAACGCCTTTTTCCGGGCCCGTTGACACAGTGAGCCCAGCCTGCCCCCTGCACGAGAGCTACAGTGGGCATCCACCGTGCCCCGCGCAGGGATGTGGCCAACCGGGTCCGGTGCGCTCGAGATTGCTTCCATTTGAAACATCTTCCGCATCCATCCGACACGGAAATACCCCCTGAATGGTTATATAAAAGAGCCAAGTGGTCCGCAGCGAATGCACATGCATCGTTCAGGCGTTTTTGCCGTGCGGCCCGCAAGGGAGATTTGCATGACAACGTATACCTCCGCAGTGCGACTGCGGCATCTTGGCCCGCTCGCCGCGCTCACCAGCGTCTTGCTCAGCGCCTGTGGCGGCTCGGGCGGGTCGTCCGAACCCACGGCCCCGCCGCCGCCGTCTGCGCCACCGGCGCCCGCCACCGCCCTGTCTTTGCTGGCAGGCAATACCGACGCTGCGGGCAACCAGGATGGCGCGGCACTGACCGTCGCCCGGCTGAGCACCTACCTGGGCGGCATGGCCGTGGCCAGCTCCGGCGAGGTTGTCTTCCTGGATAGCGGCAATAACCAGGTTCGCAAGCTCAGTGCCGACAGGACTCAGGTCACCACCCTGGCGGGCGACGGCGACCGGGAGGTGTTCAATCTTCCCTCCCACCATGCCGACGGCACCGGCACCGTCGCGCAGTTCCACCGGCCCATGGGCGTCGCCGTGGATGAGGCTGGAAACACCTACGTGGCGGACACCGACAACCATCTGGTGCGCAAGATCACCGCGGCCGGCGTGGTGACCACGCTGGCAGGCAAGGTCGGGGTCTGTGGCAACGAGGATGGCATCGGTAACGCCGCCAGTTTCTGCCGCCCCACCGGCATCGCCGTCGACAAAGCGGGCAATGTGTACGTGTCCGAAATCACGCAGTCGCCCACCCAGATCGTCGCCAACCCCATTCGCAAGATCGCGCCCACAGGTGCAGTGACCACGCTGACCAGCAAGGCCAGCCAGTACCCCAGCACGGTCTTCATTTCCGGTCCCGTTACTGAAATCTATCGGCCTGTCTTCCTGGCCGTTGACGCCAACGGCGTCCTGCACGCGGCCGATCCAAACGACCACGTCATCCACCGCTATGCGGCCAGTGGCCAAGCCACCACAGTGTCCGGCGTGGCAGCCGCGCAAAACAGCGGCAACGCCGATGGTCCCGCGTCAGCGGCAAAGTTCGGTGATTTGAAGGCGATTGGCTTTGACGCGGCGAACCGCCTGTTTGTGCTCGACTGGTACGCCACACCATCCATCCGCCAGATTGGCAGCGACGGGAGCGTGACGACCCTCGTGCGGGCCACGGACTGCAACGTGGGAAACGATGGCCGTGGCGCCGGGCCCGGCACCCTGTGCAGCGCGGACCAGATGGCCGTGACCGCTGGCGGGCAATTCCTGGTCGCCGAAACCGGCTCCAGCAACAACGGCGTCGGCATGCGCACGGTCAGGTACGCACAGTTGCGCCAGTACACGCCCCAAGGCAACTCCACGGCGGTGGCGGGCATCCCCTCGGCCGAAGGTGCGAACGACGGGCAAGGCAACACCGCGCGCTTTGACATGCCCGGCTCAATTGCGTTGAACCCGGCGGGCACGCTGTACCTGCGCGACGAGGGCAACCGCACCATCCGCACGGTGCAGACGGACGGGCTGGTGCGCACCCTGGGCAAGCCCGGCGGCCATTGCACGGCGATCACCGGCGTAGCCACCCAGATTCCCTCCCGCTACCAGGCGCCCCTGGCCACGGATGGCGCGGGCAACCTTTACACCATGGATAGCGCACGCATCTACAAGACGGCCAATTGCAATACCGTGCTTCTGGCCGACCTGGCGCCGTGGCTGGACAAGGTGCCAACGGCTTTCCTGGGTGTGGCATCCGGCATGACAGCCGATACCACCGGCAACGTGTATGTCTCCAGCCTCAAGGGCGCGATCTTCAAGATCGACACCAAAGGCGAAATCACCTCGTTTGCCGGCACCCTGGGCACTGTGGGCCATGTGGACGGGCAAGGCGCGGCAGCACAGTTCTCGGCGCTGGGCCACATGACGACCGATGCGGCGGGCAACCTGTACGTTGTCGATGGCCTGTACCACGACACCAACAAGGTGGGACCAACGATTCGGAAGATCACGCCGTCGGGCATGGTCACCACGCTGGCGGGCGACGCCACCGCGGCGCCCGCCTACGGCGATGGGCCTGCCGATGCCGCACGCTTCCATGTGCAGCGCGGTACGAGCTGGCCTGCGCAATCGGCCAGTCTCGCCGTGGACAGCAAGGGCAATGTCTATGTCACCGATCCCTTCGCTAGTGTGGTCCGCAAGATCGGTACCGACGGCAAGGTCAGCACTTTCGCTGGCCAAGCCTGGAAGCACGGGTTTGCGGCAGGCGATCTGCCTGGCGTTATCGACCGCCCCAGCGGCATCGCCGTGCGGGGCAGCATGATGTACCTCTCGGTGCCCAACGCCGTGGTGCAGGTGCACTTGCCGTGATCAACCCGCAGCCAGCTGTCGTGCACCGTGCTCGCGCCGGGCGTGCCGCCGCCATGGCGCCACCGTCAATCCTTGTGCAGCATCGCTGCGGCACGCTAGCCAGCGGCGGCGCCCCACCCGTTCATTGTTATTCCTGAGGTACGCAACCATGCCCGATGCATCCATGTCCAGCCGCCGTCGGCTGTTCCGCTCGCTCTGGACCTCGCTGGCCATGTCTGCGCTGGTATCGTGCGGTGGAGGGTCAGGGGGTGATGCGCCACCGCCTCCTCCGCCGCCCCCCGCCACGCCCCTGGCGTTGCTGGCTGGCACTACCGAGGGGCCAGGAACACAGGACGGCCTGGGCACTGCTGCCAAGATCAGTACCGACAGCGGCGGCATGGCACTGGCACCCAACGGCGATGTACTGATTACCGACCCGGGAAACCAGACCATTCGCCGGCTAGCGCCCACCGGGCAGCTCAGCACCTGGGCGGGCGGAGGTCCCACCCGCAGCGACGCCAGCAGCGAAGGGCCGCGCTACCTGGATGCCTCGGGCACTGCAGCCCGCTTCAATGTCCCTCAGGCCGTGGCGGTGGATGCGGCCGGCAACGCCTATGTGGCAGACGCCGGCAACCACCTGGTGCGCAAGATCGATGCCGCGGGCAACGTCACCACGCTGGCCGGCAAGGTGGGCGTGTGCGGCAACGCCGATGGCACCGGTACGGCAGCCACGCTGTGCAGCCCGACCAGCATTGCGGTGGACCGGGAGGGTAATGTGTTTGTGTCCGAATGGGCGCCAACCTTGCAAGACATCTCCCAGACGCCGACAGGCAATCCCATCCGCAAAATCACGCCCGCAGGGGTGGTCACAACGGTCATCTTCAGGGCCAGCCAGTACGCAACTCCGGGCTTCGGGAGAAACAACCCAGACCGCCTATACCCCGTCAACCTGGCGACCGACTCGGCAGGAACCCTGTACGCTGCAGATCCCAACGATCATGTGGTGCGCAAGTACGCGCCCAACGGACAGGCCACTGTGCTGTCGGGCACGGTGACTCCCAATAACGCGGGCTACGTGGATGGGGCGGCTAGCGCGGCCAAATTTGGTGCATTGCAGGCCATCGCGATAGACCGCTCCAACCGAGTGTTCGTCCTGGACCGCTATGAGGGCACGCCCGTTCGCGAGATCGCGGCCGATGGCTCCGTCACAACCGTGCGGCGCGCGGACAACTGCAGCTTTGGACCCAACATGCTGCCCCAACCCTTCTGTGCGGGCAAACATCTGGCGGTGGATGCCGAAGGCCGCTTCCTCATCACGGAAAACGGTCCCTCCGACGCCTATCGAACGTATGCGGTTGTCTACCGCACTCCGCGCGCCGGCGCGCCCGACCTGCAGGTGGGCACCGCCTCGCTGGCAGGGCACACCGATGGCCGCGGCAGCGCCGCGCGCTTTGACAGCCCCGGCGCGCTGGCGGTGGACAAGGCAGGCACGCTGTACGTGCGCGACCGCAACAACGCCGCGCTGCGCACCGTCACATCCGATGGCACGGTGGCTACCCTCGGCCGCGCCAAGAACCCGTGCGCACAGATGACAGGTCCGATCAACGACGTGGCCTTCTGCGGCTCAGCACCGCTGTCCATCGATGGAGCGGGCAACATCTATTCTTTCGACTTCAAGCGCATCCTCAAGACAAGTCCTGCGGGCAACGTTACTGTGCATGCCGACCTCTCCGCCCAGCTCGACGCGATACCGGGCTTTCTACTTGAGGGATTGACCGGCATGGTCGCCGACAGTGGCGGCACCGTCTATGCGGTTTCCTTGCAGGGCGTGGTCTTCAAGGTCACCCCGGCCGGCGCCGTCAGCGTGTTTGCGGGAAATCCCAATGCGCGCGGACACGCGGATGGTCCGGCGGCCTCGGCGCAGTTCTCGGCCTTGGGCCATATGACCATAGATGCCGAGGGCAACCTCTACGTGGTGGACGGCCGCTATCACAACATCACGGGCATCGGCCCCACCGTCCGCAAGATTACGCCCGCCGGGGTAGTGAGCACGATTGCGGGGCGCCCGGACCTGCCGCCCGCGCTGGTGGACGGTCCGGTGGCCTCGGCGCAGTTGACCGTGGACACCGGCGCAGCCATCTCGGACTCCCACGCCTGGCTGGCCGCCGATGCCAGCGGAAACGTTTACGTGACCGATCCGCGCAACCGCGTGGTGCGCAAGATCGGCGCCGACGGCCAGGTGAGCACCCTAGTAGGCCAGCGCTGGAACAAGGGCTTCGCGGCCGGCCCGCTGCCGGGCTTCATCGACGAACCCACGGGCATCGCAGTGAATGGGTCTACGCTGTACCTCTCCACCTCAAACGCATTGGCGGCCGTGAAGCTGCCCTGACACGCTAGGCGCGGCCGCCAACGCCTTCTTCACTCGCGCTGAGCCCCCTGAACGAAGACTCCCATCGCCCCCACGGCCCTGCCCACCTACGACGACGTGGTGGCCACAGCCGGCCGCATCGCAGGGCACGCCCACCGCCCCATGCTCGCCTCGCGCAGCCTCGACGCGGAATGGGGTGCGCAGGTGCTCTCCAAGTGCGAGAACCATGCCGCGCATGGGCGCCTTCAAGTTCCGGGGGGCGTTCACCATGCTCTATCGCTTCGATGCAGCCCAGCGCAAGGCGAGTGTGGTGGCGCTTTCGTCCGACAACCGCGCCCAGCGCATCGCTCTCGCAGCGCGAGAGCTGGGCATTCCGGCCACCATCGTCATGCCGCGGGAGGTGCCCGCCGCCGAGGTCGCCACCACTCTGGGGTAGGGCGCCACGGTGGTGCTCTATGACCGCTACATCGAGGACCGCGAACAGAGCACCCGCGCCATGGCGCCGCAGTACGGCCTCAAAGTGATTCCCCCGTTCGACCATGCCGACGTGCTGGCAGGCCAGGGCACGGCACGGCGGCGAAGGAGCTGTTCGAGGCAGTCGGCGCACTCGACGCGCTGTTCGTGTGCCTGGACAGCGGCGGGCTCCTGTCGGGCACGGCGCTGTCCACGCGGGCCCTGCCGCCCCGCTGCAAGCTCTACGGCGTAGTGCCCGCTGCGGGCAACGACGGCCAGCAGTCCTGGCGCAGCGGGTCCATCGCGCACATCGATACGACCAAGACGATTGCCGATGGCGCGCAGACGTAGCACCTGGGGCAAATCAGTTTTGCCATCATCCGGCGCGATACGGACGACATCCTCACGGTGACGGACGAGCAACTGGTGGACGGCATGTCCATTTTTTGCCGAGCGCATGCACCCGGTGGTGGAACCCAAGGGTGCCTGGGCTTTACAGCGGCAAGCGCTATGCGCGTCGAGCTACGCGGCCGGCGTGTGGGCGTGGTCGTCAGCAGCGGCGGCGTGAACCTGGCACGCCTGGGCGCGTTGCTGGTCGGCTGAAGGCAACTCCATGCCTCACGCGCCGTACTTTGGCAATTTTCAGGCTCTTCTAGCGAATGCTAGTGATGCCCCTTTAATCGCGCCCCATGGTCCTCATCTTTAGGGCACGACGCCCTTGCGTCTGCCCCAGGAGAGGGCCATGCGACAGCAACAGATGACGCGCTTGATCCACAGCTTGCCCCAGCTGACG
>NZ_JBMDJH010000002.1:0-414921 GCF_057809085.1 Acidovorax sp. FG48 | reverse complement strand
GAGCACTGCCTTCACACGGCAGGGGTCACATGTTCGATCCATGTATCACCCACCAGTTGTTGCCAGACTTTTCGCAGCGGTATCTTTCTCCAAGGTGCTTGCGACGGGTGATTAGCTCAGCGGTAGAGCACTGCCTTCACACGGCAGGGGTCACATGTTCGATCCATGTATCACCCACCAATTTGAAAATCCCTGCAGGTTATTGACCTGCAGGGATTTTTTCTTTTTCGGTTCAAAACGCACTGCAGCCCGCAAAACCGTCGTAGGGATCGGTGATGGAGCTTTGCGGGGGGCTGGCGCGCTACATTTGTCCCTCGTACCTGCAACGCAGCATCCATGATCACCTTCCACAATCCCTTGCACCAGGGGCATGCGCCCGTCCACGAATTCTTCCGTGGCGAACGCGTGCCGTGTTTTGAAAAGCCCGCACGGGTGGACTATGTGGAGGAAGCCCTGCGCGCACGCGGCCACACCATGGTGGCTCCTGATGTGGACTGCAGTGCCGTACTGGAGCAAGTGCATGCACCGCGCTACTTGGCCTTTCTGCAAACCGCCTGGCAACAATGGCTGGCGCTGGACCCCGCCAACGCTGCAGTACAACCCTTTCCATCGGTGTGGCCAGTGCGCACGCTGCGCAGCGATGTGGAGCCCGACAACTTCGTAGCGCGCCTCGGTCTGTATTCGATGGACAACGGCACCCCCATGGCGGCAGGCACCTGGGCCGCAGCCAAGGCCGGGGCAGATGCGGCAGCCAGCGCAGCGGCTCGCGTAGCGCAAGGCACGCGTGCCGCGTTTTGCTGCACACGGCCGCCAGGACACCATGCGGGCCCGGATTTCATGGGCGGCTATTGCTTTTTGAACAACGCCGCCTTGGCCGCACAGACCCTACGCAACCAGGGCGCCCAGCGTGTGGCAGTGCTGGATGTGGACTACCACCATGGCAACGGCACGCAGAGCATCTTTTACGACCGCAGCGATGTGCTGTTTATCAGCATCCACGGCGACCCGCGCACGGAATACCCCTTTTACCTGGGCCACGCCGACGAGACGGGCGAGGGGGCTGGCGTCGGTTTCAACCTCAATCTGCCTTTGCCCGCCGGCACCAGCGCGGCGACCTGGTTCGAAGCCTTGGAGAAGGCGTGCGCACGCATCGCGGAGTACCGCGCAGATGGACTGGTGATTTCGCTGGGACTCGATGCGTTCGAGGGCGATCCCATCTCGCGGTTTGCGCTGGCCTCATCAGATTTCACCCGCCTGGGCGAACGCCTGGCGCGGCTGGGTCTGCCCACGGCGTTCGTGCTGGAGGGCGGTTATGCGGCGGCCGAGCTGGGCACCAATGCCGTCAACGTGCTCGATGGTTTTGAGCAGGCCTGACGCGGCACTTTGCAGGTGATGCACGGAGACGCACGGATGATCGATACGGTGGATTGTGTGGTGGTGGGCGCGGGTGTGGTGGGGCTGGCAGTGGCCCGCGCGCTGGCTCTGCAGGGTAGGGAGGTGATGGTGCTGGAAGCGGCAGACGCCATCGGCACCGGCACCAGTTCGCGTAATAGTGAAGTGATTCACGCGGGGCTGTACTACCCCGCAGGGTCGCTCAAGGCCCGCCTGTGCGTGCGGGGCAAGGAATTGCTCTATGCCTACTGCGCGGAGCGCGGCGTGCCCCACCGCCGCTGCGGCAAGCTGCTGGTGGCCACCTCTGCCGCCCAGCTGGACAGCCTGGAAGGCATCCAGGTGCGGGCCCGTGCCAATGGAGTGCTGGACCTACAACGCCTCAGCCGCGAAGAAGCCCTGGAGATGGAGCCCGCGCTGGCCTGCGTTGGTGCCTTGCACTCGCCCAGCACCGGCATCGTCGATAGCCATGCGCTCATGCTGGCGTTGCAGGGTGATCTGGAGCATGCGGGTGGTGTGGTGGCGCTGAATTCGCCACTAGCGCTAGCATCTATTGGCTCTGATGCTATTGATTTGGAAGCGCTGGATGGCACGCGCCTGCGCGCTCGCACCGTGGTGAACGCCGCTGGGCTGCACGCCCCCGCACTGGCCGCGCGATTTGCCGGTCTGGCCCCGCAGCATGTGCCCACGGCGTTTTACGCCAAGGGAAACTATTTCACGTTGACGGGCAAGGCGCCTTTCAGCCGGCTGATTTATCCGGTGCCCGAGGCGGCTGGGTTGGGTGTGCATCTCACGCTGGACCTGGGCGGACAAGCCAAGTTTGGCCCGGACGTGCAGTGGGTGAATTCGCCTGACGATCTGCAGGTGGACCCAGCGCGCGGCGATGCCTTTTATGCCGAAGTGCGCAAATACTGGCCTGGTTTGCAAGATGGCGCTCTGGCGCCCGGCTATGCAGGCATGCGCCCCAAGATTCACGGGCCGGATGCACCGGCGGCAGATTTTGTCATTCAAGGGCCCACCGTGCATGGGGTGGCGGGGCTGGTCAACCTGTTTGGTATCGAGTCGCCCGGCTTGACAAGTGCCCTCGCCATTGCGGAGCATGTGGCTGCGCTGGTTTGATCTGCGGCAAGCCATTTGCAATCAGTAACCTCTTGCGTCCCCGTCCTACGAGGGGTTTCTGCGCGGATGGCTAAGATGAACTTCAGTCCTCCACGTTGGCGTGCGGGATTTCCCATCACTTTTGGCACTACACAGAAAGGCTTGTATGACTGCTTCTGACACCACGACCACCCAGGGCGAACTGGAAAAGCTGGTTTCCGATCTGCGGGGGCTGTTGGCCAACAAGGATCTGGACGCAGTGCCCGAAATCAAGTTGCTTCGCCAGCGCCTGGACGACGGCATGCACAACGTGCGCGAATCTGCTGTTCGCGCAGCCCAGGACGCAGCACGCCAGGCCAAGGAAGCGGCATTGGCGGCCGACCGTTATGCCCATGACGAACCGTGGCGTGTGGCAGGTGCGGCGTTGGCTGTGGGCGCGTTGGTCGGTTTCCTGCTGGCGCGCCGTTGATTGCCGCTGATCCCTCATCCGATATGACGGCACAGCACAAAGGCGACAAGACATGAATTGGCTCTCGCTGCTGGGGCTGGAGGGCTTGGCGGCCCGCTGGCGTGCCAACCTTATCGAGGGGGCCATCGCCGCCGAAGACCGCATGGACCTGGCCCGCCTCGAATGGGCGGACCTTAAACAACGCCTTCAGCAATTGCTGGTGCTCACCATCCTGGTGGCCGGGCTCACGGTGGTGGCGCTCATCATGGTGTCGCTGGCCGTGCTGGTGCACTTTTGGGATTCGCCACAGCGCACGCTGGTGGCATGGCTGGTGGCTGGCGTGTGGGCTGCTGGCTGGGCGGCTGCCACGGTCTCGTTGGTGTCTGTGGCCCAACGTGCGGGCAGTGGTTTCGCACTGACGCGGCGAGAGCTCGCGCAGGATTGGCGTGACATCAAGGAGCGCTTGTGAGTACCCCACATTCCACCACCACACCACGGAGTGCGCCTGTGGCGCGGACTACACCCACCGTGGAGCAGCAGCGTGTGCTCGACCGTATCGAACTACAGCGTGAGCGGCTGCGTGCCCGCCGCGTAGCCCGGGCCCAGGCCCACGCCCACGCACTCGCGGAGCAAGCTGGGGGCCCCTCGGGCGGTGCGGACGCCTCACTGGCTCTGCGCGCCGCCGGGTTTGCGCGCGAACATCCACTGGCGGTGGCGGCCATGGCCGGTGTTGCTCTGGTGGCTGGCCCGCGCAGGTTGATCCGGTGGGCAGGCATTGTCCTACCCATGCTGATGCGCTTGCGGCGCTGAGCAGTGCTGCGGTGTGCAGTTGTATCCCGCAGCTCATCCCATAGAGCAACAAAAAGGAGCCCTGATATCAGAGGCTCCGTTTTTTCATGGGGCATAAGCCCCGGGGCTTGTGGGCCCTGCGGGTCAGCGCAGGGCTTTGATGGCTTTGGCGGCCTTGACGACCAACGCCGGTCCTTCATAGATCAGGCCAGTGTAGATCTGCACCACATCTGCACCTGCGCGAATCTTGCTCACGGCGTCGTCAGCGCTCAGGATGCCGCCCACACCAATGATGGGGAAGCCGCTGCCCAATGCGGCGCGCAGTTGCCGAATGACCTGGTTGCTGGCTTCCAGCACCGGGGCACCGCTCAGCCCTCCCGTCTCTTCCGCATGGCGCATGCCCTGCACTGCGGTGCGGCTGATGGTGGTGTTGGTGGCGATCACGCCGTCCATGCCGTGGCGCTGCAGCGTCGCAGCGATGACGGCCACTTGGGCTTCGTCCAAGTCGGGGGCAATCTTCACAAAGACCGGAACGCGCCGCTGGTGCTGGGTGGCCAGGGCCTCACGCCGCTCGGCGATGGCGCCCAGCAGGGCATCCAGAGCGGCGTCGCTTTGCAGCGCACGCAGATTCTGGGTGTTGGGCGAGCTGATGTTGACCGTGACGTAGTCGGCATGGGGGAACACACCCTCCAGGCAGATCAGGTAGTCACTGGTCGCGTTCTCGATGGGCGTGGTGGCGTTCTTGCCGATGTTCAGGCCCAGCAGCATGGGGTGCCGTTGGCGGATCTGCTTGCGAAACTGCGCCTGCTGCACATTGCGCAAGAAGGCTTCGAGGCCTTCGTTGTTGAAGCCCAGGCGGTTGATGAGGGCGCGGGCCTCGGGCAGACGGAACATGCGTGGCTTGGGATTGCCCGGCTGCGCCTTGGGGGTTACGGTGCCCACTTCCACAAAGCCGAAACCCATGGCGCCCAGCGCGTCGATGCAGCGCGCATTCTTGTCCAGGCCCGCCGCCATGCCCACACGGTTGGGAAATTGCAGCCCCGCGAGGGTGATGGGGTCGTTCACCGTTTCGTTGCACCAGGCCCACTGCAGGGGCGTGCGCTGCCCGCGTGCCAGCATGTCCATGGTGAGTTCGTGTGCGGCCTCGGCATCCATGCCGAAGAGAAAGGGGCGGGTGAGGGCGTAGGGGATCAGGGACATGGAGGGATAATTCAGGATTACCCCCGATTTTCTCCCATGACGACCACATCTCCTCTGACCCAAGACGAACTCAAGACCCTGGTAGGCCAAGCCGCGCTGCAATACGTGGTACCTGGCGAGATTGTGGGGGTGGGCACAGGCTCCACCGTCAACAAGTTCATTGATGCCCTGGCGGGCATGAAGGACCAGATCAAGGGCGCAGTATCCAGCTCGGTCGCCAGCACAGAACGCCTGAAGGCACTGGGCATTGCCGTGTTCGATGCCAACGAAGTGCCTTCACTCTCCGTCTATATCGACGGCGCCGACGAAATCGACGGCCAGGGCCACATGGTCAAGGGCGGTGGCGCAGCATTGACCCGCGAGAAGATCGTGGCGGCGCTGGCTGAGCGTTTCGTGTGCATTGCCGACGAATCCAAGTTGGTCAAGGCCTTGGGCCAGTTTCCGTTGCCAGTGGAAGTGATCCCGATGGCCGCCAATCACATTGCGCGCCGTTTTGCGGCCATGGGTGGACAGGCGAGCCTGCGGCTTAAAGACGGACAGCCGCTGGTGACCGACAACGGCCAGCACATTCTGGACGTGAAGGGCCTGTCCATCACCGATCCGCTGGCGTTTGAATCCGAGATCAACCAATGGCCTGGCGTGGTGACCGTGGGGGTGTTTGGCCACCAGAAGGCGTCCGTGTGCTTGCTCGGCACGGCGCAGGGGGTGAAGACGATCGCCTATTGACGATTAGGGCGGTGGATGGGGGGGGGCGCTCTCACGCCCGCTGCCTGTCGATACAAAGTCAATGCAAAAGAGGCCTTTACAGGCCTCTTTTTTATGGGTGAGCAAATGGTCTCACGGCAGGTAGCGGTCACATGGCACTGTCAGAACCGGATGCCTGCCGGATTGCTCGGCGTGGGACCATCATTCGCCGGTGGTGGCGGCGTGGGCCGTGCGGGAGCTTTTGGAGGGGGCGCTGGTGTCGCCTCTACCGGCTTGGCTGCGACCAGAGGTGCGGGCGCTGGCTGGCGATAGTTGCTGGGCAACTGAGATTGTTTGGGGTAGCCCGCCGCGTCGAGGTATTGGATCCACTCGGCGTCAGAAAACCCCACCAACTGTTGGCCCCCGATGGTGCCAAACGGCAGGCTGGAATTGCCGCTCAAGCGCTGTAGTGCCGCGATGTCTTCATTGCTGACCACTGTGCGCTCGGTGTAAGGCACGCCGCGTGATGTGAGCAGGTTGCGCAAGCTGCCGCAGGGCGCGCAGTCGCTGCCGGTGTAGATGGTCACCGGGTACCGGTTGGCAATCTGCCGCAGTTCGTAGGGCAACGCTCCGTTGGCAGTCGCAGGGCTTGCCGGGGCGGCACTGCTGCGCGCTGGCTGGGCAGTAGCCTCGGCAGGGGGGCGGTCCGAAAAGGTCACCTTGCCATCCGGACCGACGATGCGATAGACCGCCTGCGCCTGAGCACCTACAGATGCCAAGGCCAACAACAAGGAGGCAGCTGCAGCAGGAGCGAACTTAAGACGGGGCATATGGGTTCTCCTCATTCGTGTGGGCTGTGTTTGTTGTGGGGCAGTCTGCGGTTTGTTCGGTCTAAGCCTCAGGCAGTCAGCTCTTCTGCCATCCCCTGGTGGCGCAGCAGGGCATCCAGGCTGGGTTCCCGTCCACGGAAGGCTTTGAAGGATTCCATGGCGGGGCGGCTGCCGCCCGCCTCCAGGATGGCCTCTCTGTAGCGCCGTCCCGTTTCGGTGCTGGGCAAGCCGTCGCTGCCGGCGGTTTCTTCAAAGGCGGCGTAGGCATCAGCGCTGAGCACTTCGGCCCACTTGTAGCTGTAATACCCGGCCGCGTAGCCACCCGCAAAGATGTGGCTGAAGGTGTGGGCCGTGCGGCTGAAGGCGGGCGGCTGCAATACAGCCACCTCCTGCCGAACCTGGGTCAGCAGGGGCATGAAGTCCTGGGCCGGGTCGTGCTCGGTGTGCAGCAGCATGTCGAACAGCGCGAACTCAATCTGGCGCAGCGTCTGCATGCCGCTCTGGAAGTTCTTGGCGGCGATCATCTTGTCGAACAACGCGCGCGGCAGCGGCTCACCGGTGTCCACGTGGGCGGTCATGTGCCGCAGCACATCCCATTCCCAGCAAAAGTTTTCCATGAACTGGCTGGGCAGCTCCACGGCGTCCCATTCCACCCCGCCGATGCCGGAGACATCGCGTTCGTTCACCTGGGTCAGCATGTGATGCAGTCCATGACCAAACTCGTGGAATAGCGTGATCACGTCGTCGTGCGTCAACAGGGGTGGCTTGCCGTCCACACCGTCCGCAAAGTTGCAGACCAGGTGGGCGACGGGCGTCTGCAACACACCTGTGTCGGGGCGCTGCCAACGCGTGCGCACGTCATCCATCCAGGCGCCGCCCCGTTTACCGGTGCGCGCGGGCTGATCGAGATAGAACTGGCCCACCAGCTGGCCGTCGCGCTCGATGCGATAGAACTCCACCGCAGGGTGCCACACCGGTGCCGTGTCGGGGCGGATGGACACCTCAAACAGCGTCTCAATGATCTTGAACAAGCCTGCCAGCACCTTAGGGGCTGTGAAGTACGCCTTGAGTTCCTGCTCGCTGAAGGCGTAGCGGGCTTCCTTGAGCTTTTCGGAGATGTAGGGCCAGTCCCAGGGCTGCGGGTCGGTCAGACCCAGGTGTTCTGCGGCGAAAGCGCGCAGATCGGCCACGTCCTTCTCCGCATAGGGACGGGCGCGGCGGGCGAGGTCGCGCAGGAACTGGATGACTTCGGTGGGGGACTGGGCCATCTTGGGCACGACAGACACTTCGCCAAAGTTGGCATAGCCCAGCAACTGGGCTTCTTCCCGGCGCAGGGCCAGGATTTCGCCGATCAGCGCCGTGTTGTCGAACTTCTGGCCATCGCCCTCGGCTTGGTCTGAGGCCCGGGTGACATAGGCGCGGTACAGCTTGGCACGCAGATCGCTGCGGGTGGCAAATTGCATCACCGGCAGGTAGCAAGGCATCTTCAGGGTGAGCTTGTAGCCTGGCTTGCCTTCGGCCTGCGCAGCCGCCAGAGCGGCTTGCTGCACATCGGCAGGTACACCGTCCAGTTCTTCGGCGGTGGCGTAGTAGGCAAAGGCGTCGGTGGCGTCGAGCGCGTTCTCGCTGAACTTCTGGCTCAGCTCGGCCTGGCGTTCCTGGATCTGGGC
This sequence comes from Acidovorax sp. FG48, assembly GCF_057809085.1. Taxonomy (NCBI): domain Bacteria; kingdom Pseudomonadati; phylum Pseudomonadota; class Betaproteobacteria; order Burkholderiales; family Comamonadaceae; genus Acidovorax; species Acidovorax sp. FG48. The sequence goes on along the minus strand of NZ_JBMDJH010000002.1, from coordinate 406,813 downwards.
GAACCGCTCTTTGGCGGCCCCGGTCAGTTCGGCGCCGCTGAGCACAAAGTTGCGCACCGCGTTGCGGTGGGCTTGGCGCTGCTCGGACGTCAGGGTGGCGGGGTCAATGGCCTTGTACTTAGCGTAGAGACGTTCATCGGCGCCCAGGCGGGTCCAGAACTCGGTGACGCGGGGCAGGGCGGCGTTGTAGGCGGCGCGCAACTCCGGCGTGTCCGCCACGCTGTTGAGGTGGCTGACGGCTCCCCAGGCGCGTCCGAGCTGTTCGGTGGCTACGTCCAGCACCTTGGCGATGGCGTCCCAGCGGGCAGGAAAGTCGGGCGCCGTGACGGTCTCCAGGGCCTGGTTGGCACGCTCCAGCAGCACATCAACCGCAGGGGCGACATCCTGCGGGGTGATGCGGTCAAAGGCGGGGAGGTCGGAGAAGTCGAGGAGGGCGTTGCTCATGCGGGATTAGATGACGCCAGGCGGCGCAGGTTCAAGTTGCAAAGCGGCTGGCGTCTTCCCCAGGCGCTGTCAGCGCGCGGCGGTCCGCTCAGCGGCTTCGATGGTGTTCACCAACAGCATGGTAATGGTCATGGGGCCAACCCCGCCAGGGACGGGGGTGATCCAGCCTGCCACTTCCTTGACGCCGTCAAAGTCCACATCGCCACAGAGCTTGCCTTCATCATTGCGATTCATACCTACATCAATCACCACGGCGCCGGGCTTGACCATGTCGGCGGTCAGCACGTTGCGCTTGCCCACTGCGGCCACGATCACGTCGGCCTGCAGTGTTTGTGCCTTCAGGTCCTGCGTGGCACTGTGGCAGATGGTGACGGTGGCGTTCTGGCCGAGCAGCATGAGCGCCATAGGCTTGCCCACGATGTTGCTTCGGCCGATGACTACGGCGTGTTTGCCCTTGAGGCTGTAGCCGATGCTCTCCAGCATCTTCATGCAACCGTAAGGCGTGCAGGGCCAGAAGCCGGGCATGCCGGTCATGAGCGCACCCGCACTGGCAATGTGAAAGCCGTCCACATCCTTGGCGGGTGAGATGGCTTCGATGACCTTTTGCGCATCGATGTGCTTGGGCAACGGCAGCTGCACCAGGATGCCGTGGATGGCCGGGTCGTTGTTGAGCGCTTCCACGCGGGCCAGCAGTGCGGCCTCGGTCATATCGGCATCGTACTTTTCGAGTACCGAGTGGAGGCCGCTGTCCTCGCAGGCCTTGACCTTGTTGCGCACATAGACCTGGCTGGCCTGGTTGTCGCCCACCAGAACTACAGCGAGCCCAGGCGTCACGCCACGGGTTTTCAGCGCCGCAGCGCGTTGCGTCACCTCGCTGCGAAGTTGGCGAGAAAGGGCGTTGCCGTCGATGAGTTGGGCTGTCATGTCAGAAATACAAGTCAAAATGGCCAGTAGCGCTAGTGGAACATGCGCTGATAGCTATCAAAATAAGAGCGATCAGCCCTTGGGCGCGTTCTGTCCCAGGGCGATCTTGAGCAGGTCCGCCACAGTGTTGGCGTTGAGCTTTTCCATGATGTTGGCGCGGTGCGCCTCCACCGTCTTGATACTGATGCCCAGGTCGTCGGCAATCTGCTTGTTAAGGCGGCCCGCGACGATGCGTTCGAGCACTTGGGCTTCGCGGCTGGTGAGCTTGGAGAGCAGGGCGTCGCGGCTGGCGGCCTGCTGGTAACCGGCAAAGCTTTCGCGGGCGTGGTCTAGCATGCGCTCGACCAGACCGACCAGTTCTTCCTCGTCAAACGGCTTCTGGATGAAGTCGAGCGCGCCCTTCTTCATGGTGTTCACGGCCATGGGTACGTCGCCGTGGCCGGTGATGAACACGATGGGCAGGGGGGATTTGCGCTCGATCAGGCGGTCTTGCAGTTCCAGGCCCGTCATGCCGCCCATGCGGATGTCCACGATCAGGCAGGCGACTTCGCGCGGGTCGTAGCGCGACAGGAATGTCTCGGCCGAATCAAAGCAGCGCACCCGGTAGTCCTTGCCTTCCAGCAGCCACTGCAGGGAATCGCGAACTGCTTCGTCGTCGTCCACAACGTAAACAGTGCCTTTTTTCGGAATCAAGCTCATGCAACAGTCCTTGGGTTTTGTTCGTTTGCTACTGAATTTGTAGTGGCATCAGCAGGCTTGGCAAGCGGCAGCCAGAAGGAGAACCTGCAGCCTGTAACCTCCGAGCCATTGTAGAGGTTCTCCGCCTGCATCCGGCCCTGGTGCGACTCGACGATGCTGCGGCACAAATTGAGGCCCATGCCCATGCCTTCCTGCTTGGTGGAGAAGAAGGCTTCGAACAAGCGCTCCAGCACTTCCGGGGCCAGGCCCTTGCCGGTGTCCTGCACCGAGAACTCGACCACCTGGCGGTCATCGATCTGCTTGGGCACCACACGCAGTTCCACGCTGCGGTTGGGGGCCGGGCGGTCGGCGTGCTGGATGGCTTCGGCGCCGTTCTTCATCAGGTTGACCAGCACCTGCTCGATCAGGATGGTGTCGACCATCACCTGCGGCAGGCGCGCGGCGACATAGTGCGTCAGGCGCACGTTGTGCCGGCGCAGTTCAATGTCGGCCAATTCCACGGCTTCGTTGACCATCGAATGCACATCGGCCAGCGCGCGGTTGGGCTCGCTCTTTTTCACGAACGAGCGGATGCGCTGGATGATCTGGCCCGCTCGCTGGGCCTGGTGTGCGGTTTTTTGCAGGGCCGTGAGCAGGGCTTCTTCGGTGAGCTGGCCGCTCTGGATGCGGGAGACCATGCCGCTGCAGTAGTTGTTGATGGCCGTGAGCGGCTGGTTCAATTCGTGCGCCACGCTCGATGCCATTTCGCCCATGGTGATAAGGCGGCTGACCGACTGGGCGCGCTCGGCCTGTCGCTGGGCTTGCTCTTCAGCCAGTCGGCGCGGGGTGATGTCCGTGGCAATCACCATCTGGGCCAGGCGGCCGTCTACCCAGTTCAGGTAGCGCGAGCGCACTTCCAGCCACTTGCCCAGGTCGGGCAGGTAGATTTCGGCGTTTTCGCTGCGGGCGCTGGTGAGCGTGTCGGTGGGCAGGCCCATCAGGCCATCCTCATCGTCCATGCCACTTTGCTCCTTGCCCGCTACCGGCACCACGCCAGCTTGCGCCACCAGTTGCAGATGCCCGCCGGTTTGTGATCCGAACCACTGGCGGTAGAGCTTGTTGGCGAACAGCAGTTCTTCGCTGCCCAGGGGCGCCACAGACACCGAGGCGTCCAGCGACTCCAGCACGATCGTGAAGCGCTCGTGTGACGCCGACAACTGCTCGCGGATGCGGTTGGGCTCGGTGATGTCGGTCATCGACGTCATCCAGCCCGTTTGCTGGCCATGGGCATCGATCAGGGGCGACACATAAAGGCGTGCGTCGAACAGCGTCCCGCTCTTGCGCTTGACGCGTACCTGGAAGCCGCCCGCCATGGTGTTGCCCCGCAGCTCGTCGCGCAGCTTGGCCTGCAGCGTTTCGTGGTCGGCCTCGGGCCAGTAGGGGAAGGGGGCCTTCAGGCCCACCAGCTCTTCCGCGCTCCAGCCCGTCATCTGGCAAAACGCAGCATTCACGTAACTAATACGGCCTTCCATGTCGAGGGCGCGCATGCCGGTGAGGATGGAGTTTTCCATCGCCCGGCGGAAGTTGGTTTCGGCCACCAGGGCCTCTTGCGCCTGCATTCGGCGGCGGGTGTGGCGCCAGGTGGCGATCAGCATCCAGGCGGTCATGGCGCTTAGCGTCCCCACCAGCCAGAACAGGCCGCTGCCCACCACGCCGAGCGACGTGCGGTAAGCCTGTGCGCGCAGCACCAGGCCGTTGCCGACGGGAGAGACGGGCACTTCATACTCGTTGGCCTTGGGTGTCCAGGGCAACAACTGCGTGGCCTTGTTGCGCGGGCCCAGCGGCGTGCCCGCCAGCACTTGGTTCTTGCTGTCGAGCAGGGTCACTGCATAGCGCGCCAGCACTTCGGTGGGGGTGCCGTAGCGCAGCAGGCTGTCGATGGAGTACTCACCCAGCACCACGCCGCTGAACTTGCCCTGGTTGTTGAGGGGCACCTGCAGCTGCAGCAGCGGGGCGGCGTCGCCCGTGGTGGCTGCCGGCTGGGCGTACACGGGTTGCTGCAGGTCCCGCGCCAGGCCAAAGGTGTCGGCCGTTTCTCCTGGCTTGAGCACTTCACCTGCAATGCGCAACTCGCCACTGGCCAGCGTGGGGGCGGCCTGGCTCGCGCGGATACGTCGGCGGTCGTCGATCCAGGTGATGGCCTGCAGTTCCGGGTACTGGCTGATCAGCGCTTCGGCGCGGCTGATGAACTCGGCCTTGCCGAGGTCCTGGTTGGAGAGGTCGCGCGCGATGCGCATGAGCTGTTCTTGCCGTTCCAGCAGGCGCAGGCGCACCCGCTGCTGTGCGTATTCCACGTCACGCCGCAGGGCTTCTTGCTCGCGCTCGGCCTCTTCTGCGCGCAAATACCAGAACGCCGCCACGATGGCCGCCAGAAACATCAGCACCGCCGCCAGCGGGGCCAGTGCGGCAAACCGGTCTTGCCGGGTAGGCGACAAGCCGCGCCACCACTTGCGCCACCAGCGAATGGGCGCAGCCACGGTCGGGGCCGTGGGGGAGGGGGCGGTGGGCATCGAATCCATGCGTGGAGTGTAGAGGAGCCCTGGCGTGGTCCCAGTCTGCTGAGTCATGTGCATTTGCAGCAAATTATTGCAATATGAAATGCATAGGCACCATTTGAAATTGCGAAAAAATATGCGAAACTAGAGCCAACGTACTAAATTGCTGCCACACCTACAGGAGACAAAGCATGTCAGCTCAGCCCGACCCTCAGGCCGGTTTCGGCATCGGTTCCGATACCGACCAGCAAGAGACCCGTGAATGGATGGACGCGCTGTCCGCCGTCATCGACAAGGAGGGCCCGGAGCGCGCCCACTTCCTGTTGGAACAACTTCTTGAACACGCCCGCCAGAGCAGCATCGATCTGCCGTTCTCTGCGAACACGGGCTATGTCAACACCATCGAGCCTGAAAAAGAGGCCCACTGCCCCGGCAACATCGCCATCGAAAAGCGTCTGCGCGCCTACATGCGCTGGAACGCCATGGCTATGGTGGTGCGTGCCAACCGCCTGAACCCCGCCGATGGCGGCGACCTGGGCGGCCACATCGGTTCGTTTGCTTCGGTGGCCAGCATGTTTGGCGCCGGTTTCAATCATTTCTGGCATGCTGAGAGCGAAGGCCATGGCGGCGACTTGCTCTACATCCAGGGCCACAGCGCTCCCGGCATCTACGCCCGTGCCTACCTCGAAGGCCGCCTGACTGAAGAACAGCTCGACAGCTTCCGCCAGGAAGTGGACGGCAAAGGCCTGTCCAGCTATCCGCACCCCAAGCTGATGCCTGAGTTCTGGCAGTTCCCCACGGTGTCCATGGGCCTGGGCCCGCTGATGGCCATCTATCAGGCGCGTTTCCTCAAGTACCTGCACGCCCGTGGCATTGCCAACACCGAAAACCGCAAGGTCTGGGTGTTCTGCGGCGACGGTGAAATGGACGAGCCCGAATCCCTGGGCGCGATCGGCCTGGCCGCGCGTGAAAACCTCGACAACCTGGTCTTCGTCATCAATTGCAACCTTCAGCGCCTGGACGGCCCGGTGCGTGGCAATGGCAAGATCGTGCAAGAACTCGAAGGCGAGTTCCGTGGCGCGGGCTGGAACGTGATCAAGCTGCTGTGGGGCAATGGCTGGGACGAGTTGCTGCGCCGCGACAAGAGCGGCAAGCTCAAGCAGCTGATGATGGAAACGCTGGACGGCGACTACCAGGCCATGAAGGCCAATGACGGCGCCTTTGTCCGCAAGAACTTCTTCGGCAAGTACCCCGAAACCCTCAAGCTCGTCGAGCACATGACCGACGAAGAGGTGTTCGAGCTGCGCCGTGGCGGCCACGAGCCCGCCAAGGTGTACGCTGCCTTCCACGCCGCCAACGAGCACAAGAACCAGCCCACCGTGCTGCTGGTCAAGACCGTCAAGGGCTATGGCATGGGTAAGGCCGGTGAAGGCAAGAACACCGTGCACCAGACCAAGAAGCTGTCGGACGAAGACATCAAGTACATCCGTGACCGCTTCAACATCCCCATCCCTGACAGCCAGCTGGCCGAGATCCCGTACTACAAGCCCGCCGACGACACGCCGGAAATGCAGTACCTGCACGAGCGTCGCAAAGCCCTGGGCGGCTACCTGCCGCACCGCCGCGTAAAGGCTGACGAGAGCTTTACCGTGCCCGCGCTGGACACCTTCAAGGCCATCCTCGAGCCCACGGCCGAAGGCCGCGAAATCTCCACCACGCAAGCCTACGTGCGCTTTATCACGCAACTGCTGCGCGACCAGGCCCTGGGCCCGCGCGTGGTGCCCATCCTGGTGGATGAGGCGCGTACCTTCGGTATGGAAGGCCTGTTCCGCCAGATCGGCATCTACAACCCCAAGGGCCAGATGTACACCCCGGTCGACCGCGACCAGGTGATGTACTACAAGGAAGACAAGGCCGGCCAGATCCTGCAGGAAGGCATCAACGAAGCCGGCGGCATGGCCAGCTGGATTGCTGCCGCCACCAGTTACAGCACGAACAACCGCATCATGGTGCCGTTCTACGTGTACTACTCCATGTTCGGCTTCCAGCGCATTGGCGACCTGGCCTGGGCGGCGGGTGACATGCAGGCGCGTGGCTTCCTCTTGGGCGGCACTTCGGGCCGTACCACGCTGAACGGTGAAGGTCTGCAGCACGAAGATGGTCATAGCCACATCCTGGCAAACACCATCCCCAACTGCGTGAGCTACGACCCCACCTTTGCCCACGAAGTCGCAGTGATCATGCACCGTGGCCTCAAGCGGATGGTCGAGCAGCAAGAGAACGTCTTTTACTACATCACGCTGCTCAACGAGAACTACAGCATGCCGGGCCTCACGGCGGGTACCGAAGAGCAGATCATCAAGGGCATGTACCTGTGCAAGCCCGGCGCCGAAGGCGACAAGCGCGTGCAGCTGCTGGGCTCCGGCACCATCCTGCGCGAGTCGCTGGCCGCGCAAACCCTGCTGGCCGCCGACTGGGGCGTGCAGGCCGACGTGTGGAGCTGCCCGAGCTTCAACGAGCTGACCCGCGAAGGCCAGGACGTGGACCGCTGGAACCTGCTGCACCCGCTGGAAACACCACGCGTGCCGTTTGTGGCGCAGCAGCTGGGCAGCAGCACCGGCCCCGTGGTCGCATCCACCGACTACATGAAGGCCTATGCCGAGCAGATCCGTCCCTTCGTACAGAGCTCGGCCAAGGGTGGCCGCAACTACAAGGTGCTGGGCACCGACGGCTTTGGCCGCAGCGACTTCCGCAGCAAGCTACGCGAGCACTTCGAGGTGAACCGCCACTACATCGTCGTGGCCGCCCTCAAGGCGCTGAGCGAAGACGGCGTGCTGCCCGCCACCAAGGTGGCCGAGGCAATTGCCAAGTACGGCATCAATGCTGACAAGATCAACCCGCTCTACGCATAAAACGAACGGAGACAGAACAATGGCATTGGTCAACATTCAAGTCCCGGACATCGGGGACTTCGACGAAGTGGGCGTGATCGAGCTGCTGGTCAAGGTGGGCGACACCGTGAAGGCCGAGCAGTCGCTCATCACCGTCGAATCCGACAAGGCATCGATGGAGATCCCATCGAGCCATGCGGGCGTGGTCAAGGAACTCAAGATCGCACTGGGCGACAAGGTCAAGCAGGGCTCTGTGATTGCTGTGGTGGAGTCCGCTGACGCAGGCGCTGCGGCAGCTCCGGCCGCTGCACCGGCTCCTGCCGCAGCTGCTCCCGCGCCCGCCCCAGTGGCGGCACCAGCACCGGCGGCGGCTGCTGCTGCTGGTGCCCCTGCGGCTGCAGGCCCGGTCGAAGTGCGCGTGCCCGACATCGGCGACTTCAAGGACGTGGCCGTCATCGAGATGCTGGTCAAGGTCGGTGACACCATCAAGGTCGAGCAATCCTTGTTCACCGTCGAATCCGACAAGGCCTCCATGGAGATCCCATCGCCCGCCGCGGGCGTGCTCAAGGAGCTCAAGGTCAAGATCGGTGATACCGTCAACATCGGTGATCTGGTCGCTGTGCTCGAAGGCGCTGCCACCGCAGCGGCCCCGGCAGCAGCCCCCGCACCCGTTGCGGCCGCTGCACCGGCACCTGTACCCGTTGCCGCCCCTTCTGTGGCTGCCGCTGCAGCACCTGCCGCTGCCACTGCCTCGGTGCCTGTTCCCGCCCACCAGCCCGGTACTCCGACCGCAGGCCTGCCCCATGCCTCTCCCTCCGTGCGCAAGTTCGCCCGTGAACTGGGCGTGCCCATCGACGAAGTCAAGGGCACCGGCCCCAAGGGCCGCATCACGCAAGACGACGTGGCTGCCTTCACCAAGCAAGTGATGGCAGGCGCCGTGCAGACCAAGGCCCAGGCGGCCAAGGCGCCTTCGGCAGCAGCCGGTGGCTCCGGCGTGGGTCTGGACCTGCTGCCCTGGCCCAAGGTGGACTTCACCAAGTTCGGCCCGGTGGAGCGCAAGGATCTCTCGCGCATCAAGAAGATCAGCGGCGCCAACCTGCACCGCAACTGGGTCGTCATCCCGCATGTCACGAACCACGACGACGCGGACATCACTGACCTCGAAGCTTTCCGCGTGCAGTTCAACAAGGAGAACGAGAAGAGTGGCGTCAAGGTCACCATGCTCGCCTTCATGATCAAGGCCGCCGTGGCCGCACTCAAGAAGTTCCCCGAGTTCAACAGTTCGCTCGACGGCGACCAGCTGGTGCTGAAGAACTACTTCCACATCGGCTTTGCGGCCGACACGCCCAACGGCCTCGTCGTGCCCGTCATCCGCGACGCCGACCAAAAGGGCATCGTGCAGATCAGCCAAGAGATGGGCGACCTGGCCAAGAAGGCGCGCGACGGCAAGCTCGGCCCGGCCGACATGACCGGTGGCTGCTTCTCCATCAGCTCGCTGGGCGGCATTGGCGGGCGTTACTTCACGCCCATCATCAACGCGCCTGAAGTCGCCATCATGGGCGTGTGCAAGAGCAGCATCGAACCCAAGTGGGACGGCAAGCAGTTCGCCCCGCGCCTCATGCTGCCCCTGAGCCTGAGCTGGGACCACCGCGTGATCGACGGCGCCGCTGCCGCACGCTTCAACGTGTACTTTGCCTCGCTGCTGGCGGACTTCCGCCGCATCGTGATGTAACGGAAGGGCAAGACACACCATGGCAATCATCGACATCAAGGTGCCCGACATCGGCGACTTCGCCGAAGTGGCCATCATCGAAGTGCTGGTCAAGCCCGGCGACACCATCAAGGCCGAGCAGAGCCTGATCACCGTGGAGTCCGACAAGGCTTCCATGGAGATCCCCTCCAGCCATGCTGGGGTTGTGAAGGAACTGAAGGTCAAGCTCGGCGATAAGGTCGCTGAAGGCTCGGTAGTGCTGACGCTGGAAGTGCAGGGCGCAGGCGCGGCAGCGCCAGCACCTGCCGCATCCCCAGCGCCTGCAGCTTCAGAGAAGAAACCGGCTGTAGCGCAGGTAAATAATGTGCCGGAAGCTATCAACCCAGTAGCATCCAGCTTTGCTGGCTCCGCTGATCTGGACTGCGACGTGCTCGTGCTCGGCGGCGGCCCTGGCGGCTACAGCGCCGCCTTCCGCGCGGCCGACCTGGGCCTCAAGGTCGTCATCGTCGAGCGCTACGCCACCCTGGGTGGCGTGTGCCTGAACGTGGGCTGCATCCCCTCCAAGGCGCTGCTGCACGTGGCAGCCGTCATGGACGAAGTCAGTCACATGGCTGACCTGGGTGTGGACTTTGGCGCCCCCGTGGTCAACATCGACAAGCTGCGCGGCCACAAAGAGAAAGTCATCGGCAAGCTGACCGGCGGCCTGGCCGCCATGGCCAAGATGCGCAAGGTGACCACCGTGCGTGGCTACGGTGCTTTTGTCGGCGCCAACCACCTTGAAGTGGAAGAGACCACCGGCACCGGCCAGGAGAAGACGGGCACGAAGAAGGTCATCGCCTTCAAGAGGGCCATCATCGCCGCCGGTAGCCAGGCCGTGCGCCTGCCCTTCATGCCCAACGACCCGCGCGTGGTCGATTCCACCGGCGCCCTGGCGCTGAAGGAAGTGCCCAAGCGCATGCTCATCCTGGGCGGCGGCATCATCGGCCTGGAAATGGGCACCGTCTACAGCACCCTGGGCGCGCGCCTGGACGTGGTGGAAATGATGGACGGCCTGATGCAAGGCGCTGACCGCGACCTGGTCAAGATCTGGCAGAAGATGAACGCCAAGCGCTTCGACAACATCATGTTGAAGACCAAAACCGTCGGTGCTGAAGCCACACCCGAAGGCATCAAGGTCACCTTCGCACCAGCGGAAGAGGGCGGCACCGCCCCCGAGCCGCAGGTGTACGACCTGGTGCTGCAGGCCGTGGGCCGCACGCCCAACGGCAAGAAGATCGCGGCCGAAAAGGCCGGCGTCGCCGTCACCGACCGTGGCTTCATCAACGTCGACATCCAGATGCGCACCAACGTACCGCACATCTTCGCCATCGGCGACATCGTGGGCCAGCCCATGCTGGCGCACAAGGCGGTGCACGAGGCCCACGTGGCGGCGGAAGTCATCGCTGGCGAACTGCAAGGCAACAAGGAGCTGGCATCCGCCGCCTTCAATGCCCGTGTGATCCCTAGCGTGGCCTACACCGACCCCGAAGTGGCCTGGGTGGGCCTGACTGAAGACCAGGCCAAGGCGCAAGGCATCAAGGTCAAGAAGGGCCTTTTCCCCTGGACGGCCTCCGGCCGCGCCATTGCCAACGGTCGCGACGAAGGCGTCACCAAGTTGCTGTTCGACGACTCGCCAGAGGCCCATGGCCACGGCAAGATCCTTGGCGGCGGCATGGTCGGCACGCATGCGGGCGACATGATCGGTGAGATCGCCCTGGCCATCGAGATGGGCGCCGACGCCGTGGACATCGGCAAGACCATTCACCCGCACCCCACGCTGGGCGAGAGCATCGGCATGGCGGCGGAGATTGCGCACGGCAGCTGCACGGACGTGCCGCCGCAGAAGAAGTGAGGCTATGAGCCATTGAAAATGCTACTGATTCAGTAGCTGGCCGCGCAAGTTCTGTAAGGACTGCGCGGCTTTTTTCTTTCTAGAATATTGCGGCATTTGGCATTGCGACAATATCCATAGGTCCCCTGCGCGAACCCGTCACAATCGCAGGTGCATTGAAACTGCAGGGCACCCCTGTCAGCCACAAAATTGGCCCAGTAAGTAGCCCAGTTCGACACTGCTATTGCTCCACTATGCCTCCATCCACTTCCAGCTACGCCCCGGCACCCGTTACACCCAGCCCCGCTGTCAAAGAGGAGCAGATTGAATACGGCTTTATTGGCAAGCTCCAGGGCCTCAAGTACGAATACCGCCCTGACATCCGCGACCGCACCGCGCTGGAGCGCAACTTTCGCGAAAAGTTCGAGGCCCTGAACCGCGTCCACCTGACCGATGGCGAATTTGCCCGCCTGCTGGACGACATCGTCACCCCCGATGTCTTCACCGCCGCCAAAACCTTGCGCAGCATCAACGCCTTCACCCGCGAAGACGGTACGCCGCTGAACTACACCCTGGTCAACCTCAAAGACTGGTGCAAAAACACCTTCGAGGTGGTCAACCAACTGCGCATCAACACCGACAACAGCCACCACCGGTACGACGTGCTCATCCTCATCAACGGCGTGCCGTGCGTGCAGGTGGAGCTGAAAACGCTCACCATCAACCCCCGCCGGGCCATGGAGCAAATCGTTGACTACAAAAACGACCCCGGCAACGGCTACACCAAAACGCTGCTGAGCTTTTTGCAGCTCTTCATCGTCAGCAACCGCACCAACACCTACTACTTCACCAACAACAACGCCCGGCACTTTGCGTTCAATGCGGACGAGCGGTTTTTGCCCATCTACCAGTTTGCGGACGAGCTCAACAAAAAGATCACCCAGCTCGATGAGTTTGCCGACAAGTTCCTAGGCAAATGCACCCTGGGCCAAACCATCAGCCGCTACATGGTGCTGGTGGCGTCAGAGCAAAAGCTGTTGATGATGCGGCCCTACCAGGTCTACGCCGTCAAACGCATCGTCGAATGCATTGCCCAAAACAACGGCAACGGCTACATCTGGCACACCACGGGCAGCGGCAAAACGCTCACGTCCTTCAAGGCGTCCACCCTGCTCAAAGACAACCCCGATGTAGAGAAATGCCTCTTTGTGGTGGACCGCAAAGACCTGGACCGCCAGACCCGCGAGGAATTCAACCGCTTTCAAGAAGGCTGCGTAGAAGAAAACACCAACACTGCCACGCTGGTGCGCCGCCTGCTGTCTGACGACTATGCCGACAAGGTCATCGTCACCACCATCCAAAAGCTGGGCCTGGCGCTGGACGAAAACAGCAAGCGCAACAAGCAGCAAAAGAAAGACGGCAAAGCCACCTACAAAGAGCAACTGGCACCGCTGGCCAACAAGCGCATCGTCTTCATCTTTGACGAATGCCACCGCTCGCAGTTTGGCGACAACCACCAGGCCATCAAAGAGTTCTTCCCCAAGGCCCAACTGTTTGGCTTTACCGGCACGCCCATTTTTGAGGCCAACTCCAGCCGCACGCAGATTGAGGACGAACAGGCCTCCATGAAGACCACGGAAGACCTGTTTCAAAAACAACTCCACGCCTACACCATCACCCACGCCATTGAAGACGCCAACGTGCTGCGCTTCCATGTGGACTACTACAAGCCCGAGGGCAAAAACCCACCCAAGCCCGGCGAGGCCCTGGCCAAAAAGGCCGTGATCGAAGCCATTTTGGCCAAGCACGACACCGCCACCGCCCACCGCCGCTTCAACGCCGTGCTGGCCACGGCCAGCATCAACGACGCCATTGAATACCACCGCCTGTTTGACGAGATTCAGCAAGCCAAGCAGGCCGCAGACCCTGCCTTTGTGCCGCTCAATATCGCCTGCGTGTTCTCGCCCCCGGCGGAGGGCGATGCCGATGTGCGGCAAATCCAAGAAGACCTGCCCCAAGAAAAAGCAGACAACCAGGTAGACCCCGAGGGCAAAAAAGCCGCTCTCAAAGCCATTTTGGCTAGCTACAACGCCCGCTACGGCACCAACCACTCCATCAGCGAGTTCGACCTGTACTACCAGGACGTACAAAAGCGCATCAAAGACCACCAGTGGCCCGACGCTGACCTGCGCAAGGCCTTTCCGGCGGCCCCGCACCACAAAATCGACATCACCATCGTGGTGGACATGCTGCTCACCGGGTTTGACAGCAAATACCTCAACACCCTGTACGTGGACAAAAACCTCAAGCACCACGGCTTGATCCAGGCGTTTTCGCGCACCAACCGCGTGCTCAACGGCACCAAGCCCTATGGCAACATCCTCGACTTTCGCCAACAGCAAGCCAATGTCGATGCCGCCATTGCCCTGTTCTCCGGCGAAAAAACGGGCGACCAAGCGCGCGAGATCTGGCTGGTAGACAAAGCCCCGGTCGTCATCCAAAAGCTGGACGCCGCCGTGCAAAAGCTGGCCGACTTCATGCAAAGCCAAGGCCTGGCTTGCACCCCCGAGGCCGTGCACAGCCTCAAGGGCGACGACGCCCGCGCCGCCTTCATGCAAAACTTCAAAGAAGTGCAGCGCCTGAAAACCCAGCTAGACCAATACACCGACTTGACGGCAGACAACGCCACCGCCATCGACCACATCCTGCCCGCCGAGCAGCTGCAAGCCTTTCGCGGTGCCTACCTTGAAACTGCCCAGCGCCTCAAAGCCCAACAAGCCCAGCACGACAAAGGCAGCGAAGGGCAGGGCGGCGCAGCAACCGATGCAGTAGATCAGCTCGACTTTGAATTTGTGCTGTTTGCCAGCAGCGTGATCGACTACGACTACATCATGGGCCTCATGTCGCGCTTCTCACAGCAGGGGCTGCAGGGCGGCGGCAAACAAAAGATGACCAGAGACGAGCTGCTGGGCTTGATCCTGTCCGACGCCAAATTCATGAACGAGCGTGAAGACATCGCCGCCTACATCCACACCTTGAAACCCGGCGAGGGCCTGAGCGAGGTCGCCATCCGCGAGGGCTACACAAAATTCAAGAAGGAAAAAGACAGCGCCGAGCTTTCCGACATTGCCACCCGTCACCAACTGGCCCCCGCTGCGCTGCAAACCTTTGTGGACGGCATCTTGCAGCGCATGATTTTTGATGGCGAGGCGCTGAGCGATTTGATGGCCCCGCTGGACTTGGGCTGGAAGGCCAGGGCGCAGGCAGAAACGGCGCTGATGAAAGAGCTGGTGCCGTTGCTGCAAAAGCGCGCGCAGGGGCGGGATATTTCGGGGTTGAGTGCGTATGAGTAATGTGGATAAGGCTGCGCTGGTGCCTAAGCTGCGGTTTCCTGAGTTTCAAAGTGCTGGAGCGTGGACGACAGAGCAGCTTGGTACGGTAGCGACCATCAGCACGCAAAAGGTCGGTAAAAGCGTTTGTGTGCCGATGAGTATCACGTCGGGCGTAGGCCTAGTGAGCCAAGAGGAAAAGTTTGGTCGCGTGATCGCTGGCGACTCATATAAAAACTACTTGCTCTTGCAACCCAACGAATTTGCCTACAACAAGAGCGCTACAAAGGAGTATCCCGAAGGTTTCCTCGCCTTGTACTCGGGCACTGATCTGGCCGCAGTCCCGAACAGCATCTTCACCTGCTTTCGTATCAATGGTGAGTCGCCAGATGTACGCTTTCTGAACTACCAGTTTGCCGACAACCTACACGGTCGCTGGCTGCGCAAGTTCATTCAGGTGGGTGCTCGGGCGCACGGCTCTCTGAGCATCAATGACAGTGATTTGATGGCACTGCCTGTTCCAGTTCCGTCAGGTGACACATCGGTCGCCGAACAACAAAAAATTGCCGACTGCCTGAGTTCCTTGGACGAACTGATCGCCGCGCAAGCCCGCAAAGTGGATGCGCTCAAGACCCATAAAAAAGGGCTGATGCAGAAGCTTTTCCCCCGCGAAGGCGAAACCCAACCGCGTCTGCGGTTTCCTGAATTTCGGGATGCAGGGGAGTGGGAGTGTGGCCCGCTAGGGGCTATTTTTGAGACTACGTCTGGAGGCACCCCAAACCGCTCCGAGGCCAGCTATTGGGATGGAGATATTCCTTGGATCACTACATCCTTGGTGAATTTTGAGGTCATCACTAGTGCAGGGGAATACATCAGCCAAGTGGGCCTAAAAAACTCCTCTGCCAAACTTTTGCCGAAAGGAACCGTTTTGATTGCGATGTATGGGCAAGGGAAAACGCGCGGTCAAGTTGCTTTGTTAGGCGTTGAGGCCACAACCAATCAAGCATGCGCTGCTGTTCTTCCCAAAAACGGCATAAATCCGTATTTCGTTTTTTCCAACTTGGCTGGTAGGTATGACGAATTGAGGAAGCTCAGCAACAGCGGTGGACAAGAGAACCTGAGCCAAGCGCTTATTCGTGAATTTCCATTTTTTTATCCGGTGGAAGAATTGGAGCAACAGCGCATTGCCGACTGCCTCACCTCCCTCGACACCCTCATCACCGCCGCCGCCCAAGAACTCGAAACCCTCAAGACCCACAAGAAGGGATTGATGAAACAGCTGTTTCCCGTTTTGGACGAGGCGCCACTATGAGCATCAACGAGATAGCCAAGCAAATCAATGAGTCGGACGAGAATATTGTCATTGTTTATGCGTTTAATGCGACCGGAAAAACAAGACTTTCAGTTGCATATAAAGATGAAACTAAAAAATCCAACAATGGACGGCATGCTGGCGTGTACTACAACGCGTTCAGTGAAGACCTGTTTGTTTGGGATAACGATGAAGAAAATGATGGCGCAGACATAAAGTTAACAATACGCCAAAGCAGCCTGAACCAATTCCATAGTTTTTTGTATGAAAACCGTGAAGCTGTTCTAGACAAGCTGGCAATGTATGCGCCGAAATACATTTTTGAACTCGTGGCTCACCAGAATTTGGAAAATGGTATTGAGTCTATCAGGTTTTTCATAAATGAGACCGATAAGCGACCAATAAAGATATCGCGCGGAGAAGAGCGAATTTTTGTTTGGTGCTTTTTCTTGGCTTTGCTGGACGTCGACGGTTGGGCGAACGAACAAGATGCACACATCTTCATCGATGATCCCGTTTCCAGCTTGGATGAGCACAATATTTACGTTACTGCCGAGTCCATTTTTCAACTTGTCGAGACCCACTATCTCAAAAAGAGGGTGGTTGTTACGACCCATCACATTGGACTATTTTCAATATTGGCGGATCGCCTCACCAAGGGCAGCAAGAGCGACCGCTATAAAAATCTGACGAAGTTGTGCATCCTCACAAAAAATGGAGACGCACTTTCTTTGGATACGCCGAGGAACGGCGTTTTTCTCTTTCACTTGCATGTTCTGCAATTACTGGTTGAGGCCAGTCGAAGCGAGCTGTATGCGCATCACATCGTGATGTTGCGACAGGTGCTAGAAAACGTTGCTTCCTTCTTGGGGCGGGGGAATATTGGGTTTGTGCTGACTCAGATCGGAGTGGCAGATGCTGAAAGTGCAGCGAACACCATCAATTCACTCTCGCACAAAGATGCTTACTACTATCAAAGCGACTTGATGCCTCCTGCAGTCCAAACGGTTTTCAGAGATGTTTTGGACAAGCTGCTTGATAAGTACAAATTTAATGTATGAATGAGTTGATCATGATGCAACTCATCCTCTACACCACCGACGATGGCAAGAGCCAGATCCAACTGCGCGCTGACCTAGGTACGGTTTGGCTCACCCAGTTAGAGATGGCCGAACTGTTTGACGCCACCAAGCAAAACATCTCGCTGCACCTCAAAAACATCTTTGAGGACGGCGAATTGGACTCGGCGGCAACTATCAAGGAATCCTTGACAGTTCAAACCGAGGGCACGCGCCAGGTGCAGCGGCCTGTCACGCTCTACAACCTCGACGCCATCCTGGCCGTGGGCTACCGCGTGCGCTCGCCGCGTGGCGTGCAGTTCCGCCGCTGGGCGTCCACGGTGCTCAAGGAGTATCTGGTCAAGGGCTTTGTGCTGGACGACGAGCGGCTGAAGAACCCCGACGGCCGCCCGGACTACTTTGACGAGATGCTGGCGCGCATCCGGGACATTCGGGCTTCGGAAAAGCGCTTCTACCAAAAGGTGCGCGACCTGTTTGCCCTGGCGGCAGACTACGACAAATCGGATGAAGCCACGCAGACCTTTTTTGCCACGGTGCAAAACCTGCTGCTGTATGCGGTGACGCAAAAGACGGCGGCAGAACTCATCGTGAGCCGCGCCAACCCTGCCGACCAGCATTTCGGCCTGCTGACCTGGAAGGGCACCCAGGTGCGCAAGCAGGACATTGTGGTCGCCAAAAATTACCTGACCGAAGACGAGGTGGACACCCTGAACCGGCTGGTGGTGATCTTTCTGGAAACGGCAGAGCTGCGCGCCAAGCGGCAAACCTTGACCAGCATGGGATTCTGGCGCGAGAACGTGGGGCAGATCATCGTGTCCAACGGGTTCCCGTTGCTCAGCGGGGCAGGCACCGTCAGCCACTCCCGCATGGAGCAAAAGCTGGAACCGCTGTATCTGGACTTTGACCAGCGCCGAAAGGCTGAAGAAGCGCGTGCTGCGGATGCCCAGGATGAAGCTGAACTCAAGGCGCTGGCAAACACCATCAAAAATCGCCCTAAAAAATGACTGAACAAAACCAAACCAAGTTGGGCAAAACCCTGTGGGCCATTGCCGACCAACTGCGAGGGGCCATGGACGCGGACGATTTCCGCGACTACATGCTGTCGTTTCTGTTTTTGCGCTATCTGTCGGACAACTACGAGGCGGCGGCCAAGAAGGAACTGGGCAGCGACTACCCCGCACAGATCGACAGTTCGGTATCGACCCCCTTGCAGCTTTGGTACGAAGGCAACCTGGCCGATGTGCCCGAGTTTGAAAAGCAGATGCGCCGCAAGGTGCATTACGTGATTGAGCCGCAGCACCTGTGGAGCAGCATTGCCAACATGGCCCGGACGCAAGATGCCGAGTTGCTGCGCACCTTGCAGGCAGGTTTCAAATACATCGAGACCGAATCGTTTCAGAGCACGTTTCAGGGCTTGTTCTCGGAAATCGACTTGGCCTCGCCCAAGCTGGGCAAAAACTACACGGAGCGCAATGCCAAGCTGTGCGCCATCATTCAGAAGATCGCCGACGGACTGGCGGAATTCTCCAAGGAGATGGACGCGCTGGGCGATGCGTATGAGTATCTGATTGGCCAGTTTGCGGCGGGCTCGGGCAAGAAGGCGGGCGAGTTTTATACGCCGCAGCAGATCTCGGACATCCTCTCGGCCATCGTCACGCTGGACAGCCAGGAGCCGCGCACGGGCGCGCGGCAGCGGCTCGATAGCGTGATGGACTTTGCCTGTGGCTCGGGTTCGCTGCTTTTGAACGTGCGCAAGCGCATGGGGCCGCATGGCATTGGCAAGATTTACGGGCAAGAGAAGAACATCACCACCTACAACCTGGCGCGCATGAACATGCTGCTGCACGGGGTGAAGGACACGGAGTTTGAAATCTTCCACGGCGATACGCTGGCCAACGACTGGGACATGCTGCGCGAGCCGAACCCGGCCAAAAAGCCCGCGTTCGATGCCATCGTGGCCAACCCGCCATTCAGCTACCGCTGGGAGCCGGGCGAGGCCATGGCGGACGATGTGCGCTTCAAAAGCCACGGCCTCGCGCCCAAGTCCGCCGCCGACTTTGCCTTTTTGCTGCACGGCTTTCACTTCCTCAAAGACGAGGGCGTGATGGCCATCATCCTGCCGCATGGGGTGCTGTTTCGGGGTGGAGCAGAGGAGCGCATTCGCAAAAAGCTGCTGTTGGACGGGCACATCGACACGGTGATTGGTTTGCCATCCAACCTGTTCTATTCGACCGGTATTCCGGTGTGCATCCTTGTGCTGAAGAAGTGCAAGAAGCCGGATGACGTGCTGTTCATCAATGCCGCAGAGCATTTCGTCAAAGGCAAGCGCCAGAACCAGCTCACCGATGAGCACATTGCCAAGATCATCAAGACCTACCAGTTCCGCGAGGAAGAAGCCCGCTATTCACGCCGGGTGGAGATGGCGGAGATTGAGAAGAATGATTTCAACCTGAACATCTCGCGCTACATCAGCACGGCGGTGGGCGAGGCTGAGATTGATCTGGACGACACGCATCAGCAATTGGTGGACATTGAGAAGGCAGTTGTCGCAGCAAAGGCCAAGCACAACGAATTTTTGAATGAGCTGGGCTTGAAGCTACTGCCGTAGTCGCCGGTTCGTCCCCCATCGCCGTGGGGCCGCGCTGCAGGGCAGCCGTTGGGGTGGCTCAAGGAGCCCTCACAAAAGTGATGGAAAATACCGGGTTTGTCGCCACATGCCCGTGGCAGCAGATCCGCCCGGCCTTCTAACCCTTTTGCTCCCCTGAGCCTGTCCATGTCAGACGTCCACTCCTCCAAGATCTCTGTCGAGAAAATCGGCGGCACCTCCATGACCGCCTTTGGCGATGTGTTGCGCCACATCGTGCTGCACGACCCCAAGCGCATTAACGGCCGGATCTATGTGGTGTCCGCCTACTCGGGCGTGACGAACCAGTTGCTGGAGCACAAGAAGACGGGTGAGCGCGGCATCTATGCCCTGTTTGCCGAAGGCAAGGGTTACCAGGATGCTTTGACGCAACTGGCTGCCAGCCTTAAAAAGCTCAACGCAGGCTATGCCGACCTGGGCCTGCCGCTGGATGTGGCCGATGCCTTTATTGACCAGCGCATTGCCCAGGCACGCGAATATCTGAACGCCATGCAGCACGTGCTGGCCAGCGGCTATTTGAGCCGCAAGGACGTGTTGCTCGCGGCGCGCGAAGTGCTGGCCTCGATTGGCGAGTCGCACAGCGCGTTCAACTCTGTCGAGATCCTCAAGGCCAATGGCGTCAATGCCCTGCTGATGGACCTGGCCGGTTTTGACGACAACGAAGCCTGGACGATTGACGAGCGCATTGCCAACAGCTTCAAGGGCCTGGACCTGAGCGACAAGGTGGTGGTGGCCACGGGCTACACCAAGGGCACCGAAGGCATCATGCGCGAGTTTGACCGGGGCTACTCCGAGGTCACCTTCAGCAAGATCGCCGTGGAAGTGCGCCCCGCCGAGGCCGTGATCCACAAGGAATTTCACCTGTCGTCCGCCGACCCCAACCTGGTGGGCCTGGAAAACGCCATCGTGGTGGGCGCCACCAACTACGACGTGGCCGACCAGCTGGCCGACGTGGGCATGGAGGCCATCCACCCCAAGGCCGCCAAGCCCATGGAGCTTGCAGGCATCCCGATCCGCCTGAAGAACACCTTTGAGCCCGACCACCCAGGCACTCTGATCACCAAGGACTTCGTGGGCGAGCGCGCGCGCGTGGAGATCGTCACGGGCACCGACAAGGTCACGCTGATCGAGATCCACGACCCCAGCATGGTGGGTACCGTGGGCTTTGATGCGGGCCTGATGAACGTGTTCTGCAAGCACGATGTGAGCTACATCCTTAAGGCCACCAACGCCAACTCCATCGCCCATCTGGTGTGGGACAACCAGGTCACACCCGAGCTGGTGGCCGAGCTGCAGAAGGACTACCAGGTCGTGACGATCAAGCCTAGCGCAATCGTGTGCACCATTGGCTCCAACATCGGCATCCCTGGCGTGCTGGCCAAGGCCGCGCAGGCGCTGGCCGATGCGCGGGTCAACGTGAATTGCGTGTCCCAGACACTGCGCCAGGTGAACATGCAGTTCGTGATCGAACGCGAGGACTATAAGACTGCGATCAAGGCGCTGAACATGGCGCTGTGTGTGAACTCGGGTGCGCCAATTCCGCGTGCCTGAACAGGTTTTCGCCTTCGGCTCAAAGCCCGCTCCGTGCGGGCTTTTTTGCGTCCACGTCTGGTATCGGGCGCTGGAGCGCAGTGTATCGGCAGATCGTGGGAGACGAGTGCTGTACTACTTTTTGTAGAGCAGAAAAGTCCTGTCCATCAACCCCATGAAGCCCGGCCGTATGCTGATTTTGCTGATCAGCATCACCCCCGCGAGCACCAGCACCGCACCACCCATCTGCCACCAGGTCAACGGTTCATCCAGCAGCCAGACGCCAAAAAAGATCGTGAGGATAGGCCCCAGCGTGCCAATCAGCGCGGTCTTAGAGGCACCGATGCGGCGGATGGCGGCCGAGGTCATGAACACGGGCAACACGGTGGAGAACACGGCCATGCCCAGCGCATGCAGGTAGACCGGCGCGGGCTGCACCAGCGCACCCGCAGGTTGCGACACCACAAAATGCAGCAGCGTAGCGCCCGTGGAGACCAGCATCGCCAGCGCCGTGAAGCGCGCCGCGCCCATGCGGCGTATGGCGGGCTCGCTGCCTGCCTGGTAGAACGCATACGACACGGCCGAGCCAAACACAAACCCTGCGCCCACCAACACGGCGTGCGAATCGCCCGCCACATGCAGGTCGTGCGCAAAGGCCAAGCCAATGCCCGCGTAGGACAACAACAGCGCACCCAGCTCCCGGCGAGAGGCCCGCTTGCCCATGAACAGCACACCGATCACGATGGTGAGCGTGGGGTAGGTGAAGAGGATCAGCCGCTCCAGGCTGGCGGTGATGTACTGCAGGCCGATGAAGTCGAGAATGCTCGCGCCGTAGTAGCCCAGCAGGCCCAGTGCCACGATGGCCAGCCAGTCGCGCCCCGCCAGCGGGGCCAGGTTGCGGCTGGCGCGCCAGCCCACCCAGGCGAACACGGGCACCGAAAACGCCATGCGCAGGCACAGCAGGGTGACGGAATCCACCGGTGCCGCCTGGGGCACGGCATAGGCCAGCTTCACAAAGATGGCTTTGAACGAGAAACCCAGCGCCGCGAGGATGGCGAGGGCGAGACCAAGGCGTTCGGAAGACCAGTTTTTCCAGGGCATGGAGTAGGTTTGCGCGTTTCGTGCGGTTTGGCCGAACGATTTGCATACTTTGTATCGGGAAGGCTGGCATCCTGCCTTTGAATGCTGCAAGGCACAATTGCTGATCCAGCAACCATGCGTTCGTTAATGACGAACGCCAGGGGCCCGCTTTGAACTACGACCTCACCGACCTGCGCCTGTTTGTCGCCATTGCCGAAGAGCGCAACCTCACACGCGGCGCCGCGCGTGCCTACCTGGCGCCGTCGTCGGCCAGCCACCGGCTGCGGCGGCTGGAGGAGGCGCTGAACACCTCGCTGTTTGAGCGCCAGACGCGCGGCGTGGCGCTGACCCGCGCGGGCGAGGCCCTGCTGCGCAACGCCCGCCAGGTGCTGGCCAGCATCGAGCAAATGCATGCCAACCTCTCCCCCTTTGCCACCGGCATTCGCGGCCATGTGAGCCTGTGGGCCAACACGCATGCCACCCACACCTTTTTGCCGGATGACCTGGCGGGCTTTCTCAAGCGGCACCCCCATGTCAGCGTGAGCCTGGAAGAGCGCACCAGCGCCGAAATTGTGGTGGCCGTGGCCAGCGGCGAGATCGAGGTGGGCGTGCTGGCAGACAGTGGCACAGGCGCTGGGGTCGAGCTGTCGCCGTACCGGCAGGACCGCCTGGTGCTCATCGTGCCCGCAGGCCATGCGCTGGCGGCGTGCGGCCGGGTGGGCTTTGCCGAGGTGCTGGACCAGGCCTTTGTGATGCTGCACGCGGGCTCGGCCATCCACACCTTCACGACCAATGCCGCCGCCGCGCTGGGGCGGCATCTGGATGTGCGCATTCAGGTGCGCAGCTTTGAAGCCGTGTGCCGCATGGTGGGCGCGGGCGTGGGTATCGGCCTGGTGCCCCGGGGCGCGGCCTTGCAGGTGGCGGGCCTGAGCGAGCCGCCGGTGCTGGTGGAGCTGGACGAACCGTGGGCGCAGCGCGACTTGCAAATCTGCGTGCGCAAGGGCGCGGTGCTGACGGGCTTTGCCGCAGCCCTGGTCGCGCACCTGCGCCAGGGCGCGGGCACCGCTACTGCCTGATTGCCTGATTGCAGGATCAGCCTGCAGCAATCTCTACCTTGGCCCCACCGGCCTGCAGCTTTTTGCGCAGCGCCTGGGGCGTGGCGGCAGGCACCACCAATGCGGCAAGTTCGCGCAAGGGGGCCACGCTGAACGGCGATGCTGTGCCCAGCTTGTCAAGCGAAGCCAGTACCACCGTCTCTGCCGCCCGCTGGTGCAGGGCGCGCTTGACAGCGGCTTCCTCAAAGTCTCCCGTGGTCAGGCCAGCCTGGGCATGCACGCCGGTCACACCCATCAGGTACAGGTCGGCCCGCAACTGGGCGGCGGCCTCGACCACGCTGGCGCCCACATTCACCATGGAGTGGCGGAACAAGCGCCCGCCCAGCATCAGCACCTCCACCTGCGCATGCCCCGCCAGCGCCACCGCCACGGTGGGGCTGTGCGTGACCACGGTGGCGCGCAAGTCCAGCGGCAGGTGCTGCACCACCTGCAGCGATGTGGTGCCCCCGTCCAGGATCACCACCTGGCCGGGCAGCACCAGCGCGGCCCCGGTGCGGCCCAGGGCGCGTTTGTCTTCGGGGGCCAGCTGCTCACGCACTTGCAGACTGCCCACAGCGGCCGAGGCGGGCAGGGCGCCGCCATGCACACGCTGCAAGCGGCCCTCATCTGCCAGCTCGCGCAGGTCGCGCCGCACGGTGTCTTCCGAGATGCCCAGCTCCTCGCTGAAGGCTTTGGCCACGATCTGGCCGTCCTGCTGAAGTCGAGCGAGCAGGAGCTGTTTGCGTTGGATGGTCAGCATGAAGGGTTAAATCCGGTGATTGCACGAATTTGCATGTTTGTGCATGATATTGCGCAAATCAATCTTGTCAAAACCATGCGCTTACCACCAGACCCCACTGCCTTCCCGCAGGCGCCCGCCGTGTGTCGCCACCCAAGCCAGCCAAGCCAGCCAAAAGGGAGCCTCGCATGAGCCGCCCCGTGCCCGATGTCCCCATCGCCGAGCTGAACGCCCGCACCGAGCATGTGAAGCTGCTGGACGTCCAGGTGCTCTCCGATAACTGGTATGTGCTGCGCAAGGTCACCTGC
Source organism: Acidovorax sp. FG48 (assembly GCF_057809085.1). Lineage (NCBI taxonomy): Bacteria > Pseudomonadati > Pseudomonadota > Betaproteobacteria > Burkholderiales > Comamonadaceae > Acidovorax > Acidovorax sp. FG48. The sequence continues at coordinate 382,625 of NZ_JBMDJH010000002.1, read as the reverse complement.
TCGCTGCGCAGGCGCGATGGCCAATGGCAGACGATGAGCCGCGAGGCTTATGACCGGGGCAATGGTGCCGCACTGCTGTTGTTCGACCCGCGTCGCAGCACCGTGGTGCTGACGCGCCAGTTCCGGCTACCCGCCTTTCTCAACGGTTGCGCTGACGGCCTGCTGATCGAGACCTGCGCGGGCCTGCTCGACGGTGACGACCCCGAAACCTGCATCCGCCGCGAGGCCGAGGAAGAAACCGGCTACCGCGTGCGCCAGCCGTGCAAGGTGTTCGAGGCCTACATGAGCCCTGGCTCGGTGACGGAAAAGCTGCACTTTTTCGTGGCCGAATACGAACCCGGCGACCGCATCCGCAGCGGCGGCGGCCTGGAGGGAGAGGGCGAGGACATCGAGGTGATCGAGATGCCGCTGGCCGACGCCCTGGCCGGCATTGCCAACGGCACGATCCAGGACGGCAAGACCATCATGCTGCTGCAGCATGTGGCCTTGCACCTGCGAGGCACCGCCCTGTAAAAAAGGCGCAGTGCTCGCAGGCGCTCAAGGCCGTACCAGCCGCAGCGGCTCGCCCACGCGCGCCTTCACCACATCGTCGCGGTGGAAGGGCAGGGTGTGCCAGCGCTTGGCCGAGAACTCGCGCATCTGGTCGTTGGCGTGGGGCGACGCGGGGTTGGTGGACTGGCCATAGGTCAGGATGGCCTGGGCCACTGGGCCCCTGGCGTCGAAGGTCACGGTCTGCACATAGCTGGTGCCGTAGTCGATGCGCAAGCCTGCCTTGTTGATGGGCGCGGGCTCCTGGCGGCCCAGGTTGTTGAGCACGCCTTCAAACTCCTCGCCGCCGTGCAGTGCAATCGCTTCTTCGGTGATGGCGGGGCGCTGCACGCTGCCCAGCGTGGCGTCGAGCGTGTAGCCGCTGGTGCGGATGGCCTTGACGGCGCCGTCCAGCGCCTCCCACACCTTTGCGGCGGTGGTGGCGTCATCCATCTTCAGGCCTGCCGGGGTGGCCACGGGTTGCGCAGGGTCGAAGGGCACGCGGTGCACGCCGGGGATGTTGCGCGCGGTGCGCCAGAACTCGCGGAACACATGGGCGCCGCGGGCATCGACGTTGCTGCGGCGGTCCCAGCCTTTCAGGGCCGCGCAGCCGTCGCGCGATTCGGCCGTGGGCGCCTTGTCGCAGGCGGCCAGCAGGTCGGGCACCACCACTTGTGCCATGAAGTTGCGGTTCTCGAACAACTGGCCCTGGATGGCCTGCAGCGTGACCTTGCCCCGGCTGAGCATTTCAGGAATCTCCGCCAGACCGGCGCGGGTGCGTGGCCGGGTCAGGCTGGCGTCGCCCACCAGGGGCGAGATGCCGTCAAACTTCTGGCCGGGGTGGGTGTAGACAAAGCTGTCGTTGCTGTTATGCACCCAGTCTGTGCGGAAGGCCACCGGCATGCGGCCGATGGGGATGAGTCCCGGCACGGGCGATGCGCTGTCGCGGCGCCAGTCGCACTCGGCGCGTGATCCGTTCAGCACCACCAGGCTGGCTGCAGCGCGCAGTGCGGCGGCGGGCTGGCTGGGGGCGCAACGGGCGAGTTGGGCGGCGTCCACATCGGGCACCACGCTCACGTCGGCATACATGGTCTGGCCGCTGCGGTCCGCCGCCAGGGTATTCACCCAGGGCAGGCCCAGGTTGGCGTGGGCCTTGTGCAAGTCCTGCACCGAGCGCGCACGCGCAAAGGCCAGGGCTGCATCCATCATGCGGGTGTTGCCGGTATTGGCGTCGCGCAGGGCGTAGGCGGTCTTGGCGTTCCAGGTCAGGCCCGCGCGGGGCACCACCACCAGCGGGCCCCAGCGGGTGGACCACACGGTGTGCTCTTGCGTCTGCAGCTTGCCGTCCGGGCCGGGGATCTGGGCGCTGATCTTGCGGGCGGTCATCTTCTCGGGCTTGCCGTCCACCAGATAGGTGGTGGGGTCGCCTTCGGCCAGCGTCACTTCGTAGAACGTAAAGCGCTTGCCGGTGGATACCGTGTGCGACCAGGCAACGTCCTTGTTGAAGCCGATGGACACCATGGGGTAGGTGCCGATGCCTACGCCCATCACGTCCATCTGGCCGGGGATGGTGAGGTGCATTTCATAGAAGCGGTTGGGGCCGCTCCACGGAAAGTGCGGGTTGCCCAGCAGCATGCCGCTGCCGTTGGCCGTCACGTCCTTGCCAAAGGCCCAGGCGTTGGAGCCCAGGGGCGAGTCGAGCAGGCCCACATCGCGCAGCGCCTGGGCAGCATCGGCCAGGTTCACGTCAGCGGCGGGTGCCTGCGCCGCCTTGGTGGCAGGGGGCTGGGCGCCCAGCATGCCGTCGGCCAGCGCGGCGATGCCGGCCTGCACGGCCACCACCTCGGCCATGCGGCGGTACTGGGCCATGGTCATGGGTTGTACCCACGGCTTGCCCCGGCAGGCCTCGGGCAGGGTGGCGGCGTTGTCGGCCAGAAACCGGTTGTAGCCCGCCACATAGCCGCGCGCCAGGGCCTGCGTTTCGGAACTGGTCTGGGCCCAGGCGCGCTCCAGCATGGCGTCGTCCATGTGGGCGGCCATGAACAGGTCGATCTGCGCGTTGGGGATGTAGCGGCGGCCCAGCAGCCCGATGGTCTGCGCGCCGAAGGTGCTGCTGCGCTGGCCGCGTGCTGTGACGAGCTGGTCGGCCGTCATGCAGACGTTGTCTTGCGCGTAGGCGTACGCCACGCCGTAGGCCAGGGATTCGGGGTCGTTCGCGGTGATGTGCGGAATGCCGTAGGCGGTGCGCTCAATGGTCACGCTGCGGTCTGTGCCTGCAGCGCCTGGCTGGCTGGTGCAGCCCGCCAGGAAGAGGGCGGTGCAGGCTGCAGCCAGGGTGGTCAGGGCCATGGAAAGGCTGCGGTGGGTTGAGGGTTCGTGCATAGGTGGGTGTCTCCGTTTGTGTGGGCCCGCAACGCAGGCAATGGCTGCGGGGCGCTGTCGTCGCACGGTCATGCTACTGCCCGGTAACACTGCAAGGCGGTGGTTGTTTGGCCACAAAGGGTGGCAAGATCGCCACCATGCCTACTGCCAAAACTGCACTGCCGTCCTGCCTGAACGTGGGCATCCTCTGGGGGCACGGCAGCATTGCCAGCACCGCCGCCGCTGCAGTGGACGCCCTGCGCGCCATGAACATGCTGGCGGCGATGCGCCCCGGGGGCGCGCAGCCTGTGGTGCGCTGGTTCTGGCTGCGCGTGCCGCAGGAGCGCGATGCCACACCGCCGCCGGTGCCCGGCGCAGACCTGGGTCCTGATGCACTGGATGTGGTCGTCATCCCCGGCTGGCTGGTCCCCACCGGGCCGCAATTGCGCGAGATCAGTCAACGCTACAGCCAGCACTTTGGCGCCATGCTGCGGGGCCACCTGCAGCGGGGCGGGCTGGTGGCGGCGCTTTTCAACGGGTCCAGCCTGCTGGCGCACTGTGGCCTGCTGGCGGGGCGCAAGGCGGCGTTGCCCTGGGTGTTTGCACCGTCCATCGTGCTGCAGTCCAGCGAGAGCGGCGCCAAGACTGCCGATGTGGCGGAAGTGATCTGGCAGCGGGAGCGAACCTGGCAGCGCGATGGCGCCCTGTGGACCACGGCCTCGCTGCAAGACACCCTGGCGGCGATGCTGGACCTGCTGGCCCAGACACCGGCGGCCGAGCTGGCGCAGGCCGCATCGCACGCGCTGCTGTTCGACCCCCAGCGCCAGCTGACCGCCACCACCGCCATGGAGACCCCTACGGGCCACCCCCTGGCGGCGGGCGCGCTGGAGCAGGCGCGGCGCTGGCTGCAGGACCACCGCAACGAACCCTACAGCCTGCAGGCCACGGCCCGGGCCGCCGCCACCAGCCCGCGCACCTTGCTGCGCTGGTTTGCCCAGGTGCACGGCGAAACACCGCAGGACTACCTGCACCGGCTGCGCACGGCCCAGGCCCAGGCGCTGCTGCAGACCACCTACCTGACGGTGGACGATGTGGCGCAGCAATGCGGCTACAACGACACGGGCAGTTTTCGCAAGGTGTTCACCCGCGTGGCGGGGGTGACGCCAGGGGCCTACCGCCAGCGCTTCAAGCTGCGTACATCGCGCAAGCAGTGGCTAGGGCGGCAGGGGCTGCCTGGCGACGATTCGCTGGTCTAGGCAGGCCGATGGCATTCGCAGTCGCTGGTGGGTGTTAGCGCCAGTGCCGGCGGCGATAATGCGGCATTGCTATTGAATCAATAGCTGCTCAGGCACGATTTACTAGCGCTTGGTGCCGTTTTGATTTTCAAACTGTTTTTTGCCGCCATTCTTCTCCATGCAAGCCCTGCTCGACGCCATTGCCATCATGCCCCTGCCCACCGACGCCCAGCGCGTCTTCCACGGTCGGGGTGGGCTGTTTCCGGGCTGCGAGCAGTGGGTGCTGGACGCGTACCCGCCGGTGCTGGTGCTGACCAGCTTTGCGCCAGCCAGCGACGCCGAGCTGGAGGCCATCGGCGCTGCGCTGCAGGCACGCTGGTCGCATATTGCGCCCGAAGGCCAGCCGCTGAACTGGGTCTTCCAGCACCGGGGCGAGGCGCTGCGCATCGAAGGGCGCAGCGAAACGCGCCTGATGGCCGGCGCCGTGCCCGACCCGCATGTGGTCACCGAAGCGGGCATGCGCTACCGCGTGCATGTGCTGCGCGGCCAGAACCACGGCCTGTTCCTGGACATGGCCGCAGGCCGCCGCTGGGTGCATGACTACGCTGCCGCGCGCAGCCAGGACCGCTACGGCCTTAAGGTGCTGAACCTGTTTGCCTACACCTGTGCGTTTTCGGTAGTAGCGTTACAGGCGGGGGCCAAGCAGGTGGTCAATGTGGACATGAGCCATGGCGCCATTGGCATCGGGCAGCAGAACCACCAGCTCAACGGCATCACCTCGGGCGCCACCTTCCTGCCGCACGACATCTTCAGCAGCTGGGGCAAGATCAACCGCAGTGGGCCCTACGGCCTGGTCATCGTGGACCCACCCAGCTACCAGAAGGGCAGCTTTGTCGCCACCAAGGACTACGCCCGCCTGATGCGCCGCCTGCCCGACCTGCTGGCCCCCGGCGGCCACGCGCTGCTGTGCCTCAATGCGCCGGAGCTGGGTCTGGACTTTTTGCAGGACCAGATGCAGGAGCTGGCGCCCGATCTGCGGTTTGTGGAGCGCGTGACCAATCCCCCCGTGTTTGCCGATGTGGACCTGCAGCGCGCGCTGAAGGTGCTGGTGTACCAAGCGCCTGAACTGGCGACGGCAGCCTAAGAGCGGCTGAAAAAACTCAGCGAACCGGTTCTGGCTAGGCGCTGTGTCGCAGGCAGTACGAGCAGTACGACAAGATACAGCAACGACGCCAGAAGAGTCTTGTTAGCCGCTCTAAAACACCCCCATCCCCAGCCCCGCCGCCATGGCCTCACCCAGCGCGCGGCAGCGCTCCAGGTCGGCCGGGCCAATCTGCTTGGGGGCCAGGATGGCCTCGGGCGTTTGCGCTTGGGTGCATACGATCAGTGGGTCTGCCACCACCCGCAGGCGCCAGCCAGTGGCGATGCGTGCGATCTGGCGGGTGGCGTTGGTGCCGTCGCTGCCAGCGCAGACCAGGCTGGCATAGGGGCGGCCATTGATCTGGTCGAGTGCGCCGTAGTAGGTGCGGTCAAAAAAGTCCTTGAGCAGCCCGCTGACAGCCGCCAGGTTTTCAGGCGTGGCAAACAGGTAGCCATCGGCCGCCAGCACATCGGCTATCTGGGCCTCGGGCGCACGCAAGAGCCGCACTTCCACCCCGCTGTCACCCGCCTGGGCGCCGGCAACGGCGGCCTCCACCATCTGGCGGGTGCCGCCGGTGTGGGAGTGGTAGACGATGAGCAGGGTTTTGGTGGCGTGCATGGCGCCAGCATAGAGGACATGCATGCGGGTTTCTCCCCGCGCTGCTTTGCGCCACACAGCGTATGCGGCGCAGGGTTCGCTGACAGAATGGAGGCGTTCTGAATCCTGCATTTCCCGACTCCATGCGTCTGACTTCCTCCGTGTCCCGCTGGCTGCACACCACGCGAGCGCGCCTAACCCTGCTGTTTGGCGGCACTGCAGTGGCTACCGGCCTGGCGGTGGGCTTGCTGGCCGACGAGCTGCTGACGCGCCAGCTCACGGACCTGAGCGGGCAGTCGCTCATGAACTCCAGCCAGCCCATTGCGCTGGCACTGGCCCAGGGCATGCAAGAGCGCGAGCGCGAAATTTCTCTGCTGAGCCACTTGCCGATGTTGACCCAGGGCTCGGGCTACGACCCGCAACTGCAGGCCCACCTGGAGCAGATCCGGCAGTCGTACCCGTTTTATTCATGGATCGGCGTGACCGACACCCAGGGCGTGGTGCAGGTAGCCACAGGCAATCTGCTGCAGGGCCAGGATGTGTCCCAGCGGCCCTGGTTTGGCGCGGGCGGCCAGGGCCCCTACGTGGGCGATGCGCACGACGCGGTGCTGCTGGACAAGCTGCTGCGCGCGCCGGGCAGCCAGGTGCAATTGCGCTTCATGGACTATGCCTCGCCGGTGCGTGGTCAGGACTCGGCCTTCAAGGGCGTCATTGCGGCCCATGTGAACTGGGCCTGGGTGCAGGACATCATCCAGCGCGCCAGCCCGGCCTCGCCCTTGGCGAACGGGCTGGAGGTGATGCTGGTCAACAAGGATGGCGTGATCAACACCGAAGGTGCGGTGGATCAGCCCCGTGCGTCCTTGCCCATCCTGCCAGAGCCCGGCGCTTTCCGCGTGATGTCGTGGGGCGGTGCGTCCCCGCAGCCGTACCTGACGGCGGTGGTGTCGGTGCGCGCGCAGACCGCCACCGACCTGGGCTGGCTGCTGGTCACGCGGCAGCCGCTGGAGATGGCCCTGCAGCCCATCAGCCGCCTGCACACCCTGCTGGCGCTGTTGCTGGGGCTGATGGCGGCGCTCCTGGCCGGGCTGGCGTACTGGGTGGCACGGCGATTCAGCCAGCCGCTGGAGCGCCTGGCCCAGGCCGCCCAAGAGGTGCAAGCCACTGGGCAACTGGCTGCACTCCACGTCGATGTGAAGACGCTGGAGTTTCAGCACCTGCGTTCGGCCCTGGAGAACATGGCGCAAGGCCTGCTGGAGGGGCGTGCCGCGCTGCAAAGCGCCAATGCCGAGCTGGAGCAGCGCGTGGCCGAGCGCACGCAGGCCCTGCACCAGAGCGAGCAGCGGTACCTCTCCATCCTGGAGGACCAGACCGAGATGATTTGCCGGTTTGACGCCGGCAACCGCATGACCTTTGTGAACGAGGCGTTCTGCCGGCTGTTCCACCTGCGCCGCGACGAGGTCGTGGGCCAGGTGTGGGCGCCTATCGTGCACCCGGACGACCTGCCTATGGTCACGCGGGCGCTGCAGGGTGTCAGCCCCGCCCAGCCCGTGGTGGTGGTGGAAAACCGCGTGGTGGCGGGCGATGGCGCTATCCGCTGGTGCCAATTCAGCAACCGGGCCCTGTATGACGACGACGGCCAGTTGGTGGAGTGGCAGTCGGTAGGGCGTGACGTGACCGAGCGCCGCCAGCTCGAAGCCGAGCTGGCACAGGCCTCCGAGCGGTTCCAGGACCTGTATGACCACGCCCCCTGCGGGTACTACGCGCTCGACCGCCAAGGCAAGTACGTGCACCTGAACCTGCTGACCCTGCAATGGCTGGGCCTGCCGCGCGAGGAGGTGATTGGCAAGCTGGGGCCGGCCGACTTTTTTGACGACGAAGGCAAGGCACTGTTCAACGCGTGTTTCCCGGTGTTCTTGCAGAACGGCAAGATCGGGCCGCTGGAGTTCAACCTGTGCGGCCGGGGCGGTGAGCAGCGCCGGGTGAGCGTGTCGTCCACCGCCATCCTCAATGCGCAGGGCGACTACGTGATGAGCCGCTCCATCATGTACGACGTGAGCGAGCTGCACGCCGCGCGCCAGCAACTGCACACGTTGAACCTGGAGCAGCAGGCAATGCTGGACAACGACCTGATCGGCATTGCCAAGGTCAAGGACCGCGTCATCGTCTGGCGCAACCCTGCGCTGGAACGCATCTTTGGTTATGCGCCCGGCACGCTGCAGGGGCGCACAACCGAAGAGATGTACGTGGACCAGGAAGACTTTCTGGCCTTTGGCCGCGACGCCTATGCGGTGCTGGCCTCCGGCCAGCACTATCGGCAGCAGCGCTGCATGCGCAAGGTGACGGGCGAGATCGTGTGGATCGACGTCAACGGGGTGTTGCTGGAGGGGCAGGGCGAGTCGCTGTGGCTCATGCAGGACATCACGGCCATGAAGCAGTACCAGGAGCAGGTGGAGCACATCGCGTTCCATGATGCGCTCACCCACCTGCCCAATCGGCTGCTGCTGGCCGACCGCATGACCCAGGCCTTTGCGCTGAGCGACCGCACCCAGACCCAGGCAGCAGTGTGTTATTTCGACCTCAACGGCTTCAAGCCCATCAATGACCGCTACGGGCACGACATGGGCGACGAGGTCCTCAAGATCACTGGCCGCCGCCTGCTGGAGCAGGTGCGGGGCAACGACACGGCCGCCCGCATCGGGGGGGATGAATTTGTGCTGGTGCTCACCGCCGTGAAGGACCCGGCCGAGGTGGACCAGGCGCTGAGCCGGGTGATGGCGGCCATTGAACAACCCATTGACCTGGGCGGGGGCCGCGTGGTCCGTGTGTCAGCAGCCGTGGGGACGGCGCTTTACCCCCGCGACGGCACCACGAGCTTCGAGCTGCTGCGTGCGGCGGACCAGGCCATGTACGCCGACAAGGGGCATGTGTCGGCCGAGCGCAGCTTGTGACCCTTCCTGGGCCCCACTGCACCAATACCTTTCAGTCGCCCTGCATCAGCACCCCAGTGATGTAGTCCCACTCAGACGCCTCCACCGGCGTGATCGAAAGGCGGCTGCCCTTTTGCAGCACCCGCATGTCCGCCAGTGCCGGGTGGGCGCGCAGCTCGGCCAGGCTGATCGGCCGCGTCTTGCGAACGGCCTGCACGTCCAGCAACAGCCAGCGAGGGTTGTCTGCCGGGGACTTGGGATCGTGGTAAGGCGATGCGGGGTCGAACTGGGTGGGGTCGGCGCGGGTGCCGCTGGCCACGCGGGCCAGACCGGCAATGCCGGGCTCGGGGCAGCTGGAGTGATAGAACAGCACGCCGTCACCCACCTGCATCGCATCGCGCATGAAGTTGCGGGCCTGGTAGTTGCGCACGCCGGTCCAGGGCACAGTCGCGCCGGGCGCGGCCAGAGCGTCGTCGATGGAGCACTCGTCCGGCTCGGACTTCATGAGCCAGAACTGGGCGGGCCGAGCGCTGGGGGCGATGCTGGAGGGGGAAGGGGCAGTGACCATGCACGCATTCTGTCAAAGATGGAGCGGGTGATGGCCGGTGGCGGCGGGTCTGGAGGCTCTGCTGATGGATGGTTTTTGCTATACAAGTGATAGCTATTTGGGTATGTTCGACTAGCGCTTGTGGCCCAAAACACCACAAAAGACCCGTAAGCCCATCGCATGGGGCCCGCCACCCGCACAGGCGGATTGCGCTGTGCCAGAGCGCGCCGCAGAATCTGGCATGGCAAGGTTCGTGGCCTCCATCGGCCGGCAGGCAGCCAATCCCCCGGCATTCTCAGCCCGCCAGTGGGCAGCGTCTTTTTCCCCGTTCATTCATGGCCAGACACTCATCCACACCCGCCGCGCAACGCACGCCCAGCTCGGTTGCAGGCAACACCCAGCGCGCCGGCGGCTGGCTGCTGGGCTTGTTTGCCCTGCCATTTGCGGCTGTGGGGGTGGGCATGCTGCTGCTCAGCGTGCTGCCCACGTTGTACGACTGGGCACGCATGCAGTGGTGGCAACCCGTGCCCGCCGCGCTGGTGGCGGCGCGCCTGGAGACCAGCCGCAGCAGCAAATCCAGCTCCTACACCGTCAAGGCCAGCTACCGTTACCAGGTGGCGGGGCGTGAGTACCAGGGGGACCGCGTCGCGATCAGTGGCGGGGGCGACAACGTGGGCGATTTTCAGGAAGCGCTGGGTGCGCGGCTGGAGCAGGCGCTGCGCGATGGCGCGCGCGTCCAGGTGTGGGTCAGTCCGTCGGACCCGTCGGAGTCCGTCATTGACCGCAGCTTGCGGCCCGGCCTCCTGGCCCTGAAGATGGTGTTTGTGGTGGTGTTTGGCGGCGTGGGCGTGGGTCTGCTGGTGCATGTGCTGCGCCCCACCCTCGCCGCGCAGGGCAGTGCGGGCAGCAGCAGCCAGCCCCTGACGGCGGGCATGCCCGGGCGGGTGGAGCGCATACCCGGCGGGGTGGCCATGTACTTTCCGGCGGGCCGGTGGTGGGGACTCAAGCTGGCGCTGGCAGTGATGGGGGCCGTGTTTCTGACCGTCGGGGCACTGGTGCCCTGGGAGCAGGAGTCCTCGGGCGAGGTCGGGCCGTGGCTGTTTCGCCTGCTGTTCGGCGGTGTGGGTGGAATGGTGCTGCTGGGCAGCTTCTACGCCCTGGCCAACAGCCTGCGTGTGCAGCTGGACCACAACGGCCTGCGCACCGAGCGGCGTCTGCTGGGCCTGATGCTGCGCTGGCACCAGGTGCCCCCGCACGACATTGCCCGACTGCGGGTGGTGGAGAGCTACACGGTGGAGAGCAACAGCAAACGCGACGTTTACTACCGCATCACAGCCGAGCTGCGGGGCGGGCGGCAGCTCACCATCGCCCAGGACCTGAAAGGGCGCGCCCAGGCCGACAAACTGTTGGCATCGATTGGCGGCTGGACAGGCTACGCCACGCGTTGAGTCGAGCAGAGTCGCCGAGACGACCTCAACCGGCCTTTCTGAAGGTGAGGTTGATGCGGTGCGCACACGTCAACGGGTGGTGCGCCTCGGGCAGGGGCAGCACGCCATGAAAGCGCAAGCGCGCCGGTCCGCCCCACACCACCACATCGCCGTGCAGCAGCGCGATGCGGCGGGTCTTGTCCGCCCGCTGCGCGCCGCCCCACAGAAACATCGCCGGAACGCCCAGCGACACGGACACGATGGGATGGGCGTAGTTGCCTTCGTCACGGTCCTGGTGCAGTGACAGGCGCGCGCCGGGGGCATAGCGGTTGATGAGGCAGGCGTCGGGCGCAAAACCGGCGAAGCCAGCCGTTTCAGCTGCTTCGCGCGCGAGTTGGCGAAACAGCAGCGGCATGGTCGGCCAGCTCTGGCCGGTCTGCGGGTCGATGGGGTCATAGCGGTAGCCGCTGCGGTCACTTACCCAGCCCAACGCGCCGCAGTTGGTCATGGCTACCGACATGGTCAGGCCTCCGGGGGTCACCAGATGTCTGAAGGGCGCCTGGGCGGTGATCTGCTGCACCGCAGCCAGTAAGTCCGTCGCCTGGGCCAGCGCAAAGCCGCGCAGCACCACGGCGCCGGGCTCCAGCACCTCGGGTGGCCCGGCAGGCTGGGGTGGGTCGTCGAACAGGCTGGCGGTCATGGCATGGGTCGTTGTGGGCGAGTGTGCTGCCTGCAAGGGCACTGCGGGCACTGTGGGCGCAGCGTCACTCAGCATCATGAAAGATGATGCCCAGCGTGTGCCGCTGCCCGCTGCGCAGGCGGCTCACGCCATGGCGCATCTGCACGCGGTACGGCCCGCGCGTGCCCTGCACGGGGCGGTGGTGCACGGCAAACACCACGGCGTCGCCGCGCGATAGCGGCACCACCTCGGCCCGCGACTGCATACGCGGGCGCTGTTCGGTCAGCACGAACTCGCCGCCGGAGAAGTCGCGCCCCGGCTCCGACAGCAGGATGGCCACCTGCAGCGGAAATACATGCGCGCCATACAGATCCTGGTGCAGGCAGTTGTAGTCGCCCGCAGCGTACTGCAGCAACAGCGGGGTGGGGCGCACTTGGCCTGCCGCGTGGCAACGGGCGATGAAGTCGGCATGCTGCGCGGGGTAGCGCACGTCGATGCCCATCGCGGCGTTCCATTGGTTGGCGATGGGGGCCAGATGCGGGTACAGCGCCTCGCGCAGACCTGCCGCAAGATCGGGCAAAGGGTAGCTGAAGTACCGGTATTCACCCTGGCCAAAGCCATGGCGCTGCATCACCACGCGGCTGCGAAACGTGCCCTCTGGCGCGTGCCCGTACATCCGGGCCAGCGCTGCGCATTCGGTGGCGTCCAGCAGTTGGTGCAGCACGGCATTGCCATGCTGGTGCAGGGCGTCGGTGGTGCTTTGCCAATCGATAGCGGCCGCGCGTTGGTGCCACAGGCCGTCCGCTGGCGTGCCGGATGTTGAAAGAGTCGAAAGAGTCGCCAAGCTCATGCCACCTTCTCCGCCGGCAGCGGGGCCGCCTCTACGTCGGACTCGCGCGCCAGCAGGGCACGTTTGCGCTCCACGCCCCAGCGGTAGCCGGACAGCGCGCCATCGCTCTTCACCACCCGGTGGCAGGGAATGGCCACGGCCAGCCCATTGGCCGCGCAGGCCTGGGCCACGGCCCGCACGGCCTTGGGGCTGCCAATGCGCTGAGCCACCTCGGCATAGCTGGCCGTCTGCCCGGCCGGGATGGCCTGCAGCACCCGCCACACCCGCTGCTGGAAGGCGGTACCGCGCACATCCAGCGGCAGGTTCAGCCCCAGGCCGGGCGCCTCGACAAACGCCACCACCTGCGCCACCAGGGCTTCAAACGCGGCGTCGCCGCCGATCAGGCGGGCCTGCGCAAACCGGTCCTGCAGCTCGCGCAGCAGCGCATCGGGGTCGTCGCCCAGCAAGATCGCGCAGATGCCCCGGTCGCTCTGCGCCACCAGAATCGCGCCCAGCGAGCATTGGCCGATGGCAAAGCGGATGTCTTGCGACGCACCCCGCGCACGGTACTGGCTGGGCCGCATGCCCAGCACCTGGGCCGACTGTTCGTAAAACCGGCTGCTGGACTGGTAGCCCGCGCCATAGATCGCGTCCGTCACCGAGTCCGTGGTCGGGCTGTCGAGCGCACTGCGCAGCCGTTGCGCACGCTGGGCCACTGCATAGGCCTTGGGGGTGAGGCCCGTGGCCTGCTTGAAGATGCGGTGCAGGTGCGAGGCGCTCAGGCCGACGCGCGCTGCCAGTGCATCGAGCGTGGGGGCGTCTCCGGGTGCGGCGCTTTCGATGATGCGGCAGGCCTCGGTCACAAGGGCCGCGTGGTGCGACAGCGCGGTGGCCTGGCGCGGCTTGCAGCGCTGGCAGGGGCGAAACCCGGCGTGCTCTGCTTCATCGCAACTGGCATGGAACAGCACGTTCTCCGGCCGGGGTGTGCGCGACGCGCAGCTGGGGCGGCAGTACACGCCCGTGGTCTGCACCGAGTACCAGAACGTTCCATCGGCCCCAGTGCTGCGCGCCACCACCGCCGCCCAGCGCGGGTCGGCCTGGGTGGCGGCGGCCTGCGCGGCTTTGGTGTTGGGGCGGTGGCGGGTGGGCATGGGGGCGCTGTGGGGCAGAAGGGTGGACACGTTCATCATGGTGCACGGCTCACGAGGTGGGTTGCAATGCCATGCACTCTAGGGACGGAGGCTGTGAGGCGCACTCCGAAGCTTGCTTTTGAATTCTGCGCTTTTGCGCAAGGCTCACCGCACGGATGAGAGTGCTCATCTATTGATAGCTGTCAGCGCATGAATTACCAGCGCTACAAGGCAAAAACGCCCAAAAATCAGGTTTCCGGTGGCTGCAGCGGCCGGGGCCGCCGTTTGCCTGTGCCGCCCCAGCGCAGCGCGTCTTCGCCGGGGATGCCCAGCGGGTTGTTGGCGGGTTCGCTCAGGGGTGCGAGCAGGGCGTGCAGGTCGGCCTCGCTGAACTTGACTGCGCCTTCGGCATCGTGCCCCAGCACGCCCTGGGCCAGCGCGGCCTTGCGGGCCTGCAGTTCCAGCATGCGCTCCTCAATGCTGCCTTCCACCACCAGCTTGTAGACGAACACCGGCTGGTCCTGCCCGATGCGGTGGGCGCGGGCGGTGGCCTGTTCTTCGACGGCGGGGTTCCACCACGGGTCGAGGTGGATCACGGTGTCGGCGGCGGTGAGGTTCAGGCCCAGGCCACCGGCCTTGAGGCTTACCAGCAGGATGGCGGCGCTTGCGTCGCCCTGCGCCTGGAACTGTCGCACCACCGCGCCGCGCTGGCGGGGCGGCGTCTGGCCTGTGAGGGTGAGGTAGGGCAGGGCCAGGGTGTCGAGCAGCTCGCCCGCCAGCGCCAGCATTTCGGTGAACTGCGAGAACACCAGCACGCGGCGGCCTTCATCGACCAGGGCGGGCAGCAGGTCGGCCAGCAGTTCGAGCTTGGCGCGCTCCATGGTGTGGGCGGTTTTCGTGGTTCCTTTGACGAGGCGTGGATCGCAGCAGACCTGGCGCAGTTTCAGCAGGGCATCGAGGATGGCGATTTGTGAACCTTCAAAGCCCTGGCGCTCCAGCGCACGGCGCACCTGTTTGTCGGCCGTGGTGCGCACGGCCTCGTACAGCTCGCGCTGCTTGCCTTGCAACTGCACGCGCAGGATGGTTTCGGTGCGTGGTGGCAGTTCGGTGGCAACGTCCTGCTTGCGGCGGCGCAGGATGAAGGGGCGCACGCGCTGCGACAGCAGCTGGGCGCGCAGGGTTTCGCCGTTTTCTTCGATGGGCTTGCGCCAGCGGGCGTTGAAGCTGCGCACATCACCCAAAAAGCCGGGCATCAAAAAGTCAAACTGCGCCCACAGCTCGCCCAGGTGGTTCTCCAGCGGCGTGCCCGTCAGGCACAGCAGGTGCGGTGCCTGCAGCTTGCGCAGGGCGCGGGCGCTGCGGCTGCCGGCGTTCTTCACCATCTGGGCTTCGTCCAGGATCAGCAGGTGAAAGGGCTGCGCGGCCAGCGCATCCACATCACGCCACAGCAGCGGGTAGGTGGTCAGCACCAGGTCATGGTCTGCGATGTGCAGGTAGCGTTTGCCACGGTCCGCGCCATGCAGGGCCAGCACGCGCAGGCTGGGCGCCATGCGCGCGGCCTCGGCCTGCCAGTTGAAGAGTAGCGAGGTGGGCAGCACCACCAGCGCCGGGCGCTTCAGGCGCCCGGCCTCCTTTTCGGTCAGCACGTGGGCCAGCGCCTGTGCGGTTTTGCCCAGGCCCATGTCGTCGGCCAGGATGCCGCCCAGGCCCTGGGCGCGCAGGTATTGCAGCCAGGCCAGCCCTTCGAGCTGGTACGGGCGCAGTTGCACCTGCAGGCCCTGCGGGGCGGCCACCGGTTGGGGCGTGCCGATGGAGCGCAGGCGCTTGGCGAGTTGTGCCAGGCCCGCATCGCCCTGCAACTGCCAGTCGTTGTTCCAGCCGTTCACTGTGCCCACGCGGTGCGCCTGCACCAACCCGGCCCGCAGGGCCTCGATGCGGCGGGCCTCCCAGGCGCCCAGGCGCAGCGGGTCGCCATCCTTGAGTTGTCTGCGGGTGGGGTCGGTCAGCAGGTCCACCATGGCGCCCACGATGGCCTTGAGCGGCCCGGCGGGCGCCTCGATGCGCTTGCCGCCGGGCGCACGCAGCGAAATGATGGCGATGTCATCGATGGCCGCCATCTGCCGCGCGTTGAGCCAGCGGGCGTCGCGCCGCAGCAGGTCGGCCAGCATGGGGGCCAGGTCCAGCGTTTGCCCATCGATCTCGATGCCCAGGCTGAGCAGCCAGGCGCCCTCGCGCTCGGGCAGCATGAGCTTTTGCACGGGGCGCTCTCGCGGGGCCATCGGGCCGTCCACTTCCTTGCCCAGCAACTCGCCGGTGTCGGGGGCAATTAGCAGCTTCCATCGCAACACGGGCACGCTTTCGTGCGCAAAGCCGGGGTGCACCACCACGCTCCAGCCTTCGGCGCGCAGCTGGGGTACCACGTCGGCCCAGAAGTCGCCAAAGTGCGCCTCTTGCGCCAGGGTCCACACAGGGCCCAGGGTGGCAGCGGCTGCGCGGTGGCGCCACTGTAAGTTTTTGGCGTCCACGGGAGTCAGTCCCAAGTCCCACACACGGTCCATGGCATCGGCCTCGGCGGCCAGGTTGCGCTGCATGCGCACCACCGGGCCGCCGGTGTCGAACAGGTCTTGCACCAGAGCCGGGCGGGCGTTGAGGATGGAGGTGGGAGCCGGCGTCTGCCAGGTGGCGCCGCTGTCGGTGCGGTAAGTCCAGTCGATCTGCACCAGCGTCACGCTGTCACCGCGCGGGCCCAGCTTGCCCTGGGGCGCCATGCCCAGCAGGCCGTCGCCCCGGCCCAGGGTCATGAGTGTGATGCGTGGGCGGAAGTGGCCGGGGACGACGCCATCGGTTGTGTTGGGTACCGGGCTGCGGCCCGGCGGGTGGCTGCCATCGCCCCGCAGCTGGGCCATGACCTGCGCGGCCTCGGCATCGGTCAGCGGGGGCAGCTGCTGCAGGGCGGCGCTGTCAGCCCGGTTGCGCAAGGCCTGGGCCCATTGCGCGACCACGTGGGCACGGCCTGCGGGGGGCGTGGGTGGAACGGGTGACGGCGGCAGGCTGGGCATGGGCTGGCATTGTGCCCATGCGCAGTGCGGCGCTGGACGCTAAGCGTTGCGTTGGGTGCCCAGCGCCAGCGCAAACAGCTCGTTGCGAAAGTGGATGCCCAGGCGGCTGAAAGCGCGGTTGCGGTAGGTTTTGACGGTGGGCAGGCTCAGGCCCAGGTCGCAAGCAATGCCCTCTTGCGTCATGCCTTGCAGCAGGCGGGCGCACACGTCCAGCTCGCGCTCGGTCAGCCCTGGGTGGGCGCGCAGCAGGCGTTCGCGCAGCGCAGGCAGGCTGTGGGACAGTGCGGGCACCGTGGCCTGCGCCGGGGGCTGCAGTGCGGGTTGCAGCACGCCGGGGCGCTGGGCCAAGGCGATGTGCTTGCGGGTCAGCGCCAGCAGCACCGGGGCCATGCCCTCAAAGTCGCTGATCTGCCGGTCCTGGAAGGGCTTTTGGTGCTGGTGGCGGTAGAAGTTGACGGCAAAGACCGAGCCATCGCTCTCGTGTTCGACCACCGACACCCGCTCGGCCACGCCATGGGCCTCGTAAACGCGGGCGCGGTGCTCCGCATCTACCTCGGGCGCCGTCAGGTGGCACAACTGGGTGGGTGCTTCGGCCGGGGCAGCTTCGTCCAGCGAGCGGCCCCAGGTGCGGTCGGTGCGGTAGGGGCCCGAGAGGTAGGCCCACCAGCAGTCCTGTGTGGTGTCGGGGATGCCGTAACTGGCCGACATGAACAAGGTGGGTTTGCAATGGCGCCCGGTGCGGTACACCGACCACGACGCTGCGGGCAGCACGGGGGCCAGCTCTTGCAGCATGCCGCAGGCAAACCCGTCGTCGCCCAGCTGGTGAACCATGGCGCCCAGGGCCGAGCCCGTGAGGTTGGGCGTGGGGGCAATGCCGCTGCCCGAGGTGCTTGCAGGGAGCCAGTGCCTCATGAATCGCGCGGGGTGTGCCGGGTGGGCGTTGTCATGGCTGTCATCTTCAGGGATGACAGGGGTCAAGCACCACGGGATTTACGCTAGGTGCAACCCCGCAAGCAGGCTGGGTGCAAGCCGTCCAGCATGCGCCATCCCCTTGCCAGACACCCGAAAGATGGAGCCCATGACCGAACCCGTGCCCTTTGTGGAACCCCGTTTGCGATTTTTTGCCGACCTGCGCGTGGAGGTGGGCGTGCCCCAGGAGGTGGGCCGCACCGTACACGGCCTGCGCCGGCTCATCCCCATCCTGGGCGGGAAGGCCCAGGGCGATGGCTGGCAGGCCCGGGTGATGCCTGGCGGGGCGGATTTTCAGCTCATCGTGAGCGACACCCTGGCCGAGCTGGACGCGCGCTACACGCTGGAGGCGGATGGCGGCGACCTGATCTATGTGCAAAACCGCGCTGTGCGGTCCGGCCCGCCGGAGCTGATGGCCCGCCTGGTGCGTGGCGAGGTGGTCGACCCAGCGCAGATCTACTTTCGCTGCAGCCCCCAGTTCGAGACAGCGTCTCCCGCGCTGCGCTGGATCGGGGAGCGCATGTTCACCGGCACCGGGGCGCGGTTCCCGGACGCCGTGGCCATGCGGTTTTGGGAGCTGATGTAGCCGCACCGCAGTCCTGCTATTCCTTTTTTTGATGACCGACAGCACACAACAACACCCTGGAGACCTTGTCATGACCTCTTTTTCCACGCTCACCCGCACCCTGTCTCGTGGACTCTCCCGCCGCCATGCCCTGCGCAGCGTATGCCTGGCAGCCACGGTGGTGGCGGGCCTGGCCCCTGCCACCGGCGCCCTGGCGCAGACGGCAAGTTACCCCAACAAGCCGGTGCGCATCATCGTGGGCTTTCCGGCGGGCACGGGGCCGGACATCGTGGCGCGGCTGCTGGCGCAGAAGCTGTCGGAAGGCTGGGGCAACCTGGGCGTGATCGTGGACAACAAGCCCGGCGCCGGTGGCCTGATCGCTGCGACCGAGGCCGCCCGCGCCACCCCCGATGGCTACACACTGATGCTGGGCGAAACCGGCCAGCTCAGCATTGCGCCCAGCAGCTACAACAAGCTGCCGTACGACCCGCAAAAGGACTTTGCCCCCGTGAGCCAGGTGGTCACCGCTGACTTTGCGTTGCTGGTCAACCCGCAAAAGGTGCCGTCGCGCAATGTGAAGGACTTTGTGGCCTGGACCCAGCAACAAAAGGGCCTGTTCCTGGCCACCTTTGGCGCGGGCACGCCGGGTCACTTCGGCGCCTTCATGTTTGGCGAGGCAGTCAAGCTCAAGCCCGAACCGGTGCACTACAAGAACACCACCGATGCGCTGGGCGGTCTGTTCAGCGGTGACGTGCAGGGCGTGTTTGCCAGCGTGGGCCTGGCCGCCCCTAACGTGAAGGCCGGCAAGCTGGTGGCGCTGGGCACCACAGGCGGTACCCGGTCCAACGCACTGCCCGATGTGCCGACCATCAAGGAGCAGGGGTACCCCAGCCTGGAGTTCAACTCGTGGTTCGGCATCGTGGCCCCTTCCAAGACGCCCCCCGAGATCGTCGCCAAGCTGAGCGCCGACATCATCAAGGCCGTGCAGTCGCCCGAGGGCAAGGCCAAGATGGAAGAGGCCGGTTTCCGCGTGACGGGGACCAGTCGCGAGGAGTTCGCCCGCATCATCGCGGCCGACACGGTCACTTGGGGCAAGGCCGTGGCCGCCACGGGCTTCAAGGCCGACTGAGTCGGTACGGGCCCGTTATCACAGGGCGCAAAGCCCTGCGATAGCAGCAAGGCCCTTCGCCCTCCAAAAAATCAGCGCACCTTCTTCTGCGACGCCCTGACGGCCGTCGCCGGGAATTCCTGCGCCGCTGGTTCAACCCCACAAGACCGATTCACCGAGGAGACCACCATGCCATCCCTGCCATTGGACACCCCCATCGCGCAACGCGTTGCGCTGCCCGCCGCCATGCTGCTGCCGTTATTGCTCAGTGCCTGCGGCGGCGGTAACGCCGTGCTGGTGACCGAGAGCGCCAACCCGGCCGCCGCTTGCGCCGCATTGAGCACCAACGCGCAGCTCAGCAACACCAGCTTGTCCACCAGCTATGTGCCACCCGGCACGCGCCGCCCCGGTGGCGCTGCGACGGGCGACTTTTTGCCCGGGCACTGCGTGGTCACGGGCGCCATCAACCCGCGTGCGGGTGTGGATGGCAAGAACTATGCGATCGGTTTTCAGCTCAGCCTGCCCGACCGGTGGAACGGGCGCTTTCTGTTCATCGGCGGGGGCGGCAACGACGGCGTCCTGCGCGACACCTCGCTCAGCTCCAGCATTTCGGGCGGCACGCCGTCGCCGCTGGGGCAGGGCTTTGCGGTGGTGTCCACCGATGCGGGCCATACCGGCACCAGCGCCAGCTTTGGCGCCGACCCGCAGGCGCGCATCGACCATGCCTACAACTCCTACGACAAGACAGCCGTGGCCTCCAAGTCGCTCATCAGCACGCGCTACGGCCGCAAGCCGGACTACTCGTACTTCTCGGGCTGCTCAGGCGGTGGGCGCCAGGGCATGATGTTTTCGCAGCGGTTTCCGGACTACTTTGACGGCATCACCGCGGGGGCGCCCGCGATGCGTGTGTCGAGCGGCGCCACCGTGGCCGCGATGTGGAACACCATCCAGTTCAACGCGATTGCACCGCAGGATGCCAGTGGCAACCGCATCCTCTCCAAGGCCTTCAGCAACAGCGACCTCAAACTGGTGGCCACTGCAGTCAATGCCACCTGCGACGCCGCCGACGGCGTGGTGGACGGCCTGGCCCAGAACGTCAATGCCTGCAAGGCGTTCGACCCCGCCGTGCTGCAATGCACGGGCGGCAAGACCGACAGCTGCCTATCGTCTGCCCAGGTGGGCGCGCTCAAGAGCGTGTTTGCCGGGCCCCGTAACTCTGCCGGCAAGGCGCTGTACACCGGCCAACCGTGGGACGCCGGGCTGGCGGCACCGGGCTGGCGGTCGTGGACGCTGGGCAACTCGACCACGGCCACGCCCGATGCGCGCTACATCACGTTGATGGTGGATGCACTGGTCAACGAGTTCTTCACACCGCCCGATCTGTCGTTCAACCCGCTGGCGTTCAACTTCGACACCGACCCTGCACGCATGGCAGCATACTCGGCCATCTACGACACCTACGCCGACGACAAGCTGGCGGCCTACAAGCAGCGCGGCGGCAAGCTGTTGTTCATCCACGGCATGTCCGACCCGATCTTCTCGGCGTTTGACACCGTGGACTACTACGAACGCCTGGCGGCCAACAACGGGGGTGTGGCGGCGACGCAGAGCTTTGCGCGGACCTTTCTGGTGCCGGGCATGAACCACTGCTCGGGCGGTCCGGCTACCGACAACTTTGACTCGATCCAGACCATGGTGGACTGGGTGGAGAAGGGCATCGCACCGCAAAGCATTGCGGCCAAGGCGCTGCCCACCAACACCGACTTCCCCAACCGCACGCGTCCGCTGTGCCCCTACCCGCAATTTGCCAAGTACAAGGGCTCGGGCAGTGTGGAAGATGCCAGCAGCTTTGTCTGCTCGGCCAGTTGACGTGCAGCCGGTACGGCGTCGCTACGAAGAAAAAAGGGCCCCCGGGCCCTTTTTTCTTGTTGCCACCTGGCTCGGGGAGTCAGTGTTTTACCGCAGAGGCTGACGCCGGCGGCGGCAAGCGCAGTTGGGCCTGCTGCACCACACGGATGCAGTCGCGCAAATGCTGCTCCCCCAGGTAGCGCAGGGTGGCGTAGCCAATGGTCGCCGCCACTGCCTGGCCCGCCAAAGGCACGTATTTGGCGACCTGCTTGGTGCTCAGCCGCAGCCCCACAGTCTGGGTGGCCCGCAGGACCAGTTCGCGGGTGATCAGCTTGCCGATGAGCACCGACCCCACCAAGCCCACCGCCTTTTGCACCTGCTCCCGCTTTTTGGGGTCCAGCTGGTCGATCTGCTCGGCTGTGAGGCCGAACTCAGCGTTGATCTGGGGGATCAGGCGGGAGAGCAGGGCGGCATCCACGGCCCAGTCCAGCCCCGGCACCGGCACCACGCTGGCCGCTGCTGCCACCACCGCGCGGCGGTGCAGCAGCTTGCGGGCGCGGCGCACGGCCGCAGCCAGTTCAGGGTCTCCGGCAGCCATTTGCAGTGAGGTGGGCATGGGTGGCAATTTGAAAGAGGGTGGGTGGACGAACGTGGGTGTTTAAGAACAGGTTCTAAGCACCGATGTGGGCAGCTCAGCGCGTTTTATCAAGTCTCAAGACTTGCCCTTGACCAGGCCATACACCACCAGCAGGGCGACGGCTCCGAGCACCGAGGCAATCCAGCCAGCGCTGTCCCCCTGCGCATACCAGCCCAGGGCCATACCGACATAGCTGGCCAGAAAAGAGCCTGCAATACCCAGCAACGCCGTCATGATCCAGCCCAGCTTGTCGTCCCCGGGTTTGACGGCCCGGGCGATCAGGCCCACCACCAAACCAATCAGCAACATCCCCAGCAATGACAGCATGTTTTTCCCCTTGATAGTTGGTTCAGACGATGGAGTCACTTTACAGATCGGGCAGTCCAAATGCTGTCGGACAATGCCCCCTGTCAGCGTCCCGCAGGCGGGGATGGGCTGGGGTTTGGGGCGGCCGAGGGATGCAAGGGGCGGTCAAAAAGGCAGCGATCAAAGCGGTAAGCGTGCAATTCCATCCCCGATATCTGGTGGTCGGTGCGTGAGCACACATAGCGCCCCGTGGGCAGGCTGCCCCAGGCCGCCTCGGTGAGCAGGATCTCGTTGGCCATGGCAATGTCTTCGCCCAGTTTGCAGGCGCAGTTCATTTCGGGGCCAAACAGGTCTTCGCGCGCAATCACCAGGGTGGGGCCAAAGCCAATGCCTGCGCTCACGTTCAGCGCCCGCTCGGGGGGGAGCACGGTGTTCATGGCGCTCAGGGCACGCAGGGTGTCCAGGGCAGCCTCCAGCGCTTGCTCGGGCGTGGCGAAGACTGCAAACAGGTTGTCGGCCTCCTGCTTGATGACCTCGCCGCCGTTGCCCTCGATGGCCGGGCGCGCCGCCTGCTCCATCTGGTGAATCATCGCCAGGAAATGGATGATGCCGTGGCGCTGGGTGATGCGGGAGAAGCCGCACATGTCCAGCACCAGGATGGCGACACTGCGCACAAACGCCTGTTCAATGGCGGCGTCAATCGCCCCGGTGCCGCTGGTTGGGGTCTGGTTGCGCTCTGACAGCAGGCGCCGGAGATAGCCCTTGTCGTGTGCAGTCGCAGCATCGGGGGGCAGCGCGGGGGTGTGGTGCATGGCAACGCCCTGTGGGTGGTGTCCGACATGGTAGCGCGGCCGGTGCTGGCGCCGCGCAGGTTGCGCCCGGGGCTACAGTGAGGCTCGTAAAGGGCGGTGGGGTGCTTGTCGTACCCACCACTGCCGCAGACTTCTCTCAAGACAGAAAGGTGTACCCACCATGTTCACTATGTCATCCACCCCATTCATTTCGTACTCCGTCGCACCGGCTGGGGCCCAGCGCTCGTTATGGAGTCGGTTGGTGGCTCGCGCGGCCGCCGTATTGGTAGCCGCCATGGCCTTGGGCGGTGTACTGTCGTTTCCTACTGCCGCCCAGGCGCAAAGCGACGAAGCATCCCTGGCGCGCGGTGCCGTGCCTGACACCACGCCGCAGCAGCGCTACCAGTCGGCCATTCGTGAAGCGGGGGGCGGGCTCAAGGTAAGCCTGGAAGAGTGCCGGGCCATACCGACGGCGGAGCGCAAGCGGTGTGAGTCCGAGGCCCGGGCGCGATATCAGTCGGACATGGCAGCAGCCAAGGCACTGCTGCGGGGCGATCCGTCTGCAGGGCCGGTCAATGTGACTGGCGGCCCGATCCGCAGCACCGAGACGGTGTACGTGGTCAAGCCCTGATCACCACGGCCCGCCAATGGGGGAAGCCGGGAGCGTTTTACGATTTATTTCTGCGCCTGGGGCGCCTGGGCGCTCTCGACACCTTCGCCCGGCGTCACACGGCGCGCGCCATTGAAGCGGCGTGCCCAGTAGGCGACGCCCATGTCTTCCACCCGGACCTCCGAGCCGCTGCGGGGCGAGTGGATGAACTTGCCGTCCCCCACATAAATGCCCACATGGCTGAAGTTGCGGCGCATGGTGTTGAAGAACACCAGGTCGCCGGGTTGCAGCTCTTTCTTGTCGATGACCTGGGTGGCGGCTGCCTGCTGATCAGCACGGCGGGGCAGCAAAAGCCCTACCGTCTGCTCGTAGATAGCGCGCACAAAGCCGCTGCAGTCAAAGCCGGTCTCGGCACTGTTGCCGCCACGCTTGTAGGGCACACCCAAAAAACCCATGGCGTTGACCACCAGGTCACCCGCGCGGCCCGCCACGGTCTGGGCCTTGTCAGCCACCTTGTGGCTCACGTCTTCGAGTCGGGTAAACAGCCCTTTGTCCGCGAGCAAGCGGTCCATATCGTCAGAATTGGTGCCCTGGGGCGCAGCATGCGCTGCGCTGGCGCAGGCAAGGATGAGGGTGCATAACCATCTGGACATGGGGGCGAAGGGTACCACGATATGGTTATTTATAAAAAATAATCGTTTTTACAAGCTGTTGATTTCATTCAGATAAATCGGTGGTTCCAGCCTTTTCACAGGCAACTGCAGCTCGCAAGATGTGCGCCAGATGGGGGCTGTACCGCGCTGGTGCAGGACGTAAAGCATGGCCCGGGAATACAAGGAGGTTGAAGGCATGGGTTGGACACCAAATCGGCCGGTAGCGCCGTTGCACAAAGCGCAGCTAGCTCTGTTTTTGATAGTGACGGGCGCGCAGACCGGCGCCCATGCCCAAAATGCGCCCGCCCCTGTGCCATCGGTGTCGCTGGTGCCCGTTGCCACCGGTCTGGCGCATCCCTGGGCGGTGGCCTTTTTGCCCGGCGGGCAGTTTTTGGTGACCGAGCGCCCGGGGCGCCTGCGCGTGGTCAGTGCAACGGGGCAGGTGGGGCCTGCGCTGGCAGGGGTCCCGCCGGTGGCAGCGGGCGGGCAGGGCGGCCTGCTGGACGTGGTGACCGACAACGACTTTGCCCGCACCCGCCGTATCTACTTCTGTTTTGCCGAGCCCGCCGTCGGTGGCACGGCGGGCAACAGCGCGGCGGTGGCGCGCGCCACCCTGTCGGCAGATGCCAGCAGACTGCAGGACATGCGCATCATCTTCAGCCAGCGGCCCAAGGTCGAGAGCGCGCTGCACTTTGGCTGCCGCATTGCCCAGGCCAGTGATGGCAACCTGTTTGTGGCGTTGGGCGAGCGCTACCACCGCAAGGACGACGCCCAAAAGCTCGACAACCACCACGGCAAGGTCATACGCATCACCCCGGGCGGAGCAGCGCCGCCCGACAACCCCTACGTGAAACAGCCCGGCGCGTTGCCCGAGATCTGGAGCTACGGCCACCGCAATCCCCAGGGCGCCACGATAGGTCCCGACGGAAAATTGTGGATGCACGAACATGGCCCGCAGGGCGGTGACGAAATCAATCTGCCCCAGCCTGGGCGCAACTACGGCTGGCCGGTGATCACCTACGGTGAGAACTATGGCGGCGGCAAGATGGGCGAAGGCACAACGCGCGCAGGCATGGAACAGCCGCTGCACCAGTGGACACCGTCCATCGCCCCCTCGGGCATGGCGTTCCTGACCAGCACGCGCTACGGCGCGGCGTGGCAGGGCAGCCTGTTTGTCGGGTCGCTCAAGTTTGGCACCCTGCACCGGCTGGAGGTGGCGGGTGGCAAGGTGCAGAAGGAAGAACGGCTGTTGCAAGGCAACGGTGAGCGCATTCGCGACGTGCGCCAGGGGCCCGACGGCCTGCTGTACCTGTTGACCGACAGCCCGCAAGGGCGCTTGCTGCGGTTGCAGCCCGCTGCGGCGCCGTGACCGGTTTTGCTTGACGCACATCAAGCAAGTCCGGAGATGAGAGCCCGAACCCGCTGACCCGGGGTGATCCCGCAGCCTGTGCGGGCATTTTCGGTATAGGCTGGTGCGATGCACGCTGAGCCCACCACCTCGTCACCTACCGCTCCCTTGGTCAACCCGAGCGTCGCCTCGGCCGACCCCGCAGGCACGCAGTCCCGCTCCCAGCTGGCCTTGCGCCGCGTGGCCATAGACACCTGGCGCGAGAACGTCGCCTACCTGCACCGCGACTGCGCCGTATATCGTGCCGAGGGCTTCCAGGCCCTGTCCAAGATCGAGGTGCGCGCCAACGGCCGCCGCATTCTGGCCACGGTCAACGTGGTGGACGACCTCGCCATCGTGGGCTGCAATGAACTGGGCCTGTCGGAAGACGCGTTTGCCCAGCTGGGCGTGGACAACGGCCATACCGTGTCGGTGGCCCAGGCCGAGCCGCCCGAGTCCATGGGTGCGCTGTTCCGCAAGATTGCCAGCGAGCGCCTCACGCGCGAGGACTTTGGCGCCATCGTGCGCGACATTGCCGACCACCGGTATTCCAAGATCGAACTCACCGCCTTTGTGGTGGCCTGCCACCGCAGCGAGCTGGACCGGGAAGAAGTTTTCTTTTTGACCGACGCCATGGTGAACAGCGGCCGGCGCCTGGACTGGCACGAACCACTGGTGGTGGATAAGCACTGCATTGGCGGCATCCCCGGCAACCGCACCACCATGCTGGTGGTGCCCATCGTGGCGGCGCACGGCATGCTGTGCCCCAAGACCTCGTCACGCGCCATCACCTCGCCCGCTGGCACGGCCGACACCATGGAGGTGCTGGCCAAGGTGGAGCTGCCGCTGGAGCAACTGGCCGACATCGTGCGCGACTACCGGGGCTGCCTGGCCTGGGGCGGCACCGCCAACCTGTCGCCCGCGGATGATGTGCTGATTTCGGTGGAGCGGCCACTCTCCATCGACTCGGCCGGGCAGATGGTGGCGTCCATCCTTTCGAAGAAGGTAGCCGCCGGGGCCACCCACTTGGTGCTCGACATCCCGATCGGCCCCACGGCCAAGGTGCGGTCCATGCCCGACGCGCAACGCCTGCGCCGCCTGTTTGAATATGTGGCGCGGCGCATGGGCCTGTCGCTGGACGTGGTTATCACCGACGGCCGCCAGCCTGTGGGCCAGGGCGTGGGCCCGGTGCTGGAGGCCCGCGATGTGATGCGTGTGCTGCAAAACGACCCCCGCGCGCCCGACGACCTGCGGCAAAAGGCACTGCGCCTGGCCGGGCGCCTGATCGAGTGCGACCCCGATGTCCGCGGCGGCGACGGCTACGCGATTGCGCGTGACATCCTCGACTCGGGCCGGGCCTTGGCGCGCATGAACGCCATCATCGCCGCCCAGGGCGCCACGGGGTTTGACCACAACCACCCAGCGTTGGGTGCGCTGACGCTGGATGTGGTGGCACCCGCCAGCGGCGTGGTGGCGGGCATCGACAACTACCAGATCGCCCGCGTGGCGCGGCTGGCCGGTGCGCCCAAGGTGCCGGGCGCCGGGGTGGACCTGATGCACAAGCTGGGCGACACCGTGGCCGCTGGCGACCTGCTGTACCGCGTGCATGCCAGCTACCCGGCCGACCTGGAGTTTGCGCGCCACGCGTGCGAGCGGGACAGCGGCTACCGCCTGGGCACGGCCGACGAGGTGCCGCGCGTGTTTGTGGAGTTCTGACCATGTCTGCGCCACAAGCCTCCTGTCTGCTGTACTTTGACGATGAAGAAGCACCCGCCTTGCGCCTGTCACAGGCTGCAGGCCTGCCCGCCCAGGCCATTGAACGCCACCGCTTCCCCGATGGCGAACTCAAGCTGCGCCTGCCCGTGGATGCCGCAGGCCAGTTGCCACGCCAAGCCGTGCTGCTGCGTAGCCTGCACCAGCCCAACGAAAAACTGGTGGAGCTGCTGCTGGCTGCCCGCACCGCCCGCAGCCTTGGCGTGCAGCACCTCACGCTGGTGGCGCCGTACCTGGCCTACATGCGGCAGGACATCGCGTTCCACCCCGGCGAGGCCGTGAGCCAGCAGGTGGTGGGCGGGTTTCTGGCCGGGCTGTTTGACGCCGTCATCACTGTGGACCCGCACCTGCACCGCATCGACCGGCTGGAGCAGGCCATCCCCGTGCCGCAGGCGGTGGTGCTCAGCGGCGCCGAGCCGCTGGCCGACCTGATCGCCCAGCGCCGCCCCAATGCGTTGCTGGTGGGCCCCGATGGCGAATCCGCCCAATGGATTGCCCAGGCCGCCGCGCGCCACGGCTTTGACCATGCCGTGTGCACCAAGGTGCGCCATGGCGACAGCAATGTCGCTATAGAGTTGCCCGCCCTCAACGCCCAAGGCCGGGCCGTGGTGCTGCTGGACGACGTGGCCAGTACCGGCCGCACGCTGGCGCTGGCCGCCCGGCTGCTGCTGCAGGCGGGGGCCGCCTCGGTGGACGTGGCCGTGACGCATGCGTTGTTTGCGGGCGATGCATTGCAGGCGATGCACGACGCCGGGGTAGGGGAGGTGTGGAGCACGGACTGCATTCCGCACCCCAGCAACGCGGTGGCCATGGCCGGGCCGCTGGCGGCGGCGCTGCGGTCGGTCCTGGCTGCATAACCGGCGCCGCCGGGCTGCGACAATGCGCCATTCCCCTGCGCCCCGTCCCGGCCAGCGCATTCCAGAACATACGATCGAACACACCATGCTGCTTGACGCCACCGAATCCCAACTCGTCCTGGTCGATTACCAGGAGCGCCTGATGCCCGCCATCCACGAAGGCCCCGCCGTGCTGGCCAACGCCCGCCGCTTGGCCGAGATCGCCCGCATGCTGGACGTGCCCGTATGGGGCACCGAGCAAAACCCCTCGCGACTGGGCGCCAACGACGCAGCGCTCCGCGCCCTGTGCCAAAAGACCTTGGCCAAGATGCACTTCAGCGCTGCCGAAGAAGGCCTGGGCGAATGGCTGCGCCCCCCGGCCAAGCCCCAGGGCGGCAACGCACGCAGCCTGCCCAAACACCTGCAAAAGCCCGCCCAGCAGGCGCCCGAGCGCGGCACCATCGTCATCGCCGGGTGCGAAGCCCATGTGTGCCTGCTGCAGACCGCGCTGGACCTGATCGACGACGAGTTTGAAGTCTGGGTGGTGACCGACGCCTGCGGCTCGCGCACCGAACGCAACCGCGACGCCGCCTTCGACCGCCTGGCCGGCGCAGGTGCCGAGCTGGTGACCACCGAGATGGTGGCATTTGAATGGCTGGGCAGCTGCGAGCACCCTGCGTTCAAGGACGTGCTCGGGCTGATCAAATAACCAGTTTTTGAGCCAAATCGGCTGCTAGCGCACGATTTTCAAGCGCTAGCAGCTATCAAAATCATAGTGGTTGGTGTGAATTCCGGTCAGGCGAAGTAGGGCACGGCCACCTTGACCAGCAACCCCGCCACCGCACAGCCGCCCAGCAGCGGCATGACGCCCAGCTTGAAGCGGAACAGCGCCACCAGCGCCCCCACCGCGATGACGGCCGACACGGCATCAAAGCGGCCACCAAAGCCCTGCGGCCACAGCAGGTGGTAGGCAAAAAACAGCGCCAGGTTCAGGATCACGCCCACCACAGCGGCTGTGATCGCCGACAGCGGCGCCGTAAAGCCCAGCTTGCCGTGCGTGGCTTCCACCAGCGGGCCGCCCGCCAGGATGAAGATGAACGAGGGCAAAAAGGTCACAAAGGTCACGACCGTGGCCGCCGCCACGGCGCCTGCGAACAGTGAGTCCTGCCCCCACACCTGCTGCAGCCAGCCGCCCACAAAACCGACAAACGCCACCACCATGATCAGCGGGCCGGGCGTGGTCTCGCCCAGGGCCAGCCCATCGATCATTTGCGGGCCGCTGAGCCACTGGTAGTGCTCCACCGCGCCCTGGTACACATAGGGCAGGACGGCATACGCGCCGCCAAAGGTGAGCATGGCCGCCTTGGTGAAGAACCAGCCCATCTGCGTGAGCGTGCCTTGCCAGCCCTGCGTAGCCACCAGCAGGCCCATGGCCGCCAGCCACAGCCCCAGCCCCGCCAACAATACCTTGACCAGGTGGACGCGGGAGAAGCGCGCATGGGTGGGCGTTGGCGTGTCGTCATCGATCAGGGCCGGGCCATAGCCCTGGTGGGCGTTGGCATGGCCGCCCCCCAGCGCAAACACGGCGGGCCAGCGCTGCGCGCCAAAGTAGCCGATCAGCCCGGCCGCCAGCACGATGGCCGGGAAGGGCGTGTCGAACGCAAAGATGGCCACAAACGACGCGGCAGCAATGCCCCACATCCAGCCGTTCTTGAGCGCGCGGGTGCCGATGCGGTGCGCCGCATGCAGCACCAGCGCCGTCACGGCGGGCTTGATGCCATAGAAGATGCCTGCCACCACGGGCACGTCGCCAAAGCGCAGGTACACCCACGACAACCCGATCAGGATGAACAGCGAAGGCAGCACGAACAGCGCCCCCGCCACGATGCCGCCCCAGGTGCGGAGCATGAGCCAGCCGATGTAGGTGGCCAGCTGCTGCGCCTCGGGGCCGGGCAGCAGCATGCAGTAGTTGAGGGCGTGCAAGAAGCGGTTTTCGCTGATCCAGCGGCGCCGCTCCACCAGCTCGGCGTGCATGATGGCGATCTGGCCAGCCGGCCCGCCAAAGCTGATGAACCCGAGCTTGAGCCAGAACAAAAAGGCTTCGCGGAAAGGGACGGAGGTGGGGGCCGGGGGCTGCGCTGTTTGCATGGCCCCGGAGTGTGACAGGCCTGTGTGACGCTTGCCGACATATCCATATTCCAGGGGCACTTCGAACCCTTGTGGCAGCGAACAAGGCACGCCACGTCAGCTTGCCGCAAGCCCGTCATGAATAATTATGAATTCAAAACCTGCTGTCCTGGCAGGGCGAGAGAGATGCCGAGGAGACTCCCACAATGACCGCACACAGCACCTACGCCGACTTCTACCGCCAGTCCATCGAGCACCGCGACACCTTCTGGAGCGAGCAGGCGAAGTTGATCGACTGGAAGACGCCCCCGCAGCAGGTGTGCGACTACAGCAACCCGCCGTTTGCCAAATGGTTTGTAGGCGGCACCACCAACCTGTGCCACAACGCGGTAGACCGCCATCTGGCCACGCGCGCCAGCCAGGCGGCGCTGGTGGCGATATCGACAGAAACCGACACCGAACGCAGCTACAGCTTTGCCGAGCTGCATGCCGAGGTGCAGCGCATGGCGGCCGTGCTGCTGTCGCTGGGCGTGAAGAAGGGCGACCGCGTGCTCATCTACATGCCCATGATTGCCGAGGCCGCGTTTGCCATGCTGGCCTGCGTGCGCATTGGCGCTCTGCATTCGGTGGTGTTTGGCGGCTTTGCCTCGGGCTCGCTGGCCTCGCGCATCGAAGATGCCGAGCCGGTGGCCGTGGTCAGTGCTGATGCCGGGTCGCGCGGCGGCAAGGTGGTGCCGTACAAGCCGCTGCTGGACGAAGCCATTGCGCTGTCCAAACACAAGCCCGCGGCGGTGCTGATGGTGAACCGGGGCCTGGCGCCCATGCACCTGCAGGCGGGTCGCGACCATGAGTGGGCGCCGCTGCGCGAGCAGCACCTGAACACCGTGGTGCCATGCGAGTGGGTGGAATCGACCCACCCCAGCTACACGCTGTACACCAGCGGCACCACCGGCAAGCCCAAGGGCGTGCAGCGCGACACGGGCGGCTACACCGTGGCGCTGGCGGCGAGCATGAAGCACATCTTTGATGCCAAGGCGGGGGATGAGGTTTTCACCGCCGGGCCGCCCCAAGGTGAAAACGCGGCCCCCTCGGGGGGCAGCGACCCGCGCGAGCGGCGGAGCGTGGGGGTCTTTTTCGCGACCAGTGACATCGGCTGGGTGGTGGGCCACAGCTACATTGTTTACGGCCCGCTGATCGCGGGCATGACCACCATCATGTACGAAGGCCTGCCCACGCGGCCCGATGCGGGCGTGTGGTGGAGCATTGTCGAGAAGTACCAGGTCACGCACATGTTCTCGGCCCCCACGGCGGTGCGGGTGCTCAAGAAGCAGGACCCGGCCTACCTCGCCAAATACAACGTGAAAAGCCTCAAGGCCCTGTGGCTGGCGGGCGAGCCGCTGGACGAGCCCACCGCCCAGTGGATCAGCGACGCGCTGCAAGTGCCCATCATTGACAACTACTGGCAGACTGAAACCGGCTGGCCCATTCTGACCCTGGCCAATGGCGTGGAAAAACAAACCACACGTTTCGGCAGCCCGGGCAAGTCCATGTACGGCTACGGCGTGAAGCTGATCGATGAGGCCACGGGGGAAGAGCTGACAGGCTCCAACCAGAAAGGCGTGGTCGCCATCGAAGGCCCGCTGCCCCCCGGCTGCATGCAGACCGTGTGGCGCGACGACGCCCGCTTTGTGAACACCTACTGGAAGAGCATCCCCGGCCGCCTGATCTACAGCACGTTCGACTGGGGCATCCGCGATGCGGACGGCTACCACTTCATCCTGGGCCGCACGGACGATGTGATCAACGTGGCCGGCCACCGCCTGGGCACGCGCGAGATCGAGGAGAGCATTGCCTCCCACCCCAACATTGCCGAAGTGGCCGTGGTGGGCGTGGCCGACAGCCTGAAAGGTCAGGTGGCGATGGCGTTTGCCGTGGCGCGCGATGCGTCAGGGCTTACCGATGACGCTGCACGGCTCAAGCTCGAAGGCGAGGTGATGAAGCAGGTGGACCACCAGCTCGGCGCCGTGGCGCGGCCGTCGCGCGTGTACTTTGTGACCGTGCTGCCCAAGACCCGCAGCGGCAAGCTGCTGCGTCGCGCCCTGCAGGCCGTGGCCGAGCGGCGCGATCCAGGCGACCTGACAACGATGGAAGACCCGGCGGCGCTGCAGCAGGTGAAGGACCTGGTGGGCTGAGTGCAGGCCAGCGCCAACCAGCAGGGCGGGCGCCGTGCTGGTCCTGCCGAGTCACTGCGGTGGCTTGGCCACAAACGCCTGTTTGCCGTGCCGGTCAAACCCCGCCTGCTCGTAAAAACGCAGGGTGTGTTCGTCCTTGCGGCCTGTCATCAGCATGACCTTGTAGCAGCGCTCTCGCCAGGCATGGGCCAGGGTGTGCTGCAGCAGCGCGCGCCCCCAGCCCTGATTGCGATGGGCTGCGTGGGTCACTACGTTCTCGATGACGCCATAGGGGCGGCAGGCGCGCGTGAGGTTGGGGATGATGGTCAGCGTGCAGGACGCGACCAACAGGGCCTCATCCCACCCTCCAAAGTACCGAATGCGTGGGTTGGCGAGCGCTTCGGTCCATACGGCTTGCACCTCGGGTCCAGAGGGCAGCGGGTCGTCATGCTCGTGCAGGTGGGTGTACAGGCCAAGCAGAGGGGCAAGGTCTTCGGCGCCGAGTTCGCGGATGTTCAAGGCCTGCCTCCAGGGGACGAAGAGAATGCTTGGTTACTACCAAAACCATAGCTGCCAGCGCATATGGCACTAGCGCTTGGCAGTGATTTCAGTGTTTTCAAATCGGCCGGTTGCGCTGCCACCCTGCAGGGGGCTGCCAGTGGGGTGTCCAGCCGATGAAGTCCTCCAGCGGCATGGGCCGGGCGATGCAGTAGCCCTGTGCCTGCAAACAGCCCAGCTGCAGCAGCATCTGCCCCTGTTCGACGGTTTCCACCCCCTCGGCAATCACCCGGTAGCCGAACGAGCGGGCCAGGCCGATCACGCCCTGCACGATTGCCAGGTCGCCGGGGTCGCCCATCATGCCGTGCACAAAGCTCTGATCGATCTTGAGCGTGTCCATGGGCAGGCGGCGCAGGTAGGTCAGCGACGAGTAGCCGGTGCCAAAGTCGTCCAGCGCCACCGTCACGCCCATGGCGCGCAGGGCGTTCAGGGTGTCGGCCACGGCGCTCAGGTCGTACAGGGCGGCGCTTTCGGTGATCTCGATCTCGACCAGGTGCGCTGGCACCCGGGGGTGCCGCGCCAGGCAGTCGGCCACCCAGTCGGCAAAGCCCGGTTGCTGCAGGTGCTGGGCGGCAATGTTGATGCTCAGCGGCATGGGCATGCCCTGGTCCTGCAACTGCTCCAGCACCGTGAGCGCCGCCTCGGCCACCCATTCGCCAAAGCCGATCTCCAGGTCGGTGCCCTCCAGCAGCGGCAAGAATTCGCCGGGAGGCACCAGGCCCCGCTCGGGGTGTAGCCAGCGCGAGAGCACTTCGGCGCCCACCACGGTGCCGCTGCGCATGTCCACCTTGGGTTGCAGGTACAGGGTGAACTGGGCTTGCGCCAGCGCCTCGCGCAGGTAGTGCCCCTGGGCGCGCAGCAGTTGCACGGCGCGCTCCTGGGCGGCGTCGAACTGGTGAAAACGGTTGCGCCCGGCCTGCTTGGCGGCATACATGGCCTGGTCGGCATGGCGCAGCAGGGTGTCGGCGTCGGCGTCGTCCTGCGGGAAGATGGTGTAGCCAATGCTGGCCGTGACGACCACGCGCTCGGTGTCCAGCGTGTAGGGGGCCGAGACACTTTCCATCACGCGGCCCAGAATGCGCTCGCAGTCGGCCACCGACTCCAGCCCGGGCATCAGGATCACGAACTCGTCGCCCCCGAGCCGGGCCACCGTGTCAACCGGTTGCAGTGCGCGTGTGAGCCGGCCGCCCACCACCACCAGCAGGCGGTCGCCCGCGCCGTGGCCCAGGCGGTCGTTCACGGGCTTGAAACCGTCCAGGTCCAGGTAGGCCACGCCCAGCTGCTTGCCGGTGTCACGGGCCTGGGCCATGCATTCCTGCAGCTTGCGCGCCAGCAGCACGCGGTTGGGCAGGCCGGTGAGGGCATCGTACAGCGCCAGGCGCTGCAGCATGACCTCTTGCTCGCGCTGTGGGGTCACGTCGATGGCCACACCCAGCATGCGGGCTGGCCGGCCTTGCTCGTCAAAGCCGACGATCTTGCCCAGGTTGCGCACCCAGCGCACCGGTTCGCTCGGCTGGTTCAGCCGCCAGGTGGCGTCGAACGGTGTGCCCAGGTGGGCGGTGTGGCGCGCCAATTCCGCAGTGATGCGGTCGATGTCGTCTGGGGCGATGGCCGTGGTCCATTGCACGGCCGCCGTGGTGTCGCCGGTCGCCGCCAGCCCGCGCATGGCGCGCCAGCGGCGGTCGCCTGTGACCAGGCCGGTCTGCAGGTCCCAGTCCCACAGGCCCAGCGATGCGGCGGAGATGGTGAGCGACAGCAGGGCCTCGCGTTCACGCACCTGTACCTCGTTGCGCTTGCGGTCGGTGATGTCGTGCACCGAGAACAGCCAGCAGGGCTCGCCGTCAAACTCGGTGGCGCGCATCGACTGCAGCACGGTACGCCGGGGGCCATTGCGCACGTTCAGCGTCACTTCGTAGTCGCTGAGGTGGCCGGTCTGGCTGACTTGCTCCATCAGGCGTTGGCGGTCTTCGGCCGTGAAGATGCCCAGCTCCACGGCGGTGCGGCCAATCGCTTCCTCGCGGGGAATGCCCAGCATGTCGACCCAGGCGGGGTTGATGTCCACATAGCGGCCGTCGCTGCGGTGCGACAGGCCCATGGGGTAGGGCATGAGGTGGAAGATGCGGGAGAAGCGCTCCTCGGACTGGCGCAGGCGCTGGTCGGCGCGCTTGGCCTCGTCGATGTCTTGCATCACGCCGCGCACCTTGACCACGCGGCCGTTCTCGATCACCGGTTCGCCGCTTGCGCGCACCCACAGCAGATGGCCGTCGGCGTGATAGACCTCCATCTCCATGCTCCACTCGGTGCGCGAACGGATGCTCTGGCGGAATTTTTCGCGCAGCGCCTCGCGGTACTGCGGGGCCACATGGCGGTCGATGTAGTCGCTGGGCGGCGGCTGGTTGGGGGACAGGCCGTGGATGTCAAAACACACGTCCGACCAGTACACCAGTCCGCGCCCGCGCTCGTCCTCCCACGCGCCCAGCCGGGCCAGGCGGCCGGCTTGCTGCAACTGGTGGTACAGCGCCCGAAGTTCGTCGCTGGTGCGTTGGGCTTCGGTCATGTCGTGGAAAACGAAAACAAAGCAGTTTTCGCCATTCACAAGCACAGAGCGTGCCGACATCAGGCCCGGCACCTGCACCCCTTTGCTTTGCGCGACCAGGGGCAACCGGTCCACCTTGCCCTCGCGCTGGTAGGTCTCCAGCAGCCGCTTGCGCTCGTGCTCGTTGGCCCAGATCTGCAGCTCTGACGAGGTGCGGCCCAGAACCTCCTCGCGCCTGAAGCCCAGGAGCTCGCAGAACGCCGGGTTCACGTCGATGTAGCGCCCGTCGGCGATGCGGGTGATGCCTGCCGGGTCGGGCAGCGTCTGGTAGAAGGTGGTGTATTTGGCCTCGGCAGATTGCAGCGCCTCCTCGGCTTCGCGGTGGGCGGTGATGTCCACGTCCATGCCGATCAGGCTGGCCGGGCGGCCCTGGGCGTCGCGCTTGGCAACGGTGCCGCGCGACATCAGCCAGCGCCATTGGCCCTTGGTGTCCATCACGCGGAACTCGGCCTCGTAGCTTTCCTCCAGCCCGTCCATGGCGCGCGCCAGCTTGGCGGCATTGCGTTCGGCGTCCAGCGGGTGTCGCCGGGCGTACCAGCGTTGCCAGAGGTCGGGCGACTGCATGTCGGCACTGGTGATGCCATAGGCCTCGTAAAACCGGCCGTCACACGAAAACTGGCGCTCCACCACATCCCACTGCCAGCGGCCGCCCCCCAGGGCGTCCAGCGCCAGGCGCAGCTGGTGCTCTTGCTGGCCCAGCGTCTGCTGGATCTCGCTGCGCGCCAGCTCGGCGCGGGAGCGGGCGGCGATCACTAGCCAGCCAATCCCCAGCATCAACACCCCGGCGCCGTGGTGCCAGTGCAGGTTGCTGGTGCCTTCGGGGGCCGCGCCGGTGGCCGTGGTGACCAGCGACGCCACCAGCGGCAGCGTGAGGGTCAGGCCCGCCAGCGGTGCCCAGTCGGGCCAGGCGCAGCGCCTGCCCAGGCTGCGCCAACCCCAGCCAGTGGCCAGTGCGCCCCCCAGAACTGACGTGGCGGGCCAGGCGGCCGAGGTGTCGGTCCAGAGCGCCGCCTGCAAGGCCAGCAGGGCGGTGATGGCCGCCGCCGGCACGCCAAAGAACAGCGCCATGAACGCCGTGGCGGTGGGGTAGGCCACGATGTGCAGCTCTGGCGCGTTCCAGCGCAGGGCCTCAAAGGCGGCGATGGAGACCAGCCCACCCGCCACTCCGAGCAGGATCAGCGTGCGCCGGGAGGGGTGCAGCGACTCTTGTGGTGACAGCCAGACCGGCACCAACAGCAGCAGCATGAGGGCCGTGCCTGCGAGCAGCGTGTTGTTACCCATGGCGTTTTCCTTGGGCGGCCTGGTGCCGCGAACACGCCTTGAAGAGAGCTGGAGGGGCGCTAACGACGGGCGGGCGACCCTGCGGGAGGAGCGGGGGCATGTCGCGACCCGTGTCGCATGGGGCTTTCCTCAGAAAGCATGCACCCGATAAAAAAACCATGTGTCAAGTTTAGGCCTGTTCTGAGGCGGCCCGGGCGGGACGCAGCGTCCTGATAAGTCCGGTTGACAACAAGGTGCCACACACGATCACCAGCGCGCAGCCCACCATCCATGGCGTGATGCTCTCGCCCAGGAACAGCGTGCCATACAGCACGGCAAACACGGGGGTGATGAACGTGACGGCCAGCGCCCGGCTGGGGCCCGCGTGCTCGATCAGGCGAAAGTACAGGATGTAGGCAATGCCGGTGCACAGCACGGCAATGGCCAGAATGGCCGCCCAGGCGCGTACGCCGGGCATCTGGGCCGGCCACAGCCACAGCGTGGGCAGCGCCAGACCGAGCGCCGCGCCCAGCTGGCTGCCGGCGGCCGTGGCCAGCGGCGGCAGGCCTGTGAGGTGGCGCCGCGCAAAACTGGCCGACACGCCGTAAAACGCCGATGCCAGCAGGCAGGCCGCAATGGCCCAGTGGGCATGGTCGGTCTTGAATCCGGTGCCAGAGGGGGCGCGCCAGGCCAGCAGGGCCACACCCACAAAACCCAGCGCCAGCCCCACCCAGCGCAGGCGGTTGATGCGGTCGCCCAGCCACACCCAGGCGATCAGCGCGCCAAACAGCGGCACGGTGGCGTTGAGGATCGAGGTCAGGCCCGTGGCAATGTGCAGCACCGCCCACGAGAACAGCGAGAACGGAATCGCCGAATTGATGACGCCCGCAAACAGGATGGGCCGCCAGTGCGCGCGCAGCGCAGGCCAGTGGCCCTGGCGCAGCATGATGGGCCACAGGAACACCGTGGCCAGCGCCACCCGCAGGCCGGCAGTGGGCAGGGGGCCAAAGTCGGACGCGCCCAGGCGCATGAACAGGAACGACGCGCCCCACAGTGCGGCCAGCAGGATGAATTCACCGATCCAGGTGGAGACGGGCCGGGTGGCGGGGCTGTTCATGCAGTGGCTTTCATGGGAGGGGTGGCGGCGGCAAAAAGGGGTGCATTCTCCAGCGTCAGCAAAGCCCTCTTGCGATCGAGGCCGCCCGCGTAGCCGGTCAGGCTGCCATCGGCGCCCAGCACGCGGTGGCAGGGCACCACCACGCTCAGCGGGTTGCGGCCTACCGCCGCGCCCACGGCCCGCACGGCGCTGGGGTTGCGCAGTTGGCGGCCCAGCGCGCCGTAGCTGGTGGTCTGGCCCCGGCCAATCTGCAGCAGCGCGCGCCACACGGATTGCTGGAATGCCGTGCCGCCGGACAGATCCAGCGGCAGGTCGAAGTGCTGGCGCTCTCCGGCCAGGTACTGCTGCAGCTGGTGCGCGGCCTTTTGCAACACGGGGTGATGGCCTGGCCCCAACGCCCAGGCGCTAGGGCCGTGCAGTTGGGCGGTGGGCTCGTGGCGCTGGCCTTCAAACCAGACGCCCGACAAGCCGGTGGGGGAGGCGGCCAGCCGCACGGGCCCCAGCGGGGTGTCGGCCCGTGCCTGCACGGTGAGGGGGTGAAACTGCATATGGAGCGGTCGCTAGAGGGTGATGGGGGACGTTTTGGGGCGAAATCGGCACCATGCGCTAGTGCCTATTGCCTGAGGCGCTATGGTTTTGATAGTTCTGGGCGTCTGCAGGTGCAGGCGTGCCGGCACCGCTGCTGCCAGCGGCCCAGGCGCGCAACACGGCATAGCTGCGCCAGGGGCGCCAGGCTTGCGAGGCTTCTTGCGCCGCGCGTGCCGGGTTTTTGTGCTGCTGTACCCCCAGCGCTTTGTGCAGCGCCACGTCACCGGCCGGAAAGGCGTCGGGCCAGCGCAGCACCCGCATGGCGATGTACTGCGCCGTCCAGTCGCCAATGCCGGGCAGGGCGCACAGGGCGACGGTGGTGCTGGGCACGTCGGCGCCCGCATGCAGGGCGAGGGCGCCGCTGTCCACCGCGCGGGCCAGCGCCACGATGGCCGCCTGCCGCTGGCGCACGATGCCCAGTTGGCCCAGCGTGTCGCCGTCGGCGCGGGCCAGGGTGGCTGCGGTGGGAAACAGCCGGTGCAGCTCGGGCCAGGGCGTGGCGATGGGCTCGCCCAGCCGCTCCACCAGCCGCTGGCCTAGTGTGCGCGCGGCTGCCACGGTGATCTGCTGGCCCAGCACGGCGCGCACGGCCAGCTCAAAGCCGTCAAACGCGCCGGGCACGCGCAGGCCGTCGCCGTCCGGGAAATGCGTGTGCAGCACGGCGTTGATGGCCGCCGGGTCGGCATCCAGGTCCAGCATGGCACGCACCCGGCGGATGACCAGCGGCAGCACTGGGTACAGGCTGTCGCTGGTTTGCAGAAGCACCTGGTTGCGCGCCACGTCAAAGCGGGCGCTGAACCAGCCCGTGGTTTCCGGGGCGAGGCCTGCGCTGCCCGATGCCGGATGCTGCAGGCGCACTGTGCGGCGCAAGGTGGCCTCCTGGGGCAGCACCCATTCCACCCCGTGGAACTGGCGCCGCTCAAAAAACGCCAGCAGCGCTCCCACATCGAACGGTGGCCGCCACGCCAGGCGAAGCGTGCTGCTGGCTCCAGGCCCGTCTGTGCGGACTGGCGCGGCTCCACGGCGGCGCAGTTGGGTGGGGTTGAGGCCATAGTGGCCCACAAAGGCTGCATTGAACCGCCGCACGCTGGCAAACCCACTGGCCAGTGCCACCTGCGTCACGGGCATCGCGGTGTCGGTGAGCAGCTGCTTGGCCGTGAGCAGCCGCCGCGTCTGCAGGTATTGCAGTGGCGATACGCCCAAGGCGGCTTCAAAAATGCGGCGCAGGTGCCGGTCGCTCACGCCCAAGCGCTCGGCCAGGCGGGCCACGGTGGCGCTGCCCTCGCCGGGTACAGCCGGTGTGGGCCAGAGGTCGGGGGCATCCAGCAGGCGCACGGCCTGCTGCACCAGGATGCCGCTGGCGTCTTGCACCGACCACGCCATAGCCTGCGGGGCCAGCTCCGGCCGGCAGCGCAGGCAGGGGCGAAACCCGGCGCTCTCGGCCTGCGCCGCCAGCGCAAAAAACCGGCAGTTCTCGCGCCGGGGCGTGCGCACGGCGCAGACAGGGCGGCAGTAGATGCCGGTGGACGTCACCCCGGTGAAAAAATGCCCGTCAAACCGCGCGTCGCGCGCCTGCAGTGCCAGGTAGCGGCCTTCGTCGGCGGCCGTGTCGGCGATGGAGCTAGAGGGCAGGGCGGTGGAGGTCATGGGCCAGATCATAGGAGTCTGGCGCCCGGCCACTGGCCGTTTTCGGACCTGTGCCTTGGGAGGGTGTGGGGCTGGCGCCTGCGGCATCGACTGACAAATACCGGCGAGGCCGCCGCCTACAATGCAGCGGACTTTTCAACCCCTCTGCGAAAGGCCCCCCTGCGTGCAACCGACCCCCGCCATCTTCAAAGCCTATGACATCCGCGGCATCGTGCCGTCCACCCTGAACGAAGACGTGGCCCTGGGCCTGGGCCGGGCCTTTGGCACGGCAGCCCGTGCAGAAGGGCAGACCACCGTGGCGGTGGGGCGGGATGGGCGCCTGTCCGGCCCCGCGATGTCGGCGGCGCTGATCCGGGGGCTGGTGGAGGCGGGCATCGAGGTGATCGACGTGGGCCTGGTCACCACGCCGTTGCTCTACTTTGCGGCCAGCACGCTGTGCAGCAGTGGCATCCAGGTCACGGGCAGCCACAACCCCAAGGACTACAACGGCTTCAAGATGGTCCTGAACGGCCGCGCCATCTATGGCGACGAGATCCAGGCCCTGCGCCGCACCATGGAGCAAGAAAGCTGGCAGCTGGTGCCCGGCGGCTTGGTGAGGCATGTGGATGTGCTGCCCGCGTACCGCGAGCGCATTGTGGGCGATGTGAAGCTGGCCCGCCCCCTCAAGATCGTGGTGGACTGCGGCAACGGCATTGCGGGCGCCTCGGCGCCCGCCATCTTCCGGGCGCTGGGCTGCGAGGTAACCGAGCTGTACTCCGAGGTGGACGGCAACTTCCCCAACCACCACCCTGATCCGAGCAAGCCCGAAAACCTGCGCGACCTGATCGAGGCCCTGAAGACCAGCGACGCCGAACTGGGCCTGGCGTTTGACGGCGACGGCGACCGCCTGGGTATCGTGACCAAGGACGGCACCAACATCTTCCCCGACCGCCAGATGATGCTGTTTGCGCAAGACGTGCTCTCCCGCGTGCCGGGTGGCGAAATCATCTTCGACGTGAAGTGCACCCAGCGCCTGGCGCCTGCGATTGCGGCGGCCGGCGGCGTGCCGGTGATGTTCAAGACCGGCCACTCGCTGATCAAGGCGCGCATGAAGGAGACGAACTCTCCCCTGGGTGGCGAGATGAGCGGCCACATTTTCTTTAAGGAACGCTGGTACGGCTTTGACGACGGCACCTACGCGGGCTGCCGCCTGCTGGAGATCCTGAGCCGCAGCAGCGACCCGAGCGCCGTGCTGAACGCGCTGCCCACCAGTTTTTCGACCCCCGAGTTGAACGTGGCCTGTGCAGAAGGCGAGCCACACCGCCTGACGGCTGAGCTGCAGGCCCTGGCCGCAGAGACCTTTGCCGCCCCCGCCGCCATCAGCACCATCGATGGCCTGCGCGTGGACTGGCCCGATGGCTTTGGCCTGATCCGCGCCAGCAACACCACGCCCGTGCTGGTGCTGCGCTTTGAGGGCCACACCCCCGAAGCCCTGGCCCGCATCGAGGCTGCCATGCTGGCGCTGCTGCACCGGGTCAAGCCCGACGCCCATGTGGGCGCAGCCAGCCACTGACATTGCCTGCCGCACGCCCGATGCTCTCGCTCTCCACCCCCCTGTGTGTCGCAGCCGCCCAGACGCCGTCGGCGCCTTGCGATCTTCAGCGCAACCTGCAAACGCACCTGGCCTGCGTGCGGGCCGCTGCCCATCAGGGCGTGCAACTGCTGCAGTTCCCGGAGCTGTCGCTCATCGGCTACGAGCCTTCGCTCATGGCCGACCATGTGCTGACGGCCGACCACCCCGTGCTGGCAGCCTTGCGCCAGGCGGCCCAGAGCCATGGCATGGCGCTGGTGGTGGGGGCTCCGGCAGCGCCGGTGCAGGCAGGCGCACGGCCCGCCATTGGAGCCTGGCTGCTGGGGCCGGACGGCAGCGTGGCGCTGTACCGCAAGCGCCATCTGCACGACAGCGAAGAACAATTTGCCAGCGCGGGCTCGGACGACGCACAGGTGCAGCTGGTGGCGGGCGAGCCCACGGCACTGGCCGTGTGCGCCGACATCACCCACCCCGAGCATGCCCAGGCCGCCCGTGGCGCTGGCGCAGCGCTGTATGCGGCGGGCGTGCTGATTTCTGAGAAGGCCTACGCAGCGGAATCGGCCCTGCTGGAAGGCTACGCGCGCGACCACGACATGGCCGTACTCGCGGCCAACTACAGCGGCACCTCCGGCGGCTACGTCAGTGCGGGGCGCAGCACCTTCTGGGCGCCCGGTGGCCGCTGTGTGGTGGCTGCGCCGGATGACGCGCCCTGCATCGTCTGGGCCGCGCGCAGCGACAGCGGCTGGGCGGGTGGTGTGCTCAGCGTGTCTGTGCCCGCATGAACGTCGCGCGGGCCCTGTATTCGCTGCTGACCTGGAGCGCGCAGCCGCTGCTGCGCCGCAAGCTGCGGCGCCGTGCGGTGGCCGAGCCAGGGTACGCCCACGCGGTGGGCGAGCGCTTTGGCCGGTACCCGGCCCCCATCGACAGCCTGATGCCCCACAGCAGCACCGACCCGCTGGGCCGGTTTGTGTGGGTGCATGCGGTGTCGCTGGGCGAAACCCGGGCCGCCGCCATCTTGCTGGCCCAGTTGCGCGAGCAACTGCCGGGCATGCGCCTGCTGCTCACCCACGGCACCGCGACGGGGCGGGCCGAGGGCGAAAAGCTGCTGCTGCCCGGTGACGTGCAGGTGTGGCAGCCCTGGGACACGCCGGGTGCGGTGGGGCGCTTCCTGCGCAAGTTCCGCCCGGCCATCGGCATCCTGATGGAAACCGAGGTGTGGCCCAACCTGGTGGCGGGCTGCCGGCAGCGGCGCATTCCGCTGGTGCTGGCGAATGCGCGATTCAACGAAACATCGCTGCGCAAGGCGCAGCGCCTGTCGGCCCTGGCGCGACCCGCCTACGGAGGGCTCGCGGCCGTCTGGGCCCAGACCCAGGAGGACGCCACGCGGCTCGCAGCCATTGGCGCGCCGGTGCGTGGCGTGCTGGGCAACCTCAAGTTCGACGTGGTGCCCGACGCACAACTGCTGGAGCGGGGCCGCGAGTGGCGCACCCGCACCGGCCGCCCCGTGGTGTTGCTGGCCAGCAGCCGCGAGGGCGAAGAGGCCATGTGGCTGGAGCAGATCCAGAAAATACGGCAAAAATCGTCCCAAGCGCCAGTGGATCATGCCTCGGCAGCTATCAATAGTGAAGCGCCTGGCGATGATCTGCCCGCCGTGCAGTGGCTCATCGTGCCGCGCCACCCGCAGCGGTTTGACGAGGTGCACCAGCTGCTGCAGCGCGCAGGTTTGTCGGTGTCGCGCCGCAGCACCTGGGCGGCAGCGCCTGGGGCGGCTGACGTGTGGCTGGGGGACTCGATCGGTGAAATGGCGCTGTATTACGGCCTCGCCGATGTGGCCTTGCTGGGTGGGAGTTTCGCCCCGCTGGGCGGCCAGAACCTGATCGAGGCGGCCGCTTGCGGTTGCCCTGTGGTGCTGGGCCCGCACACCTTCAACTTTGCCGAGGCAGCGGAGCTGGCCTGTGCGGCGGGGGCGGCGCAGCGGGTGGGGGACATGGCAGAGGGCGTGGAAGCGGCTTGCGCGCTGGTAGGGGATGCGGAGCGCCGGGCGCAGGCGCGCACGCAGGCCCTGGATTTTGCCGCCACACACCGCGGTGGCGCTGCCGCAACGGCAGCCGCAGTGGTGGAGTTGCTGGTGCAGGGCGCTGGCCGGTAAATCAGCCTCCAGGGATTATTCAGTAAGCGCTGAAAGCTATCAAAAACATAGTCCATCAACACTCCATCTCGCTCTGGTACAGCGCGGGCAGGAAGTGCTCGAACATCCCGACCTCCTCGATGTTGTGGCGCAACCAGGCGTCGCCTTTGCCCGGCGGAAAGGCCAGCCGCTGCGCCAGCGGCTGCAGCCACTGGCCCGCACGGCCCCAGCGGGCGTCCGGGCCGACGATGAGGCAGTTCTCATATTGCGTGCCGCCGGGCACGGCGCGGAAGCTGTATTCCATGCGTGCAATGCCACGCAGGCCATGCACGATGGGGTTGTGGATGAAGCCTTCCTCGTCGAGCTTTTCGATCTCGCTCTCCACATCGACCAGGAACCGGGGATCGCCGCCCAGAAACTCCTTGATGCGCAACACGGCCCCCGGCCCCACGCTGCCGTCCGGCAGCCGACGCGCATAGCCCGCGTGCACGTGGTCGTAGGGGTGCCAGACCCGGTAGCGGGCAATGCACCGCCCGCAGACCTCCACATCGCCCTCCAGATGCGCAAACCACCAAGCCAGCATGGTGGGCGTGACCCCGCGCAGCACCTCGT
This sequence comes from Acidovorax sp. FG48, assembly GCF_057809085.1. NCBI lineage: Bacteria > Pseudomonadati > Pseudomonadota > Betaproteobacteria > Burkholderiales > Comamonadaceae > Acidovorax > Acidovorax sp. FG48. Next base: position 338,308 of record NZ_JBMDJH010000002.1, on the reverse strand, counting down.
GGCGGATCCAGCAACGCAGCCGCCCGTCGGGCAGCACGTCTATGCCCGAATCGGCAGAACCCAGCGCCTTGAGCGGCCAGGGCAGGCGCAGCGGCTCGGCGGGAATGCGCCTGTGCACAGGGTAAGACGGCACCACAGCAGGCAGGGCGGTGACAAGACTGCGGGGTAGGGGAAGTGCCTGGTAGCTGGAGATCATGGAATGGCTTTCAAATTGGTATAGCAAAAACTATACTTAATTCCAATGATTAAGTAAAGCGTGTGCAATACTTATGTGCATGAGCACCGAACTCCCCATTCCCCCGCGCCGGGGCCGCCCGCGCAATGAGGCGCTGCATGGTCACATCCTGTGGACGGCTGCCCAGCTCTTTGGGCGCCAGGGTGTGGCGCAGACCACCACGCGGGAAGTGGCCGCCGAGGCGGGCACCACCGAGCGCACGCTGTTCAAGCATTTCGCGTCCAAGGAGGGTCTGATGCAGGCAGTCATGGATGAGGTGGTGCTGGCCCACCTGGCCCCCCTGTCGCTTGCTGATCTGCGCACGACCATCGCACGCTGCGGCGACGACCTGCAGGCCTGGCACCGCGCGCTGCTGACCGAGCGCCTGCGTATGCTGTCAGAGGCACCGGACCTGGTGCGCTTGCTGGTTGTGGAGGTGCTGCGCAGCGAGGCGGCACGCAGCCGCTTTGCCGTCACGTGGCGGGATGCGGTGTGGGAGCCGCTGCATACGCTTTTCACGCAGTTGCAGGACGAAGGGCGCCTGCGCCGCGACGTGGAGGCTGCCGCGCTGGTGCGCCAGTTTCTGTCGCTCAACCTGGGGCTGCTGATCGCCCGTGTGGTGGTGGCCCCCACCATCGCCTGGGATGACAAGAGCGAAATCGCGGCTGTGGCCGCAGTTTTTGGCGCCGGTGCTGCACCGGCAGGAGGTTTCAGCGCACCAGCAGCGCGTTGATGGCCTCGATGTCTTCCTGCGTCAGCGTCCCCGCCGCCTGCCGCAGCTTGAGCGTGCCCAGCAGCACGTTGTAGCGGGCCTGGGCCAGGTCGCGCTTGGTCTGATAGAGCTGGCTTTGGGCGTTGAGCACGTCGATGTTGATGCGCACACCCACCTGGTAGCCCAGCTTGTTGGCGTCCAGCGCGCTCTGGCTGGAGGCTTCGGCTGCTTCCAGGGCCCGCACCTGGCCCTGGCCGGACTGCACGCCGTAGAACGCGGCGCGCGTGGCCTGGGCCACGTTGCGGCGGGCGGTCTCCAGGTCGGCTTCGGCCTTGGTTTCCAGCGCCAGGGTTTCCTTCACGCGGTTTTGCACGGCAAAGCCGGCAAACAGGGGCATGTTCAGCGCCACGCCCACGCTGGCGGCATTGCTGCGGGCCGTGACGCCGGGCGAGGTGATGGTGCCGTGCAGGTTGCGCGTGACGTTGTAGCCCGCCTGCAGGTCCACCGTGGGCAGGTGGCCGGTTTCGGCCTTTTTGGTTTCCAGTCGCGCAATATCCAGGGCAATGGCAGCCTGGCGCACGCCGGGCTGCTGGTCGCGGGCGGTATCCACCCAGGTGGTGAGGTTGTCAGGCACCACGCTGGGCAGTTGCACGGGCAGGGCCAGGGGCAGGGGTTTGGTGCCGGTGATGCCGACCAGTTGGTCCAGCGCCAGGCGTTTCACGCGCAGATCGTTTTCGGCAGCGATCTCCTGGGCAATCACCAGGTCGTAACGGGCCTGTGCTTCGCGCGAATCGGTCACCGTGGTGGTGCCGACTTCAAAATTGCGTTTGGCGGCAGCCAGTTGCTCGGACACGGCAGCCTTTTGGGCCTGCACAAAGGTGAGGGTGTCTTGCGCCGCCAGCACATCAAAGTAGGCCTGGCTCACCCGCACCAGCAGGTCTTGCGTGGCTGCGTCCAGCTGCGCCTGGGCCACGTCCACGCCGCGCTGGCCTTGCTCCAGCGTGATGCGGTTGGCGGGGCGGTACAGCGGCTGCGAGGCGTTGATGCCCACCGTCTGCGCCGTACCGGTGTTCTCGATCTTGGGTCTGCTCAGCTCCACGTCGGAGCGGGTAAGGCCCCCGGTCAGTGCTGCCGAAGGCAGCAGGCCGGCGCGGGCCTGGTCGGCCTTGCGGGCGGCGGCGTCCAGCTGCGCACGCGCCGACTGCCAGGCCGTGTCATAGGTACGGGCGGATTCCACCAGCTCCAGCAGGCTCTGCGCCTGGGCCGGCGCACACAGCGCTGCGCCCAGCGCCAGGGACAGGATGGACAGGGACAGGGGCCTAAACGGTGTCATCGGGGGGTCCTTCGGAAGAGTCTGCGAATCGAATCAGGGCGGGCAACGGCGGGCAGCATGGGGCCACAAGGTGAAAAGTGCGGTCCATACAACCCCATGGCATCAGTAGCGCGGCACCGCCGGGTCGCTTTCGTGCGACCAGGCGTCGATGCCACCGGTGATATTGGCCAGATGCTCGAACCCGTGGTGCTGCAAGAACGAGGCCACGCGCAGGCTGCGGGCGCCGTGGTGGCACAGGCAGGCGATGGGACGCGCGGGGTCCAGCTCAGCCAGGCGCGCGGGCAACTCGCCCATGGGGATGGCCACCAGCTCAAACCCGTCGGCGCGCACACTGGCGGTCTGCAGCTCCCAGGGCTCACGCACGTCCAGCACCAGGGGCCGGCTGCCTTCCGGCGCGGAGGCAAACCAGGCAGACAGCTGGGCGGGGCGGACGTGATCGATCATGCAAAACTCCGAAGACAACCGAAGGGCAGGGGGTCAGAACGTGAAGCCAGAGGGCTCGGGGAAGTTCACCAGGCGCGGCGCGATGGTGTCCCACGGCGACGTGGTCTCAAAGCGGTCGCCGGTGCGGCGGGTAACGGTGAAACGCATCACGGGCTCGCTGCCCACGATGGCGCCCAGTCGGCCACCGTCACGCAGCAGGGCCAGCAGGTGGCTGGGCACCTCAGCCACGGAGCCGCTGAGCACGATCACGTCGAACGGGCCGTCCGGGATCGCATCGCGGGCACCGTCGCCCTGGCGCACGTCGGCGTTTTGCACGCCGGCATCGCGCAGGTTCTCACGGGCCATTTCGGCCAGCTCGGGGTCGATTTCGAGCGACACCACGCGCTCTGCGCGCGCGGCCAGCAGGGCGGCCATGTAGCCCGAGCCGGCGCCGATTTCGAGCACGCGGTCGGTGGGCAAAACCCGCAGGTCTTGCAGAATGCGCGCCTCCACGCGGGGCTGCAGCATGCTGTGGCCCTTGCGGACGGCCTCTTCGGCGTCATTGCCCAGCAGCGGGACTTCAATGTCCATGAAGGCCATGCTGCGGTAGGCCGGGGGCACAAAGTCTTCGCGGCGCACCACGGCCAGCAGGTCCAGCACGTCGGCATCGAGCACGTTCCAGGGGCGGATCTGCTGCTCGATCATGTTGTAGCGGGCCTGGGCGACGGGGTCGCTGATGTTGGCGGACGTGTTCAGGGGCAGGTTCATGGGATTTCTCCGTGGGGCAGATGCAAGGCCGATCGGGACGATCAGGACAAACCTTCGATTTTAGGCGCTGCCGGGGCGCGTCCCATCTTGCGAAGGGCCCACTGGGCCAAGTCGTCCATGTAGCAATACACCACCGGCACCACCACCAGGGTCAACAGGGAAGAAGTAATCACGCCGCCAATCACCGCCTGGCCCATGGGCGCGCGCTGTTCCGAGCCTTCGGACAGCGCAAACGCCAGGGGCACCATGCCGAAGATCATGGCCAGCGTGGTCATGAGGATGGGGCGCAGCCGCACGCGCGCGGCCAGCAGCAGGGCATCGGCGCGGGGCAGTCCGGGCACGGTCTGGCCCTGGTCGTTCACATGCTCCTCGCGAGCGCGGATCGCAAAGTCCACCAACAAGATGGCGTTCTTGGTCACCAGGCCCATCAGCATCACCACGCCAATGATGGAAAACATCGACAGCGTGGAGCGGAACATCAGCAGCGCCAGCACCACACCGATCAGCGTGAGTGGCAGCGAGGTCATGAGCGCCAGCGGCTGCAGGAAGCTCTTGAACTGGCTGGCCAGGATCATGTAGATGAAGATGATGGCCATGGCCAGCGCCGAGATGGCGTAGCCAAACGATTCGGCCATGTTCTTCGTGGAGCCGCCAAACTGGTAGCGATAGCCCGGCGGGAAGGTCACGGTCTCCAGCGCCTTCTTGATGTCGTTCGACACTTCACCGGCCGAGCGCTGGGACACGTTGGCGTTTACCGCCACTTCGCGGGTCAGGTCGCGCCGGTTGATCTGGTTGGCGCCGGTGGATTCGGTGACGCTGGCGACCTGGTTCAGGCGCACGATGCGGGTCGTGCCGTCGGTGGCGGCCAGGGCAAAGGGCAGGCGTTCCAGGTCGGCCGGGGTGGTGCGGGCCTCGGGCGCCAGGCGCACGTTCACGTCATAGGTCTGGTCGTCGGGTGCGCGCCAGTTACCCACGGTGGTGCCTGCCACCAGCGTGCGCAGCGACGCCGCCATGGGCGCCACCGACAGCCCCAGGTCTGACGCCACTTCGCGCTTCACATCCAGCGCAATCACGGGCTTGTCGGGCTTGGCACTGGTGTCCAGGTCCACCAGACCCGGGATGCCGCGGATCTTCTCTGTAACGATTTTGGTCAGACGCTCCAGTTCGCGCAGGTCAGGCCCCTGCAGCGAGAACTCCACCTGCTTCTGTCCGCCCACTGCATCCAGCAGCCCCACGTGGGTCACGGTGATGCCGGGCACGGTCTTGAGGCGTTCGCGCAGCACGTCGGACATCTGGTCCACACTGCGGCTGCGGTCCTTGCGGTCCACCAGCCGCACATAAATGCTGGCGTACATCTTGCCCTGGGCGTTGCCGGTGTTGATGGTGGACAGCGTGTAGCGCACCTCGGGCATCTCACGCAGGATGGCTTCCACCTGTTTGGCCTTGGCTTCGGTGGCTTCGAGCGAAGAACCCACAGGGGTGTAGAAGTTCAGCGTGGTTTCCGAAAAGTCGGCCTTGGGCACGAACTCGGTGCCCAGCAGCGGCACCATGACCACGCTCAACACGAACACCGCCAGCGCGATCACCATGGTGGCCAGCTTGTGCACCAGCGACCAGCGCAGGATGTGCTGGTAGCCCTCGGCCAGCGCATCGGTGGCGCGATCAAACCAGCCGGTGACGCGGCCAATGGTCTTGTCGTAGAAGGTGACGGGCGCCGTCTTTTGGCCGTGCGCATGGATGCTGGGGTCGTGCCACACGCTCGACAGCATGGGGTCGAGCGTGAAGCTGACGAACATCGAGATCATCACCGCCGCAACGATGGTGATGCCGAACTCGTGGAAGAACTTGCCGATGATGCCGCCCATGAAGCCGATGGGCATGAACACCGCCACGATGGACAGTGTGGTGGCCAGCACCGCCAGGCCGATCTCCTGCGTGCCGTCCATGGCGGCCGCGTAAGCGCCTTTGCCCATCTGCACATGGCGCACGATGTTCTCGCGCACCACGATGGCGTCGTCGATCAGCAGGCCCACGCACAGGCTCAATGCCATCAGCGTGATCATGTTGATGGTGAAGCCGAACATGTTCATGAACAGGAACGTGCCGATCAGCGCAATCGGCAGCGTCAGCCCGGTGATCACAGTGGAGCGCCAGGAGTTCAGGAACAAAAACACGATGAGCACCGTGAGGATGGCCCCCTCGATCAGCGTCTGGCGCACGTTGTTCACTGCCACGCGGATGGGGCGGGCACTGTCGCCAATGGTTTCGAGCCGCACGCCGGGCGGCAGCTGGCTCTTCAGTTCCACCACGGCGGCATTCAGGCCATCGACCACCTCGATGGTGTTCTCGCCCTGCGACTTTTGCACCGACAGCAGCAGCGTGCGCTGACCGTTGTAGAGAGCCAGGCTTTCCACCTCTTGCGCGCCGTCGTTCACGCGGGCGACCTGGTCCAGGCGCACCGGCGCTCCGTTCTTGCGGGCGACGATGATCTTGCCGAAGTCCTCGGGCCGCTCCATGCGCGCGTCGATCTGCACCACGCGCTCCTGCGCCAGCGACCGGATCGCGCCCACGGGCAGGTCCTGGTTCTCGTTGCGCACGGCATTGGCCACCTGGTCGGGCGTCACGCCAAAGGCCTCCAGGGCCTGCGGATTCAGGTAGATATTGATTTCGCGCTTGGTGGCGCCCACCAGGTTCACCGCGCCGACGCCACGCACGTTCTCCAGGCGTTTTTTCAGGATCTGTTCGGCCCAGGTGGTCAACTCCACCGCGCTGCGGTCCGACTTTTCGTCAGGCAACACGGCCAGGGACCACACGGCGCGGCTGGCGGGGTCAAAGCGCAGCACGCGCGGCTCTTTGACCTCGGTGCGCAGCAGGGGGCGCACGGTGGCCACCTTTTCACGCACGTCTTCAGCGGCCTTGCGGCCGTCGATGTGCAGCTGGAATTCGATGATGACGACTGCCGTGCCCTCGTAGCTGCGGGAGGTGAGGGCGTTGATGCCGGCAATCGAGTTGACGCCTTCTTCGATCTTCTTGGTGACCTCGCTCTCGACGATTTCAGGCGATGCACCGGGGTAGTCCACGGTGACCACTACCACAGGGAAGTCGATATTGGGGAACTGATCGACCTTGAGGCGCTGGTACGAGAACAGGCCCAGCACGACGATGGCGAGCATCACCATCGTGGCGAACACGGGGTTTTTGAGGCTGACTTTGGTGAACCACATGGCGCGTCAGCCCGCTCAGGGTGTCGTGCGCGAGGCAGCGGGAGCGGGTGCAGGCGCGGAGGCCTGGGACGCGACAGCGGCCTGCGCTGCGGTCACGGGCGTGCCTTCGCGCAGCGAGCCCATGCGGCCCGCAATGACGGTGGTGCCCACGGGCACGCCATCCACCGCCACCAGGGTCTGTCCGTTGACCACGGCGCGGGCGCCGGTCTGCACCGGTGCATAGGCCACGCGGCCGTCCTTGATGGTCTGCAGGTAGGGGGCGGGCTTGTCGGTGCGCACGGCGTCCAGAGGCATGGTCAACACCTGGGCGCTGCCGGTGGTCAACAGGCCTTGCACAAACAGGCCCTGGCGCAGGCTGGCGGTTTGGGCCGGTTGGTCTACCCGCAGATAGACCGGCACCGTGCGGCTGCCCGTCTGGGCGCTTGGGTTGATGCGCACCACCGTGGCTTGCACCGGGGTTGCAGCGCCTTCCACCGTCAGTTGGGCCTTCTGGCCCACACGCACGGCCAGCGAATCGGCGGGGGTGAGCAGGGCTTCGAGTTCCAGGCGGGACAGGTCCACCACTTCAATGATGCGGGCGTCTACCGGCACCCGCTCGCCCGGCTGGGCAAGGCGCTGCGCGACCAGGCCGCTGATCGGGCTCTTGAGCACGGTGTCCTCCAGCGCCTTGCGCGCCACGTCAGCAGCCGACACAGCGGCCTGGTAGCTGGACTGGGCGGCCTCCAGGCTGGCCTGCGAAGTGACCAGCGCGGTGACGGAGATAAAGCCCTGGTCCACCAGCGCGCGGTTGTTGTTGTACTGCCGCTGGTTGATGTCCACCTGCGACTTGGCGGCATCGGCTTGCTGCTGGGCCTGGCGCAGTCGAGCGCGGGCTTCGGTGGGGTCGATTCGTGCCACTTCCTGGCCCGCCTTGACGGTATCGCCCTCGCGCAAGGTCAGGCCCTGCAGTTCGCCCGCCACACGGGCCTTCACCATGGCCGAGTCCACCGCCCGCAAAGAGCCCGACACCGGCACCCCCAAGGAGAGCTGGGACGACTGCACGGTGACCACCTCATCGGCAGCCAGTTGCAGCGGTGCCTCGGCGCGCTGGGTAGATGCCTCGGCCAAGGCCTTTTGCTGCGCCTGCCGCGCCGCCATGGCCCGCCACACGCCGCCGCCGAGCAGCACGACAACGATGGCCGCAGCCATCCAGGGAATCCAGCGTTTCATGGTCAGGAGGTGCGCGAGCGCTTGGAGGAGGGGGGGAGAGAAGAGGGGGAGGGCTGTGCGCCAGCCGACGGATCGTGACAGGCGCTTGTGCCGGCGGATGCCTCAGCGCGCACACACAGGCCGTGGAGGATGTTGTCCGCCTGGGTCTCGATGTACTGCTCGGGCGTCATCTCCATCGAGTCGGGCACGCAGGCGCCCAGCGAGTGTTTCCACAGCGTCAAAAAGATCATGGGCGCCAGCACCAGGTACACCGCGTAGTCCAGGTTCACCGGGCGGAACTCGCCCCGGGCAATGCCCCGCTCCAGGATGCGGCGGACCAGCGCCTGGCCGGGAAGGATGACCTCTTGCTGATAGAACTGGGCGATTTCGGGGAAGTTTTGTGCTTCGCTCAGCATCAGCTTGGTGATGCCGGATGCCTTGGTGGCGCCGATGCGCTCCCACCAGACCTGATAGCAATACCGCAGCACCTCGCTGGTGGTGCCCACGAAGCTTTCCAGCTCGTTGTTCCATTCGGCAAAGCGCCCGGCGATGTTCTCGCGCACCACCGCCTTGAAGAGTTCTTCCTTGCTGGGGAAGTACAGAAACAGCGTGCCTTTGGACACTCCGGCGCGCGCCGCCACCTCGTCCACCCGTGTGGCGGCAAACCCCTTCTCGACAAACAGGTCGAGTGCGGCCTCCAGCAGCTCTCCCGGGCGGGCTTCCTTGCGGCGCTCGCGTTTGGTGCTGGTCGTAGCAGTGGAGGTTGGGGGGGGAGTGGTCAAACCGGCTATTTTTAATGACTGACTGGTTAGTAATGTAGCCAATGCCTGTAGGAGCGTCAATGCGGCCGTGCCCTGTGCCGCCAAAAAAGGCGCGTGTTGGGTGTCGAAGCGCCGTTGGCTGGCACGGCGGTTGCGTGCACTCGGTGCTGTGCACCGGCAACGCAAATGTCCTCAGCATGGCAAATTTCACTCCTAAATGTCTTATTGACAGGACATTAGAACTATTCCTAATATGACTTCCATGCCGTCCATAAACCTGCCACTCCCCAAGTACCACCAGATCTATCTGGTGCTGCGCGAGCAGTTGCAGGAAGGCCGGTTTGCCGATGGCTTGCCGGGCGAGCTGGCGCTGATGCGGCAGTTCGCTGTGGCGCGTGTCACGGTGCGCCGCGCGCTGGAGCTGCTGGAGGGCGAGGGCATGATCTCCCGCGAGCCCGGCCGGGGCACCCGGCCGGTCCCCCCCGCTGCGACCCACGCAAACGACGCAGGTGGCGACGGCGAAAACAGCCGGGCGCACCTGACCGGCCTGCTGGAGAACCTGGTCAGCATGGGCCTACGCACCTCCGTCAAGGTGCTGGATGTGGATACCGTTACCGCGTCCCGCGCGGTGGCCGGGGCGCTGAACATCGCAGTCGGCGATGCCGTGCAAAAAGCGGTGCGCGTTCGTAGCACCAAAGAGGGGCCGCTGTCGCATATCACCACCTATGTCCCTGCCGACATAGCGCGCCAGTTTGGGCGGCGTGAGCTGGCACGCAAACCCATTCTGGTGCTGCTTGAAGAATCCGGCGTCAAGGTAGGCCGCGCGCACCAGACCATTTCGGCCAAGCTGGCCGATGCCGTGGTGGCCAGGCACCTGGATGTCTCGGTGGGATCGGCGCTGCTGGCCGTGCGCCGCCTCATTTACGACGACCAGGAGCGCCCGGTGCAATGGCTGCACGGGTTGTACCGGCCAGACCGCTACGAATATGAAATGCAGCTGTCCCGCGTGGGCAGCATCGATGCCAAGGTCTGGGTCAGCAAAGAGCTGTCGGCCCAGTTTCACTGAATTCCATCCCCCACCTCAACCCTACCTACCTGCCAGGAGAATGCCCATGAGTACTCGCCGCCATTTCATGACCCAGTCGGCTGCCGCCGCGTCGGCACTGGCCTTCCCACTGGTGGGCGGTGCCCAGGCCAAGTCCGTCAAGGTGGGGGTGCTGCACCCCGTGACCGGGGCACTGGCCTATTCGGGCCAGCAATGCCGTGAAGGCGCGATGTTGGCCATCGAGGACATCAACAAGGCGGGCGGCATCAAGGCCCTGGGCGGTGCCAAGCTCGAAGCGCTGCTGGGCGACGCGCAGTCGCAGCCCCAGGCCGGTGCCGCCGAGGTCGAGAAGATGAATGAAGCGGGCGTTTCAGCCGTGGTGGGGGCGTTTGCCTCGGCCATCTGCCTGGCCACCACGCAGGCCGCCGCCAAATACAACCTGCCGCACATCGTGGACGTGGGTGTGGCCGACCAGATCGTGGAACGGGGTCTGAAGAACACCTTCCGTTTTGGCCCGGGCTACAAGAAGTGCACTGAAACCGCCATGGCCAACCTGCATGTGCTGAACACCGCAGCCGGCAAGCCCGCCAAGACGGTGATGATCATCCACGAGGAATCGCTGTTTGGCTCGGGCACTGCCCAGCTGCTGTCGCGCGAACTGCCGGGCTACGGCTACGAAGTCAAGGAGGTCATCAAGCACGCCAATCCCACGCGCGATTTCAATAACATCGTGCTGCGCATGAAGGCGGTGAACCCGGACATCGTCATCCCCGCCAACTACTACAACGAATACGCGCTGCTGGTGCGCACCATGCAGCAGCAAAAGGTCACGCCCAAGGCCATCTATTCGGTGCTGGGCGGTGCGGCGTCGAGCTACAAGTTCGTCAAGGAGTTTCCGGACGCAGCCAACGGCATCATCGACTGCAACCACTGGTTCAACCCCAAGGACAAGCGCGCGCAGGACCTCAAGAAGCGCGTCGAGGCCAAGGGCCTGTTCTTCAGCTACGAGCTGTTCATGACTTACACCTCGATGTGGCTGCTGGCCGATGCGCTGGAGCGTGCCAAGTCGGCAGACCGCGCGGCGCTGATCGACGCACTGGAAAAGAGCACCTTTGCCGATCACATCATGCCGTACGGCCCCACCAAGTTCGTGGCCGGGCAGAACCAGGGCGCCCAGCCGCTCATGACCCAGGTGCTGAACAAGGACATCAAGGTCATCATCCCGCGCGACTACCGCGAAGCGGACCCGCTGTTCCCGCTGAAGGCCTGACACCCACCACTTTTCAGCCCTGATCGCAGGGGCTGCGGGGCGCCTCATACCGAGGCGCCAGGCCGCGCCTTTGCCTGAATGGCGTCCATTCCCTCCATGTTCGACCTCAGCATCCTCTTTCCGTCGGTCCTCAACGGCCTGACCACGGGCGCGGTGTATGCCCTCATCGCGCTCGGGCTCACGCTGATTTATGGCGTGCTGCACATCATCAACTTCGCGCATGGCGCGTCGCTGATGCTGGCGCTGTACGCGGTGTACCTGCTCAAGCAGCACTTCGGGCTGGACCCTTACCTGGCGCTGCCCATCCTGGTGCCGGGTATGTTCGCCCTGGGTTATGCGCTGCAGCGCCTGGTCATCAACCGCGCCAGCCATGGCAAGGACGAAAACATCCTGCTCGTCACGCTGGGCATTTCCATCGTGATGGAAAACCTCGCGCTGTTGTTCTTCAAATCCGACACACGCACCATCGACACGGCCTACACCCTCACCACCGTGGCGGTGGGTCCGGCCATGATCGCCTTGCCCAAGCTGGTCGCCTTTGCTGGTGCGCTGGTGGTGTCGGCCGTGCTGCTGTGGATCGTGGGCCGCACCGACCTGGGCCGCGCCATCCGCGCCGTGGCCAAGGAGAAGCACGGCGCCAAGCTCATGGGCATCAATGTGGACCATGTGTATGCCATGAGCTTTGGCATTGGTCTGGCCTGCCTGGGCGCTGCCGCGTGCTTTCTGCTCCCCGCGTATTACGTGAACCCGCAGGTGGGCAGCGGCTTTGTCCTGGTCGCGTTCACCATCGTGGTGCTGGGAGGCATGGGCAGCTTTACCGGCGCGCTGGTGGGCGGTCTGCTGATCGGCGTCGTGGAGTCGCTGGGCGGCCTGTACCTGGGTGAATCGCTGGGCCAGATCGGCATCTTTGCCATCTTCATCGCCGTGTTGCTGTTCCGCCCGCAGGGCTTGTTTGGAGCCAAGGCATGAAGCAGCTTGCAAGCATTGGATTGTTTGCCGTCGTCGTGGCGGCCATCGCAGCGTTTTCCGACTCTGGCGTGTTGCTCAATTTCGTGATGATGTCGCTGTATGCGGCGCTGCTGGCGCAGGCGTGGAACATCCTCGGGGGCTTCGGCGGTCAGTTCTCGTTCGGGCACGCACTGTTCTTCGGAACGGGCGCCTACATCCAGGCCATTGCCCAGATGCAAGGGGGCATCAACCCCTGGATTGCGTTGCCCATGGCGGTGGCTGGTAGCGCGCTGGTGGGGCTGTTCGTGGGCGGGCTGTCGTTCCGCTACGGGCTCAAGGGCTCGTACTTTGCGCTGGTCACGCTGGCCTTTGCCGAGGTGTTTCGCATCCTGGCGCTGTCGGTTCCTTTCACCGGCGCAGGCGTGGGGCTGATGCTGCCGCTTAAGGAGTCGCTCTCCAACATGCAGTTTGGCTCGCGCAAGGGCTTTGTCTTCCTGATCCTGGCGCTGGTCACGCTGGCGCTGCTGGTCAGCTGGTGGCTCAAGAACTCGCGCTTTGGTGCCTGGCTGCAGGCCGTGCGCGATAACGAAGACGCGGCGCGCGCCATCGGCGTCAATCCCTTCGGCGTGAAGATGGGCGCCATTGCCTTGTCGGGCGGCTTCATGGGGGCAGCCGGGGCGTTCTATGTGCAGGTGTTCCAGTACATCGACCCAGGCATTGCCTACGGTTCGGTAACGTCGGTGGAGGCCCTGGTGGCGGCCATCGTGGGTGGCATTGGCACTGTGTGGGGCCCTGTGCTGGGTGCGCTGGTGCTGCACATCCTGGCCGACGTCACGCGCAACCTGTTCGGCCAGCTGCCGGGCATCAACATGGTGATTTACGGCGTGGTGCTGGTGCTCATCGTGATGTTCCTGCCCCGTGGCATTGCGGGCATCGGGCAGTCGGTGGTGGCGGTGTGGAAACGTTCGGGAGGCCGCCATGGCGAATGACCTGTTGCAGCTCAGCGGGCTGAGCAAATCCTTTGGCGGCCTGAAAGCCGTGCAAAACGTGAGCCTGGCGGTGCCTGAGGGCTCGTTGACCGCACTGATCGGCCCCAATGGAGCAGGCAAGACCACGCTCTTTGCACTGATGTCAGGTTTTGTACGGCCCGACACAGGCACCGTGCGCTTTGCGGGCCAGGACATCACGGGCCAGGCCCCGCACCTCAACGCCCGGCTGGGCATGACGCGCACGTTCCAGATCGTGCAGCCTTTCGCAGCGCAGACCGTGCGTGAAAACATTGCTGTGGGCGCCCACCTCAAAGAGCCCAATCGCCGTGCCGCCCTGGAGTTGGCCAGCGAAGTCGCTGCCCGTGTGGGCCTGGCCCCGCAGCTGGACAAACCTGCAGCCGACCTCACGGTGGCGGGCCGCAAGCGCCTGGAGCTGGCGCGCGCCCTGGCCACCCGGCCGCGGCTGCTGCTGCTCGATGAAGTGCTGGCTGGCCTCAACCCCCAGGAGATTGCCGAGATGATTCCCGTGGTGCGCGGCATTGCCGATGGTGGCGTGACCGTGTTGATGATCGAACACGTCATGCAGGCGGTGATGAACCTGGCTGAGCATGTGTGGGTGCTGGCCCAGGGCCAGCTCATTGCGCAGGGCAACCCCGCGCAGGTCACCTCGGACGAGCGTGTGATCGAGGCCTACCTCGGCCACGGCACCGCCGCCCGTTTGCGCGCCGCCGCACCGCAGGAGGCCGCATGAGCACCGCCCCCTTGCTGGAAATCACCGGCCTGCGCGGCGGCTACGGCCGCGTGGAAGTGCTGCGGGGCGTAGACCTGCAGGTGCAGCCCGGCGAGACTGTGGCGCTGCTGGGCAGCAATGGCGCGGGCAAGTCCACGCTCAACAACGTGGTCTGCGGCATCTACAAGGCCTGGGCGGGCAAGGTGGCGTTTGATGGGGCCGACCTCAGCGGCGCCCACTACACCGAGGTCGTCAAGGCGGGCCTGATCCAGGTGCCCGAAGGCCGCAAGATATTCCCCAACCTGAGCGTGATGGAGAACCTGGCGCTCGGCAGCTTCACCCGGGCGCGCGAGCGCCGCGCCGAGAACATCGACAAGGTGTTCGCCACCTTCCCGCGCCTGAAGGAGCGCACCCTGCAGCTCGCCGGCACCATGAGCGGCGGCGAGCAGCAGATGCTGGCCATTGGCCGCGGAATGATGGCCGAGCCGCGCCTGCTCATCCTCGACGAGCCTTCGCTGGGCCTTTCGCCGCTGCTGGTCGAAGAGATGTTCGGCCTGATCCGGCAGTTGCGCTCCACAGGCCTGGCGGTAATGCTGGTGGAGCAGAACGTGGGCCAGTCCCTCGAAATTGCCGACCGCGCCTACGTGATGGAAAACGGAAGCATCCGTTTCTCTGGCGCTCCCGCCGATTTGCTGCGCAGCGACGACCTGCGCCGCGCCTATCTGGGGCTGTGATGCCTTCACGTACCCCGTAAGTCACAAAACCACAGGATTGGAGACACACCCCATGACTTCACGCCGTCACCTCTTGCTTGCCTTGGGCGCCGCGCCCGCCCTGTGGCAGGGCTCGCTCGCGCTGGCCCAAGGCAACACCCCCGTCCGCATCCTGGTGGGTGCCCCGGCCGGTGGCTCCACCGACACGCTGGCGCGCACCCTGGCCATCGAAATGGGCCGCTTGCTGGGCCGCACCGTCATTGTCGAGAACCGGCCTGGCGCGGGCGGCAACATCGCGGCCGACGCGGTGGCCAAGGCCGCGCCCGACGGCAATACCCTGCTGATGAGCTTCACCAGCCATGCAATCAACGCCAGCCTGTACAAGACGCTACCGTTCGACCCCATCAAGGACTTCACGCCGCTGACCTGTGTCGCGACCTCGCCCTCGGTGCTGGTGGCCAACCCCGCCGTGCCCGCCAAGGATGTGCGGGAGCTGATTGCCCTGGCCAAGGCCAAGCCTGGCAAGCTCAACTTTGCCATCGGCGCCGTGGGCTCGTCCCTGCACCTGGCGGGGGACGCGTTCAAGATGCAGTCGGGTGCCTACATCGTGAACATTCCGTACCGGGGCACCGCGCCCGCGCTGCAGGATGTGCTGGCCGGGCAGGTGGAGCTGATGTTTGCCGCCGTGGGTAACGCCCAGGCGCAAATCCGCGCAGGCAAGCTCAAGGCGCTGGGGGTGACCAGTGCGCAGCGCCTGCCTGCGTTTCCCGATGTGCCCGCGATTGCCGAGGTGTTGCCCGGTTATGAGTCCAGCGCGTGGTTCGGTCTGTTTGGCCCGGGGCAGATGAACCCGGAGCTGGCCAAGCGCATCAGCGACGCCGCGCGCCAGGCCATTGCCTCGCCCGATGTGAAGCGGCGCCTGGAGCACGAAGGCGCCGTGCCCGTGGGCAACAGCCCCGAAGAGTTTGCGCGCTTTGTGCAGGCCGAGATCCCGCGCTGGGCCAAGGTGGTGCAGTTTTCCGGAGCCAAGCCCGAATGAGCCTCCCACTCAGCCCCCCGAGCACGCTGGCGCAGAAGCTCGTGGCCCGCGCCAGTGGCCGCGACAGCGTCACGCCCGGCGAGATCGTCAATTGCCGCGTCGATCTGGCCATGTTCCACGACTCGTCCGGCCCACGCCGGCTCAAGCCCATGCTGGAAGAGCTGGGCGCCCAGATCTGGGACAAGCGCCGCGTGGTCCTGGTGATGGACCACTACCTGCCCGAGCGCGACGACGAATCCCGCCGCATCGTGCGCATCGCCCGCGACTGGGCGCGCGAGCAGGATTTGCCCCATGTGTACGACGGCCAGGGCATCTGCCATGTGGTGGTGCCCCAGCACGGCCACATCCGCCCCGGCATGTTCTGCGTGGGCGGCGACTCGCATTCGCCCACGGGCGGCGCGTTTGGCGCCTACATGTTTGGCATCGGCAGCACCGAGATGCTGGGTGTGGTGGTCACCGGAGAAATCTGGCTGCGCGTGCCCCACACCCTGCAGATGCACTGGAGCGGCCAGCTGGCTGCAGGCGTGACAGCCAAGGACATGATGCTGCACATGATCGGCCGCTTTGGCATGAACGGCGGCCAGTACCAGGCCGTGGAATTTGCCGGCCCCGCTGTGCAGGCGCTGGGCATGCAAGAGCGCATGACCCTTTCCAACATGAGCGCCGAGCTGGGCGCACAGGCCGGGCTGATTGCCCCCGACAACACCACCCGCGACTGGCTGCGGGCTGCGGGTGTGCCCGATGCAGACCTGCAGGGCCTGGATGCCTGGCGCACGGACGAAGGCGCTGACCTGACACGCCACACCTTCGACGCCGCCACCCTCACGCCCCAGGTCGCTGCCCCGCACAGCCCCGCCAACGCCGCGCCCGTGGCGCAGCATGCAGGGCAGGGCATTGACGTGGCCTACATCGGCGCCTGCACCGGCGCCAAGCTGGACGACCTGCGCGCCGCCGCCAGCGTCTTGCGTGGCCAGCGAGTGGCCGCCGGCGTGCGCCTGATGGTGGCGCCCGCCAGCCAGCGCGACCAGGCCGCCGCCCAGGCCGAAGGTGTGCTGCAGGTGCTGCAGGACGCAGGGGCTGAACTGTTCCCCACCACCTGCGGCGCCTGCGCGGGCTATGGCGACACGGTGGGCGACGCCACCAACGTCATCTCCAGCACGGCACGCAATTTCAAGGGCCGCATGGGCTCGCCCACGGCGCAGGTGTACCTGGCCTCGCCCTACACGGTGGCGGCCTCGGCCCTGCGTGGCTGTATTACTGACCCCCGGGAAGTGCTGGCATGACGAGCGAACACCGTATGGCCGCAGCGCCGGGCCGCCCCCAACAAGGCCCGGCCCCCTCGGGGGGCAGCGAACCACACGCAGTGGGGAGCGTGGGGGCACGAGTTTGGAAACTGGGTGCCGACATCGACACCGACGTGCTGGCCCCCGGCCACGCCATGAAGCACGGCATCGACGTGCTGGCGCGCCACTGCCTCGAATCCGTACGCCCCGACTTTGTGGCGGGCGTGCGCAAGGGCGATGTGATCGTCGCCGGGCCCAACTTTGGCATTGGCTCGTCGCGCGAGCAGGCGGCTGCCGTGCTGGTGCGCCTGGGCGTGGCGGCGGTGATTGCGCCGTCGTTCAGTGGCCTCTACTTTCGCAACGCGTTCAACCTGGGCCTGCTGCTGCTGACCTGCCCCGAAGCCGAGGCCATCGGGGAAGGGGAGGGCATCACCCTGAACGAACAAACACCGTCGGTCACCACCGCCCAGGGGCGTGTGCTGGCCTGCGATCCGATTCCCCCGTTTCTTTTGGACATGGTGCGCGCCGGTGGGCTGATGAACCAGCTGCGCGCCCGCTTTGGCAAGGAGCCCCTGCATGGCTGAACACACACCCACCCCGCCGCCCATGGACCCAGTCATGGACCCGGTCACCTTGGCCGTGCTGCGCGGTCGGCTGGAACAGATCGCCGACGAGATGGACGCCACGCTCTACCGCAGCGCGTTCAATCCCATCATTGCCGAGGCGCACGACGCCTGCCACGGCCTGTACGACGCCACCACCGGCGACACGCTGGTGCAGGGCAAATCGGGCCTGCCCGTGTTTGTGGGGGCGATGGCTTTCGCCGTGCGCGCTGCCATGCGCGCAGCGGGCGAGCGCGGTGGCATCACGGCCGGCGACACCTGGTTGTTCAACGACCCCTACGAGGGTGGCACCCACGCCAACGACTTCAAGCTGGTACGCCCGTTCTTCCGCAACGGCCAGCTGTTTTGCTTCTTGGCATCGGCCGCGCATTGGCACGACGTGGGCGGCGCCGTGCCTGGCAACTACAACCCGGCCGCCACCGAGTGCTGGCAAGAGGCGGTGCAGATTCCGCCCGTGCGCATCGTGCGGGGCGGTGTGTTCGACGACGACGTGCTCGCCATCCTCAAGGCCAACACCCGCCTGCCCGACAGCCTGTGGGGCGACCTGAACGGCCAGTTGGCCGCGCTGGACCTGGGCGAGCGCCGCCTGCACGACCTGCTGGACCAGTACGGCGATGCCCAGGTGCAGCAGGCTATGGGAGAGCTGCGCACGCGCGCTGTCAAGCTCATGCAGTCGCACATCGCGGCGCTGCCGGACGGGCGCTACAGCTTCAGCGACATCCTGGACAACGACGGCGTGAAAGACGAGCCACTGACCATTGCGCTCGACATGACGGTGCAGGGCGACCGCCTGACGCTCGACTTTTCGCGCACCTCGCCGCAGTGCGCGGGGCCGGTCAACATCTCGCGCGCCACGGCCATTGCGGCTTGCTATGTGGCGCTCAAGCACTTGTTCCCCGATGTGCCCGCCAATGCGGGCGTGCTCGATGCGGTGGACTTTGTGCTTCCCGAGGGCCTGGTCATCAGCGCCGCGCGCCCGCGGCCCGTGGGGGGCTACACCGAGACCATCCTGCGCATGATCGATGTGATCTTCAGCGCCACCGCGCAGGCTGACCCGAAGCGCGCCATGGCCCAGGCCTACGGCACCATCAACGCGCTGTCCATCGCCGGGCTGCGCACCGATGCTGCGCGCAAGGGCCAACGCTGGGTGATGTTCAGCTTCTTCGGCGGCGGCCACGGCGGGCACAGCGATGGCGATGGCCTTAGTCACGGCAACGCGCCCATCTCCACCGCCACCATCCCGCCGCTCGAAATTCTGGAGGCTGCGTACCCCGTGCGCTTTACGCAATGGGCACTGCGCCCTGATTCGGGCGGTGATGGCGAGCACCGCGGCGGCCTGGGTGCGATCTATGAAATCGAGCTGCTGGAGCACGACGCCGAGGTCTTCATCTTTGGCGAGCGCGGCAAGGCCGCACCCCAAGGCATTTCAGGCGGTAGCGCCGGTTCAATGAACGTCTTTAGCTATGAAAACAATAGTGAATGGAAGCAGCCACCCATGCGTTCCAAGATGATTGGCATCCGCCTGAAGCAGGGCGAACGCGTGCGCCTGGAGACCCCCGGTGGTGGTGGCTACGGTGCCCCGGCCGCGCGGGATGCGGCAGCGCGTGAGAAGGATCTGGCGATGGGCTATGTGAGTGCCCCTACCGCACTGAAAGCAATGAAAGGCAAGGCATGAGCAGCGGCAAGGTTTCGGACAAGGCTTTGAGCGAGGCGTCCTATGTGGTGGGCGTGGACGTGGGGGGCACCTTCACCGACCTGTTCGTGCTGGACGAGCGCGACGGCAGCGCCCGCATCGTCAAGGTGCCCAGCACCCGGGGCGAGGAGGCGCGCGGCTTCATGAACGGCGTGGCGCGCGTGGCCGACTCGGCCGGGCAGATCGCCACCATCGTGCACGGCACCACCGTAGGCACCAATGCGCTGCTGGAGCGCAAGGTGGCGCGCACCGGCATCATCACCACGCGCGGCTTCCGCGATGTGCTGGAGATGCGCCGCCGCGACCGGCCTCAGACCTGGGGCCTGCGCGGCAGCTTCGAGCCCATCGTGCCGCGCGACTTGCGGCTTGAGGTGGACGAGCGCGTGCTGGCCGATGGCACGGTGCACACACCGGTGGATGTGGAACAGGTAAAGGCCCAGGCGCGCGCACTGCTGGACGCAGGCTGCGAGGCCGTCTGCGTGTTCTTCATCAACACCTACGCCAACGCCGCCAACGAGCAGGCCGCCGTGGCCGCCGTGCGCAGCGTGTGGCCCAACCCGCATGTGACGGCCGCCAGCGAGGTGCTGCCCGAAATCCGCGAGTTTGAGCGCTGCTCCACCGCCACGCTCAACGCCGCCCTGCAGCCCGTGGTGGGCAGCTACCTGGAACGGCTGGAGGGCGACCTGCGAACGCAGGGCTTTGGCGGCGAACTGCTCATCGTGCAGAGCAACGGCGGCGTGATGTCGCGCCAGACGGCGTGCGATGTGCCGGTGCGCACCGCGCTCTCGGGCCCCGCAGCGGGCGTGATTGCCTGCGCGGCCATTGCGCGTGCGGCAGGCTTTCCCGATGTAATCACGGGCGACATGGGCGGTACCTCGTTCGACGTGTCGCTGGTGGCCAAAGGCGAAGCGGCGCTGGCTGCTCAGACGGCCATTGAATTTGGCATGGTGGTGCGCTCGCCCATGATCCAGATCGAGACCATTGGCGCGGGCGGCGGCTCCATCGCCTCGGTAGACGCCAGCGGCATGCTGCAGGTGGGCCCCGAGTCGGCCGGCAGCATTCCCGGCCCGGCCTGCTATGGCCGGGGCAATACGCGCCCCACGGTGACTGACGCCAACGTGCTGCTGGGCCGCATCGCTGCCGACCGCCCCCTGGGCGGTGGTCTGCTGGCCGCCATGGACGCACAAAAGTCGCGCGACGCCATCGAGACCCACGTGGCCAAGCCCCTGGGCCTGGATGTGATGGCAGCCGCCGAAGCCATCCTCACAGTGGCCAACGCCAAGATGGCGGGCGCCGTGCGCGTGGTGTCCATCGAGCGCGGGCACGACCCGCGCCAGTTTGCCTATATGCCGTTTGGCGGCGGCGGCGCGCTGCATGTGTGCGCCATGATGCGCGAGGTGGGTGTGGGCACCGGCATCGTGCCGCGCTACCCCGGCGTGACCTCGGCCCTGGGCTGCGTGATGGCTGACATGCGCCACGACGCGGTACAGACGCTGAACAAGCCCCTGGCCGACCTGGACGTGGCGGACCTGCGCCTGCGCGTGGCCACACTGGCCGCCACCTGTCAGCAGCGGCTGGATTCTGCGGGCGTGAAGTTTGTGGAAGTGCAGGAGGTCATCGCGCTCGACATGCTTTACGCCGGGCAGACACACACCGTGCAGGTGCCTGTGGCGGCCGATGCGTTAAGCCATGACGGCATCCGCGCCGCGTTCGAGGCCGCCTACCGCGCCGCCTTTGGCCGTGTGCTTGACGGCATTGCCGTGCGGGTGATGAACCTGCGCTACGCCCGCGTGGGCGTGCGCCCCAAGTTTGACCTGACGGTGCTGGCCCCGCAGACCACCACGGTGAACCCCTCGCTGGGTGTGCAGCGTGTGTTCCACGCCGGCCGCTGGTGGGACGCCGCGCGCCACGCACGCCTGGACCTGCCCGTGGGCACCCGCATCGACGGCCCGGCCATCCTGGAGCAGCCCGACACCACGGTGTGGCTGGAGCCTGGCTTCAGCGCCACGGTCGATCCGCTGGGCAATCTGCTGGTGCGGGCCGACGCGGGGGACGGAGCATGAGCCACGACGCCATCGACCCGCGCCACACGGCGCTGGTCATCATCGACCTGCAAAACGACTTTCTGGCGCCGGATGGCGCCTATGCACGCGGCGGCGCCGTGAGCGCAGCCGCCCAGGCCTTGCCGCCCCGGGTGGCTGCGGTGGCCAAGGCGCTGAAGGCGGCGGGCGGCATGGTGGTGGGCAGCCAGTTCACCCTGTGGCCCGACGCGCAGGGCGAACCCATGGTCTCGCCCCACCTCAAGGCCTTGCGCCCGTTCCTGCGCCGTGGCGACTTTGCGCCTGGCAGCCCGGGCCAGGCCCATGTGGCCGAGATCGCACCGTGGGTGGACGTGTCGGTGTGCAAGGTGGCGTATTCGGCCTTCTTCAACACCCAGCTCGACTGGGTGCTGCGCCGCGCGGGCATCACCACCGTGGCGGTGTGTGGCATTGTCACCAACGGGGGCGTGGCCAGCACGGTGCGCGATGCGCACATGCGCGACTACCAGACGCTGGTGCTGTCCGACGGCTGCGCGGCCTTCAAGCAGGCAGTGCACGACACCTCGGTGGCCGACATGGCCAACGTGGCCCAGGTGCTGACCTGCGCCGATTTTGCGGCCGCCGTGACTGCCGCTGTGGCGGCCCCTTCCGCATGAATGCGCCCATGAGCACGCCCCGCATCTGCCATGCCGAGCGCATGCCTGGCACCGTGGCGCAGGACGCGCATGTGCCTGTGCTCATCGTGGGCGGCGGCGCCTGTGGGCTGACTGCGGCGCTGATGCTGCACGACGCCGGTGTGGACTGCGCGGTGCTGGAGCGCGATGCCACCCCGCTGGGCTCATCGGCCCTCTCATCTGGCTTTATCCCCGCGCCCGGCACGCAGGCGCAGCGCGCGGCGGGCATTGATGACAGCCCGGAGCGGTTTGCCGCCGACATCAGCGCCAAGGCCAAGGGCAGGGCAGCGCCCCATTTGGTGCAGGCCTATGCCCAGGCCATCGGCCCGGCGCTCGATGCACTGCAAGACCGCCATGGCCTGCAGTGGCAGGTGCTCGATGGATTTTTGTACCCCGGCCACAGCGTGCGCCGCATGCACGCCACGCCCGAGAAAACCGGCGTGGGCCTGATGGGCCGCCTGGCCAACGCGGTGACGGCGGTCGACATCCCGCTGATCACCGAAGCCACCGTGCGCGAGCTGTGGGTCAACGCCCAGCAGCGCATGATCGGCGTGGGCTACGAGCGGCCCGACGGCACGCTGGAGCACCTGGCCTGCGACGCACTCATCCTGGCCTGCAACGGCTTTGGCGGCAACCCGGCCATGGTGCGCGAGCTGTTGCCCGAAATGCGCGATGCCCTGTTTGCCGGACACACCGGCAACGACGGCAGCGCCATTGCCTGGGGTCGCGAGTTGGGCGCTCGGCTGGCCGACCTGGGCGGCTACCAGGGCCATGGCTCCTGGGCCATTCCGCAGGGTGCGCTCATCTCGTGGGCGCTGATGATGGAAGGTGGCATCCAGGTCAATGCGCTGGGCGAGCGCTTTCATGACGAGACACAGGGCTACTCCGAGGCCTCGGTGCATGTGCTGGCGCAGCCGGGCGGCGTGGCGTGGAACGTGTTCGACGCGCCCATCCTCGCACTGGCGCGTGGCTTTCCAGACTTTGTCGATGCCGAGGCGGCACGAGCCGTCAAGCACTGCGACAGCGTGCAGGCGCTGGCGGCCACCATCGGCTGCGAAGAATCAAAATTGATAGCTACTCTGGCAAGCATCACTAGCGCTAGCGGTCAAAACGACCAAAACCGCCGCGTATTTGCGCGTCCGCTGCAGGCACCGTTCTGCGCCGTCAAGGTGACGGGCGCGCTGTTCCATACCCAGGGCGGGCTGGACATCGACGCCCAGTGCCGCGTGCTCAGGCAGCACGGCCAGCCATTTCCCAATCTGCTGGCTGCAGGCGGTGCGGCCCGTGGCGTGTCGGGCGACGCGGTCTGGGGCTACCTCTCCGGCAACGGTCTGCTCAGCGCCGTGGCCGGTGGATACATCGCTGCGAACACGGCGGCCGAACTGATCCGCCAGAAAGTTTGAAGACATGACCACCTTATCGTTGAAAGAACGCCTGCACGAACCCCGCGCCATCCTGGCTCCCGGCGTGTACGACGCCCTGAGCGCCCTGGTGGCCGAGCAGGCGGGCTTCGAGGCGCTGTACCTCTCGGGCGCCTCCATTGCCTACACGCGCCTGGGGCGCTCCGACGTAGGCCTGACCACCTACACAGAGGTGGAAGACACCCTGGCCCGCATCACCGAGCGCGTGCGCACGCCCGTCATCGTCGATGCCGACACCGGCTTTGGCAACGCCCTCAACACCCAGCGCACCGTGCGCGGCTTTGAGCGCGCGGGCGCCGCCATGATCCAGATTGAGGACCAGGGCTTTCCCAAGCGCTGCGGGCACCTGGACGGCAAGACCGTGGTGCCTGTGGGCGAGATGTGCGGCAAGCTCAAGGCCGCGCTGGATGCGCGCCGCAGCGCCCACACGCTGATCCTGGCCCGCACCGACGCGCTGGCCGTCGAGGGCATCGACGCCGCATTCGACCGTGCGGAGGTGTACCTGGAATGTGGCGTGGATGCGCTTTTCATCGAAGCCCTGCGCACCCCCGAGCAAATGGACGCAGCCTGCCAGCGCTTTGCCCACCGCATCCCGCTGCTGGCCAACATGGTCGAAGGCGGCAAGACACCCATTCAGAGCGCGCAAGAGCTGCAGCGGCGCGGCTTTCGCATCGTGATCTTCCCGGGCGGCACGGCGCGTGCGGTGGCGCACACGCTGCAGGACTACTACGCCAGCCTGCACACGCACCAGACCACCGCGCCGTTCAAGGACCGGATGATGGACTTTGACGGCTTGAATGCGCTGATCGGCACGCCTGAGTTGATGGCCCAAGGACGCCAGTACGAGTAATTCCGCTTCTCAATCATCCGTGTCGTTGGTGCTTTGCCTTGCCGTGCTACAGCACTGTCTGCGGCTTCGCGCCTAGACACGGATGATTTGGAAACGGAATAGCCGCCCAGCCGCACAGACCCAATGCCCCCGCCCGCACTGCGGCGGGTGAGGGCGCGTACCATGCCGCCAACGTTCTTCCCCCGAACCGCATGGAGACCCACATGGCCCACAACCCACAAACCATCACCCTCGGCGGCGGCTGCTTCTGGTGCACCGAAGCCGTGTTCGACCGCGTGCGCGGCATCACCGATGTGGAAAGCGGCTACACCAACGGCCACACCATCAACCCCAGCTATGAGCAGATCTGCCAGGGCGACACCGGCCACGCCGAGGTGGTGCGACTGACGTTCGATGCCGACGAGATCAGCCTGGAGGAGATCCTGGAAATCTTCTTCCACACCCACGACCCGACCACGCTCAACCGCCAGGGCAATGATGTGGGCACGCAGTACCGCAGCGGCATCTACTACGACAACCCCGAGCACGGCGAGATCGCCAACGCCATGATCCGCCAGATGTCACAAGACAAGCTGTTTGGCGCGCCCATCACCACCGAGGTCAAGCCGCTTTCAAACTACAGCACGGCCGAGGCCTACCACCAGGACTATTTCGCAAAGAACCCCAACGCAGGCTACTGCGCGTTTGTGGTGGGGCCGAAGGTGGAGAAGTTCAGGAAAACGTTTGCGAAGTACCTGAAGGGCCAGTAGGCTGCGCAGCCGCGGCGGCTCTGGGACTGCGTTCGGCGACCTGTACGCGCGCCACCCCGCCCATGATGCCGCCCAGCGCCCGCTGAAGCGGGCTGGGCGTGTGGGACGCCAGCAGCGTCCGCATCAGCATGCGCGGGGAAATGAATTCATGCTTTTCGAAGCCGTGGCGCGACAGCAGCGATTGCAGTTCCTGGTCTCCGAGAAAGCAGCGCCAGGGCTCGCCCATGCGGCGAAACCGCCGCGCCATGAGCCGCAAACCCAGGCGCCGGGGCACATCCAGGGCCGCAGGGCGGCGTAAATAGTCGAACACCACCATGCTTCCTGGCGCGGCCGTCGCGCCAATCCGTGCCAGGGTGGCCTCGACGGCAGCGGGCGCCAGGTACATCGTCACCCCCAGCCACGAGAACACCGTGCGGTGGCCGGGCTGCCAGCCATGGGCCATCAATTGCGCTACAAAGTCTTGCTGCTCGAAATCCACGGGCACATAGCTTGCCGCGGTAGGCATGCGGAGACCGGCGCGCTCCTCCAATTGGCGCTTCCATAGCTGGGTGGCGGGGTGGTCCACTTCGAACACGCGCTCCAGTCCCTGCGGCCACCGGTTGCGCAGGGCGAAGGTGTCAAGGCCGGCGCCCAGCAGCACGTATTGGGTGGCGCCAGCAGCGACGGCCTCAGCCAGCGTGTCTTCGGCAATGCGGCTTCGCGCAGCCAAAGCGCCCCGCATGGCCTGCGAAATGCTTCCACCTTCACGCCTGCGCCCACGCGGGCCGTTGCCCTCCACCTCCTCAATGACGCGCTTGGCCTCATCCGGTCCCAGAATGTCCAGCGCCAGCTCATCCTTGAAGACCTCACCTGCATCCAGCAATTGATGGCGGGCCCGAGAGATGCCACACAGCCACGCGGTGTGGCTGGGTTGAGCGGAAGCCAGGAGGGGCTGGGGTGCAGAGATGGCATTGGAGTGCATGGTGGGGCGGGTGGGTGTCATGGTGGGCGGATTCTGCGATCTGGCTTTGTCCGTGTCTTGAATGTTTTCGCCATGGCCGAGCCATCAAAAACTGTTTACGATCGGCCGCCATGCGCGCCAGGATCTCGCTCCCCTTTGCTTCCGTCGCACTGCCGCCGCTGTCGTGCGCTGGCAGCATCCGTGCTTACATCACCAAAGACACCACGGCCGATGCCGACGCGGCCGGGCGGACCAATCGGTACCCCGCCTCGGTCTACTGCGGCATCGCCTGGTACCTGGAGGGCACTTCGGAACAACTGGGCGATGACCTGTGCGGCGTGCGCCAGTTGCCAGCCACCCTGCTGCTGGGTCCGCAGTCCCGCCCGCTGGTCACGCGCAACCCTGGGCCGGTGCGCACCTTTGGGGTCGTGTTTCATCCGCAGGCGTTCCATCGCATGACGGGCCTGGACATCAGCACGCTGGTGGATGGATTGCTGCCCGCAGAAGAAGTGCTTCCCGCCCAATGGCGGGTGCTGTGCCACCGGGTGCGCAGTGCGGCCTCGGATGAGCAGCGCATGGAGTTGCTTGAAGAGCATGTGAAGCAGGCCGACCGACTGCGAAACGCACCGGCATCGGAGGGCTCAGCCTCAGTGCGGTGGATGCGCGACCTTCGTGCCCACGCCATTGTGGAAGGGCTGGGCGACAGCGTGCGCAGTTTGGAGCGACTGGCGCGCGTCTGGGCAGGCCAGTCGTTGCGCCGGCTTGGCTGGCTCTCGCGCGCCGAGGACACCCTTGTGCGCGCTCGGTTGCAGGGCGAACGGTCCGGCCACCCACCGCGCTGGCAGGATGTGGCCCAAAGCGCGGGTTATGCAGACCAGTCTCACCTGTGCCGCGAAGCACGGCGCGTGACGGGCGTCAGCCCCGGCGAACTGGTCAAGCGGGTGCAGGAGAACGACGACAGCTACTGGTTCTATCGGCTCTGGTCATAGCCTGCCCTGCCTGGGGGGATTGCGCTCTGCGGCAGCAAAGCACCGGCATAATGCAATTCGTTTGCGTTATTGGGGTGCCTGCTTTGCCCGCCCCTTGCTCCCGCCTCTTTCCCCAACAGCCATGCCCACGCCTCGACACTCCGCAGCGTCCCTGCCGTCCCACCGCGCCTGGGTTTTGCCAGAAGGCATGCGGGCCACCCGCGCCACGCGCGCGTTGGAACAGTTGTATGTGGCGCGGCCCAACACAGCCCTGTCAGAGGCTGAGGTCGAAGTCGCCTTGGCCGAAGCAGGGGCTGCGGTCAACAAAGTCACGGTGTACCGCATGCTTGACCGCTTTGCCGGGGCTGGCCTCTTGCACAAGCAGGTGGATGCCGCACGCGTGACGCGCTACGCGCTGGCTCCGCAGGGCGAAGAGGGTGCCGCACCGCGCTTCGAATGCGACGACTGCCATCGCCAGTTCCGCCTGTCGCAGGGTTCGGCCAAGGTGCAAAAGGCCCTCCAGCAGGTGCTGCAGGCGCTGGCCACCGCAGGGCATGAGAGCCTGGCAGTGGACGTTGCCGTGCACGGACGCTGTGCCGACTGTGCGCACCCAGCTGAGGGTGCCGCCGCATGATCCGCACGCGGGGGCTGTCCTACACCTATGCCGCAGGCGGTGCGGCGCCGCTGCGCTTTCCGGATGTGGATCTGCGCCAGGGCGGCACGCTGCTGCTGCGGGGGCGCTCGGGCACCGGCAAGTCGACCTGGCTGGCCCTGATGGCGGGGCTGCGCGGTGCCAGTGGGGGTGACCTGTTTGTGGCGGGCACCCAGCTGGGCACGCAGCGTGGGGCCGAGATTGATGCCTGGCGTGCCCGCACCATTGGCTTTTTGCCGCAGAAGCTGTACCTCAGCAGCGCACTCACCGTGGCGGACAACCTGGCGCTGGCGTACTTTGCGGCCGGGCTGCCGCGCGACGATGCGGCGATCCAGCGCGCCCTGGCGCAGGTGGGGGTCTCCGAGTTGGCCGCGCGCAAGCCGCATCAGCTTTCGGGCGGGCAGGCGCAGCGCGTGGCGCTGGCGCGGGCCGTGCTGCTGGCGCCGCAGGTGCTGCTGGCCGATGAGCCCACGGCCAGCCTGGACGACGAGGCAGCTGCGGATGCGCTGGCGTTGCTGCAGCAGAGTGCTGCGGCCTGCGACGCCAGCCTGGTGATAGCCACGCATGACCAGCGTGTGGTGTCCGCCCTGGCGGGTGTCCAGACCCTCGATTTGAATGAAATCGGCCCAGAGCGCCGGTTGAATATGCCTGAGCAGCTATGAATTCAGGAGTATTCAAGCTCGCCCGCCTGTCCTGGCACTACCTCTGGTCCCGCCCGCTGGCGGCCGTGCTCAACCTGCTGGTGCTCACGCTGGGCCTGGCCGCCATCACGCTGGTGCTGCTGGTGGCCACGCAGCTCGACAAGGCGTTCGAGCGCGACCTGAGCGGCATCGACCTGGTGGTGGGCGCCAAGGGAAGCCCTTTGCAGCTGATCCTGGCGGGCGTGTTCCACATCGACGTGCCCACGGGCAACATCCCGCTGCAAGAGGTGCAGACGCTGCAGAAGAACCCACTGGTGGCGCAGGTCATCCCGCTCAGCCTGGGTGACAGCTACCAGGGCTTCCGCATCGTGGGCACCACGCCGGACTACATCACGCACTACGCGGCCACGCTGGCCGAAGGCGCGCTGTGGCAGCAGCCCATGGACGCGGTGCTGGGCGCCAGCGTGGCGCGCGGCATTGTCAAGGCCAGCCACGCAGGTGCGCCGCTGGTCGGCGCCACCTTCATCGGCAGCCATGGCCTGGGTGGAGGAGGGCATGCGCACGGCGACCACCCCTATCGCGTGAGCGGCGTGCTCGCGCCCTGCGGCTGTGTGCTGGACCGGCTGATCCTGACCAGTACCGAATCCGTCTGGATGGTGCACGAGACCGCCACGGCCAACGATGCCGAAGACCTGGAAATTCTGAAGGAAGAGCGCGAGGTGACTGTGGCGCTGGTGCGCTACCGCACGCCCATGGCGGCCATCACGTTGCCGCGCCTGATCAACGGCGGCACATCGATGCAGGCGGCGGCGCCCGCCATCGAGGTCACACGCCTGCTGCGCCTGCTGGGCGTAGGGGCCGATGTGCTGCGCGCCTTTGGCGGCGTGCTGCTGGCCGTGGCCGCGCTCAGTGTGTTCATCGCCTTGTGGAATGCCGTGCGCGAGCGCCGCGCTGACCTGGCCATGCTGCGCATGCTGGGCGCCCCCCCGGGCCGCGTGGCCGGGCTGGTGCTGTGGGAGGCGCTGTGGCTGGCCGCGCTCGCGTCCATGCTGGGGCTGCTGCTGGGCCACGGGCTGGCGCAGGCCTTGGGCTGGGCTTTGCAGGCGCAAGGTTTGCTGCCGGTGACAGGCTGGATCTGGCTGCCCGCCGAAGGCGGGGTGCCGCTGCTGGCCGCAGGCGTGGCGGCGCTGGCCGCGCTGCTGCCGGCCATGCAGGCCTACCGGACCGATGTGGCCGACTTGCTCAGCCAGCCATGACCGTCCCGTTGAACACCCCCGTTTTTGTTTGACCCAATTCTCTGAATCACCTGGAAGGACCCACCATGAAGCACCTGATCTCCGCGCTCGCCCTGGCCCCCATGCTGCTCGCCGGTGCCCTGGCCCACGCCCAAGCCCACAACGACAAGGACACTCAGGAAGACATCGCCCGCCACCGTGCGATGGCCGCCGCGCACGAGGCGGCCGCCAAGTGCCTGGAATCCGGCAAGGGCCACGACCAGTGCCAGAAAGATTTGCAGGCGGCATGCCGGAACCTGGCCATCGGAAAATACTGCGGCATGAAGCACGCGCACTGAGCGCCTGTTTGTTTGATGTTGGTTCGCCCGGAGTCCCCGCCATGTCCTGCACCTTGAACCCCTTGCCCATCACCGGCCGAATGGCTCGCTTGGCTTGTCTGGCCGCCGCGCTGGCTGTGGCGGGCGGTGCACATGCGCAGCAAGGCGCCGCCACCAAGCCCGCGCCGGGCGCTTTTGAGCGCGCCAAAGAAGGCGCGGCCGCAGCACCGGTGCTGTCGTCGCCCCTGCCTGCGGGTGCGGGCACTGCCGTGCCAGCCGGGTCGGGTGCGGGGTATCACAGCCCCAACAGCCCGATTGCCCCGCTGCCCCAGCGCAACGACGTGGTGCCCTGGTCGGTGCTGACCGATTTGAGCAAGAAGACCACCAAGGACGGCATCCTGCCCGTGTTCAACGACGCCCAGAAGGGCATGGACAAGACCACGCAGCGCATCCAGGGCTTCATGGTGCCGCTGGATGCCAAACCGACGCAGACGCACTTCATCCTCACCTCCGTGCCGCTGACCTGCTCGTTCTGCACGCCGGGCGGGCCCGAGAGCATGGTCGAAATCAAGGCCAAGACGCCCGTGCGCTATTCGCTGGAGCCCGTGGTGGTGGAGGGCAAGTTCACCGTGCTCCCTAATGACCAATATGGCCTGTACTACCGCGTGGTGGACGCGGTGCCGGTGAAATAATCCACGGCTTTTAGCGCTGCAGCCTCTGCCGCAATCCTTTTCCCTTTCGTTCCTGACGTGACCCACGCGCTTCTTCGCCCCCAGTACCTGCCATCCGCCGCCCTGCGCAGCGCGGTGGTGCGGCGCGTGGCGTTGGCGTGGCTGCTGCTGGCCCTGGTGGTCGTGCCCACGCTGGGGCGGCTGCATCAGGTGGTGCACGGGGGCGCGCTGGACCAGGCCCATGCCGGGCTGCTGGCCGCGCCGTCGTCGCTGCCCGCGCAGTCGGCGTGGGACCCGGTCCGCACTGCGCAGCCCGCTGCCGCACCGGGCCACAGTCTGTGGCTGCCGTATCTGCTGGCCCACCACGCGCCGGTGGACTGCCTGTTGCTCGACCAGCTGGCGCTGGGCGACGCATTGCATGCTGCCCCGCTGGCGCTGCCTGCGGCCGATGCGCCCCTGCCGCCCGCCATACACGCGGCGGGGCGAGCGAGCACACCCCATATTGCGCTGTTCCACGCGCGCGGCCCGCCGGCCGCCTGACGCGCAGCGCACCTCTAGGGACCCTCTGCACGAATCAAGCGGCAAGTGTGCGCAGCGGATCGGGAAGGGCTGCAAGGCGCAAAACGCAGCAATAGCGGTAGCTATTGCGAGTATTTGCAACGCGGCAGACCGCCCGAGCCCGCTGATGCACACGGCGCGCTGATTTGTGCAGAGGGTCCCTAGCCCCACCTTCTCAGTCGGCGTACCCGCTGTGTGCCTTGCAGGGCAACGCGGCGGTGTTGTGCCTGCTGGCGAGGGGTGCGGTCTGCAGGCCGCAATACGCAGGCGTGGCTGGCAGCTGCCAGCGGCCGTACCACGGCGCGCCCATCTTTACTCCTGTTTTCATAGCTGCTGGCGCATATTTCACTAGCGCTTGCAGCGGTTTTTATTCATCAACTCGCGCCCAGGGCGCGGGTCGGCATGCGCAGGCGCGCTGGCACCGCCAGCGCCGCGCATGCCTTGTTGCAGGCCACCACCATGACCCACACCTTTTCTACCCACCGCTTTGTTTCTCGCTGCGCCCGTCCGGCCCTCCACCCCGTGGCTCTGGCAACCCTGCTGGCGCTGTCGGGCACCAGCGTTGCCACCCAGGCGCAGACTGCGCCCGTGCCCGCTGCCGCGGCGGACGCCGCACCCAGCCTGCCCGCTGTCACCGTGTCGGCCAGCGGCCTGCAATTGGGCGCCAGCGACATGACCACCCCCGCCACCGTGCTGGAAGGCGATGAACTGGTGCGCCGCCGCGAGGCCACGCTGGGCGAAACACTGAACAGCGAGCCCGGCATCACCAGCAACCACTTTGGCACCGGTGCCAGCCGCCCCATCATCCGCGGCATGGACGGCCCGCGCGTCAAGGTGCTGAGCGATGGCGCCGAGCTGCATGACGCCTCCACCATCAGTCCCGACCACGCCGTGGTGTCCGAACCGCTGCTGGCCACGCAGATCGAGGTGCTGCGCGGCCCGTCG
The DNA here is from genome assembly GCF_057809085.1 of Acidovorax sp. FG48. NCBI lineage: Bacteria > Pseudomonadati > Pseudomonadota > Betaproteobacteria > Burkholderiales > Comamonadaceae > Acidovorax > Acidovorax sp. FG48. Next base: position 306,692 of record NZ_JBMDJH010000002.1, on the reverse strand, counting down.
GCCCTGGTCTATGGCAACGGCGCCGTGGGTGGCGTGGTCAACGTGCTGGACGGCAAGGTGCCCACCGCCATTCCGCAAAAGGGCTACGAAGGCAGTGCCGAGCTGCGCGCCAACTCGGGGGCGGGCGAGGGCGCTGGGGCCTTCTCGCTGACCGGCGGTGCGGGCAACGTGGCCGTGCACGTAGAGGGCGTGGCGCGGGACGCGGGCGACTACCGCGTGGGCAAGGGCTGGTCGGGCGGCAGCAAGGTGCTGGGCAGCTTCAACCGCACGGACACTGGCAGCGTGGGCCTGTCGTGGGTGGGCGACCAGGGCTACCTGGGGGCGGCCTACACCCGCCAGACCGCCAAATACGGCCTGCCTGGTCACAACCACAGCTTTGACGGCTGCCACACCCATGGCGACCACCTGCACTGCGGCGCCCATGCGGACGACGAAACCGACGGCCATGACCACGACCATGACGCTGCGGCAGGCGATGTGCCGGTGGTGGACCTGCGTAGCGAACGCTTTGACGTGCGGGGCGAGCTGCGCAACCCGTTTGCGGGCTTCTCGGCACTGCGGCTGCGGGCAGGTGTCACCGACTACAAACACGACGAAGTCGAAGACGGCGCCATCAGCACCACCTTCAAGAACAAGGCCTACGACACACGCGTGGAGCTGCAACACGAGCCCATCGGCGGCTTCAAGGGCGTGATCGGCCTGCAGACCTCGCAGCGCAAGTTCAGCGCCGAGGGCGAGGAGGCCTATGTGCAGCCCACCGTGACCCGCAAGACAGGCCTCTTCGTGCTGGAGGAGTACCGCTGGAACGACTGGCGCTTTGAAGCCGCCCTGCGCCACGACCGCCAGACGGCCGAGGCCCAGACCAGCGGCATCGAGCGCAGCCACAACGGCACCTCGGCATCGCTGGGCGCAGTGTGGAAGTTCACGCCCGGCTACCAGGTGGGCACCTCGTTCACCCGCGCCAGCCGTGCCCCGTCGGCCGAAGAGCTGTACGCCCAAGGCCTGCACATGGCCACCAGCACCTATGAACGCGGCAATGCCAACCTGCGCTCCGAAATCTCGCAGAACATCGATGTCAGCCTGAAGAAGACCAGTGGCGACACCACCTTCGGCGTGAGCATCTTCCGCAACCGCATCAACAACTACATCTATGGCCGCACCCTGGACGAGCTGGACGGCCTGCAGCTGCTGCAGTACAGCCAGGCCGACGCCACCTTCACCGGGATTGAAGGCCAGGTGCGCCAGCGCCTCACGCGCAATCTGGGCATCACTTTGTTTGGTGACACCGTGCGCGCCAAGTTGGACGGCGGTGGCCTGCTGCCGCGCATCCCGGCCACTCGCGCAGGTATCCGCCTAGATGCCAACTGGCAGGCGTGGGAAGGGCAGGTTGAATGGGTGCAGGTGGCCCGCCAGAACCGCGTGGCCGACTTTGAAACCGCCACGCCCGGCTACGGCATGCTGAACCTTGGCGTAAGCTACAACGGCCAGTTCAGCAGCGGCACGCCCTGGCAGGTGTACCTGAAGGCCAACAACCTGACGGACCGCCTGGCCTATGCACACACCTCGTTCATCAAGACCGCTGCGCCGCTGATGGGCCGCAACATCACGCTGGGGGTGAAGGTGGCGTTCTGACGGTTGATGCCGTCGTGACGTGCGTGAGCCAGCGCGGGGGAGGGCGTTGCTGGCTCGCGAACCTCCAGGCTCCTAACCAGCCAGACCAGGGAGGACTTGGATGCATGCCATACTTGGTTCACATGGTTGATTTTTCGATTCGTGAAGGCGCCGTTGCCTGAGTCCCCGTGATCGCGCACGCCCGATGCTGGAACGGGATTGACTGCCCGGCAGGCCGCCCCAAGTCGGCTGCGCGACACGTGAAGGACTTGTTCATCGCGGCCCTGCATGTCTCTGACCTGTTTTGCGATACCCCTGCATGCCCACCACTCCCGCGCCGTCCGCAAACCTTTTGCAACTGCTCCCTGAGGCGGTGGTGCAGACCGATGCGCTGTGGGAGATCACGTATCTGAACCCGGCGTGGCACAAGCTCACCGGGCATTCGGTTGAGGCGGCCCTCGGGCGGTCTTTGCTGGAGTTCGTGCATCCCGATGACATTGGCACCATGCGCTCAGGCATGCCGGTGTTCCGCCTGCGCTTTGCCGACGGGGACTACCGCTGGGTGCGTCTGCAGTTCCACCCCGAGACGGATGCGGCAGAGCGGGTGATCAGCCGCCAGGGTGTCCTGATCGAGATCACCGAGGTCACCGAGCAGGTGCTGGTGGAGGTGCGCCAGCGCTTTCTGCGCTTGCTGGAAACCATTGACGGTGTGGTGTGGGAGGCTGAAATCGGCGTGGGCAACACCTTTCTGAGCCCGCAGGTCGAACGCTTGTTTGGCTACTCCGTCGAGGAGTGGCGGGCCGACCCGGGCTTCTGGCGGGCGCATGTGCATCCCGATGATCTGGAGGAGGCCCTGCGCATCGACGATGCCGCTTACAACGCCACGCACAGCCATGCCTACGAGATGAGCTACCGGCTGATTGCCAAGTCGGGCAAGGTCGTGTGGGTGCGTGACCTGTGCCGCGCGGTGGTCGAGCCGGGTCGGCCGAACCGCATGATCGGCCTGATGATCGACGTCACCCAGCAGAAGAACACCGAAATCGATTTAGTGCGCTCCGAAAACCGCTATTCGCTGGCGACGCGCGGCTCCAATGACGGCATCTGGTATTGGGACTTGCGCACGGACACCCTGCACGTGTCAGGGCGCTTTCTCCAGATCGTCGGGCTGGGGAGCCGCGACCATGTGTACGAGGGCGGCTGGCGCTTTCTGGAGCAACTGATTGACCGCGAGGATCGCGCCCGCGTACAGGAGGCCTACAGCAGGCACCTGTCTGGAAACAGCGCGAAATTTTCGGTGGACTTCCGCGCGTTCCACGGAGCGGGGCGGCTGGTGTGGGTCAATTGGCGCGGGCTTGCCGAATTCGAAGCCGGCGTTGCGGTGCGCATGGCGGGCTCGTTGAGCGATCTGGCCGAGCGTGGCAGCTCCTACGATGCGCTGACCAACTTGCCTGGTCGGCCGTTGTTCCGCGACCGCCTTGCACAACTGATCACGCTGCACCAGGGCGACGGGGTGAACGGGGATGGAGTGCCCACGCGCAGTGGGGCCACGATGTTCGCCGTGCTGCTGCTGGACCTCAACGGGTTCAAGGCGGTCAATGACTGCTACGGGCACCATGTGGGCGACCAGCTCTTGCAACAGGTGGCGCGGAGGCTCGAATCCTGCGTGCGGTCGGTGGATCTGGTCGCCCGCATGAGCGGCGACGAGTTCAATGTGCTGTTGGAGTCCATTGACCCCGCCGAAGCCAGCCAGCGCGCCCAGCAGATTGCCACCGCGCTTGCTGCACCCTATGTGATTGGCGAACACACCGTGATCAGTGGCGCGAGTATCGGGTTGGTCAGCAGCGCATCCAGGCTGGCGACGGTGGACGACTACCTGCGCGCGGCAGACACTGCCATGTACCGGGCCAAAAGTCAGTCACTCGGAGTGTGCGTGTTTCAGTAAGGCGCCGTATCCAGGCGTGGTTGCGGCGGTTAGTGGCTGGATCAGGGAACAATCGCCACCGATTTGACCTGGGCCCACACCGCGCTGCCGGGCGCCACGCCCAGCGCGTGCAAGGACCGGTGGGTGACCCGCGCCAGCAAAAATGACTCGCCACAGCGCAGCCGCACCAGCGCTTGCGAAGGGTGTGCGTCGGGTGCTATGGAGTCGATCACACAGGGCAGGTGGTTCTGGATGCTGGTCTGCATGGGCTCCTGCACCGTCAGGCTCACGTCGCGGGCCAGCACTCGCAGCCGCACTGGCTGGCCTACGGGTAGGCCGCTGTCGCGCAGCCACATGGCGCCACCCGCAAAGCCCACGCGCGCCAGGTGCCAGGTAGTGTCCCGCTCCAGCACCTGGCCGCGCAGCAGCGCGCCCGCGTCGTCGCCGAGCACCACCGGCAGTTGCACGGACGACAGCACCTGGTCCACCGGCCCGGCGGCCGTTACCTGGCCTCCGTCCAGCACTACCAGGTGGTCGGCCAGCCGCGCCAGTTCGTCGGCGGAGTGCGTGACATACAGCATGGGGATGTGCAGCTCATTGCGCAGGCGCTCCAGCCAGGGCATGATCTCCTGGCGCCGCGCCAGGTCAAGGGCGGCCATGGGTTCGTCCAGCAGCAGCAGGCGGGGCGAGGTTGCCAGGGCGCGGGCAATGGCCACCCGCTGGCGCTCGCCGCCCGAGAGCTGACCCGGCCGGCGCTGCAGCAGGCGGCCAATGCCCAGCAGCTCGATGGCAGCCTGCAGCGTGGCCTCCGCCTGCGCAGACCGGGCGCGCTTGAGGCCATACCGCAGGTTGCCCAGCACGTTGAGGTGCTCGAACAGGCTGGCCTCCTGGAACACATAGCCCAGCCCCCGCTGGTGTGTGGGCCAAAACACCTGGGCGGCATCGTCTTGCCACACCTCGCCGTCCACGGCCACCAGGCCAGGGCGTGCGCGCTCCAGCCCCGCCACACAGCGCAGCACGCTGGTCTTGCCCGATCCCGATGCGCCAAACAGCACCGTGATGCCGCTGCCGGGCAGGTGCAAGTCCACATCCAGTTCAAAGTCGGCACGCGGCAGCGCGAGCCGGATGCGCAGGTCGCCGGGCGCCCTCATGGCAGCACCCGCGAGCCACGGTTCTTGAGCAGCGCCAGACACAGCAGCACCACGAACGAGAACAGCACCATGCCGCCCGCCAGCCAGTGCGCCTGGGCGTATTCCATGGCCTCCACATGGCCGTAGATCTGGGTGGAGACCACCCGTGTCTTGCCCGGGATGTTGCCGCCAATCATCAGCACCACGCCAAACTCCCCCACCGTGTGGGCAAAACTCAGGATGGCTGCGGTGAGCAGGCCGGTTCGGGCCTGCGGCAAGGCCACCGTGAAAAACGCATCCACCGGGCTGGCCCGCAAAGTGGCGGCCACCTCCATCGGGCGGCGGCCCATCGATTCAAAGGCGTGCTGCAGCGGCTGCACCGCAAATGGCATGGAAAACACCACCGAGCCCATCACCAACCCCGTGAAGGTGAACGACAGCAGGCCCCAGCCCATGGCCTGCGTGAACTGCCCCAGCGGCCCGGCGGGCCCCATGGCCACCAGCAGGTAAAAGCCAAGCACCGAAGGCGGCAGCACCAGCGGCAGGGTCACAAAGGCGCCCACCGGCCCCTTCCACCAGGACTGCGTTTGCGACAGCCACCACGCCAGTGGCGTGGCGATCAGCAGCAGCACGAGGGTGGTGAGGGTGGCGAGCTGCAGGGTCAGCCAGACGGCTTGCAGTGCTTCAGGGCCCAGGGGCATGGAGAAAAAAGACGGTGGCGGGGATGGGTGTGAGTATCTCAGTGCTCGTAGCCATAGCGACGGATCACCGCCCGCGCCTTGTCACCCTTGAGATATTGCAGCAACGCGGCCGCTGCTGCGTTGCCCTGGCCCCTATTCAGCAGCACGGCGTCCTGGCGCAGAGGGGAGTAGAGCGTTGCAGGGACGGCCCACACCGAGCCCTCCACCAGACGGCCATCGGCCATCACCTGCGACAGTGCGACAAAGCCGAGCTGGGCACTCTGGGTGGCGACGAACTGATGGGTCTGGGCAATGTTCTCGCCCTGCACAAATTTGGGCCGCAGGGTGTTCAGCACGCCCAGTTGGGTCATCACTTCCACCGCGGCAGCTCCATAGGGCGCAAGCTTGGGGTCGGCCACCGCGATCTTGTCGAAGTTGCCGGATTTGAGCACCTGGCCTTGGGCATCCACCAGACCGGGCTGCTTGCTCCAAAGAGCCAGTTTGCCAATGGCGTAGGTGAAGCGGCTGGCATCGACCGCCAGGCCTTCCTTGGCCAACTTGGTCGGGGTTTCGTCGTCGGCGGACAGCAGCAGGTCAAACGGCGCGCCGTTCTTGATCTGCGCATAGAACCGCCCGGTGGAGCCAAAAGCCAGCGTGGCCTTGTGGCCGGTGTCCTGCTCGAACAGGCGGGCAATCTTTTGCATCGGGGCCGTGAAGTTAGCCGCCACGGCTACCGACACCTCGCCCGCATGGGCTGAAAACGCCATCGCCAAAGAGGCGGCCAGGGACAACAGGAAACGCTTCACGGCAACCTCGCTATTCTTCATTGGAATAGCGGGACTGTAGCATGGCCGCTGCTTCGCTATTCCACTGATGAACAGCGGTACCGCAAACGTCCGTACCACGCAGTTAACATGCCCGCATGAGCAATTCTTCCCTGCCCCTGGCCGATGTGCTGGGCCACGAGGTCACGGACAAACGCATCGACATCCTGCGCCGCATCGGCGAGGTGGGCTCCATTTCCGAGGCGGCGCGGGGCGCGGGCGTGAGCTACAAGGCCGCCTGGCAGGCGCTGGAGACGCTGACCAACCTGGCCGGCGTGCCGCTGGTCGAGAAGGTGGTGGGCGGCACCGGCGGCGGCGGGGCCGCGCTCACCTCCGCCGGCCAGCGGGTGCTGCAGGCCGCCCATGCGCTGGCCGCTGCGCGCCAGCAGGTGCTGAGCCGACTGCACAGCGACGACGACGCAGCGACCGGCCGGGCTGCACTGGCGCTGCGCACCAGCATGCGCAACCAGTTTCCTTGCACCGTGGGCAAGGTGCGGGCCGTGGGCGGGCAGGTGCGTGTGCAGCTGCTGCTGGCGGATGGGCAGGCGCTGCACGCATCCATCACCCGGGTCAGCGCACAGTTGCTGGATTTGAAGGCTGGGCTGGGTGTGCTGGCGCTGTGCAAGGCAACAGCGGTTCAGGTGGCCCCGGACCCGGCCAGTCCCGCAGGCAATGCCATGGCCGGAGTGGTGCGAAGCGTCGCTCGCGGTGCAGCCCCGGAGGTGGTGCTGCAGCTGCCCAGCGGCATCCAGCTGGTGGGCTTTGCTGCTGCAGGAGCCAAGGTTCGAACGGGCCAGCAGGCCACGGCGGTTTTTGACGAATCCAGCATCGTCATCGCCGCGACTTCTTGAGGGTTGACCGCCCCCCAGCGCATTTGACAACAGGACCAGCGGGCCCCGCTACCTGCTGCGATCACCGTCGCGCACGGATTCGATGGCGCCGTTGTAGATGCGAACCACCCCCAGAAAGGTGCCAGGCCCCCGGTCGTACGTCCACTCTTCCATGGGCACACACTGGTTGGCCAGCACCGCAGCGGGGCTACCCGGGCGGTAGGGCGTCACCACCCAGCCCAGCTGCAGCATGGAAACGCACACGCCCTGGCGGTAGATGGGGTCACCACATTTCTGGAGCAGGGTCACCGGAGAGTCTCCCTTGCCCACCAGCGAACCATTGCAGCGCAAGGACTGCGAGGCCTGGGCGGGCAGCACCGTGCACAGGGCCAGTGCAGCCGCCAGCAGTTGCAAGGTCTTTCGGCAGGTGCCTGACAGCGCGGGCTGGGTCAAAAGTGATCTCATGGCGGCGGATTCCAAAAGGCTGGACCTCACTGTACAGCGGCCCGCCGCAGAAGGACGAACCCGCCTTTCGCTTCCCTTTCATCGCCCGTCCGTAGAAGCACAGTGGCCCGGGCCTGCCGCAGGCGGCATGATCGGGGGATGAAACTGCTGTTGGTCGAGGACGATTTTGATCTGGCTGGCGCCCTGAGCCGCAGCCTGGTGGCGCGTGGGTTCGAGGTGTTGTGCTGTGCCGATGGCAAGGAGGCCCTGGCGGCCGCGCGGCGCACCGCGTTTGACGTGATCACGCTCGACCTGTCGCTGCCGGGCCTGGACGGGCTGGAGGTGCTGCGGCGCCTGCGCGATGGCGGCAGCACCACGCCGGTACTGGCATTGACGGCCCGCGCGGCGGTCACGGACCGGGTGGCGGGTCTGGAGGCCGGAGCCGACGACTACCTGGCCAAGCCGTTTGACCTGGACGAACTGGTGGCGCGGCTGCGGGCCCTCACGCGCCGCGTGGGGCGCGACGGGCAGTTGCGCTGCGGGGCGCTGTACCGCGAGCCGGGCAGCGGCGTGTTCTACAACGATGCCTTGCCGCTGGAGCTGTCGCAGCGGGAGTCCGAACTGCTGCGGCTGCTGATGTCGCGCGTGGATCGGGTGGTCAGCAAGGAAGAGCTGCGCACGCAGGTGTTTGCCAACACGGACGAGCAGGTGCAAGCCGATGCGGTGGAAGTGGTGGTGCACCGGCTGCGCAAGAAGCTGGTGGGCACCAACGCCGAGATCGTGACCTTGCGCGGCGTGGGCTACCTGCTGTGCGACGCCGACAGCATGGCCGCCCACAAGACGGACAAAGCCGAAAAATCCGACAAAGGCGGGGTGGCCCGGTGACGCTGCGCTGGTGGCAGCAGCGGCCTTGGAGGCCGCGTGGCGGCTCGTTGCAGCGGTGGCTGCTGGTGGGCTGGTTGGTGCCGCTGTGGGCGCTGGTGGCCGTGATCTGCGCGGTGCAATGGGCCTACCAGGCGCAGCAGGACGCCGCTGCGCAGGACGAGGCCCTGCGCCAGGCGCTGGCGCATTGGCCTGCTGATCTATCAGTAGACCCGGCCACATCGTTGTCTGCCCAGCCAGCGCCCGGCGTCTGGTACCGCGAGAGCAATCTGGACGGCGAACGCCTGACGGGCAGCGCCGACCTGCCGCGTGTGCCCCCCACCGAGGCGGTACGTGACCCGGGTGCGGTGCACTTCTACCTGGCGCAGGTGGGCGACCGGCTGGTGCGGGTGGCCGTGACCTTGTACCAGCCCACCGTGGCGACGGGCGGGCAAGCTGCAGCTGCGCCCGTGGTGCGCCAGGTGGCGCGCCCGCTGGGCGAGCGCCTGCCCGGTGCGCGCAGCCTGCTGGGCGGTGGCGCGGGCCTGTGGTGGGTGCTTTTGCTGGCACTGGCGATGACCGCCGTGGCGGTGCTGCTGGCGCGGGCAGCGTCGGGATGGCTGCGGCATGCCGATGTGTCGCTGATGCGGCCGCTGAGCACCGACGTTGCGGGCACGGCAGACCGCATCTACGAAGGCCCGTCAGAACTCGCGCCCGCCGTGCAGCATTTTGCCGAGCTGCAACACAGCCAGAGCCGCTGGATTGAGGAGCAGCGGCGCTTTCTGGCCGATGCCACCCACCAGCTGCGCACCCCCATGGCCGTGCTGCGCACCCAGCTGCAGGCCGCCATGGCAGGCGACATGCTGGTGGGCGATGCACTGCAGCAGATGCTGCACACCGTGGACCGCGCCTCGGGCCTGGCCAACCAGTTGCTCAGCCTGAGCAAGGTGGAGCAGCTCAAGCGCATGGGCGAGTTGCCCAGCGTGGACCTGAACGCGATTGCCCGCGAGGCCGTGATGGAGCTGGCCCCACTGATTGCGGCCAAGCGGCTTGACTTTGCGCTGGAGGGCCCCGACACGCTGTGGGCACCCGGCGACGCGGCGCTGCTGGGCGAACTGATGCGCAACCTGCTGGCCAACGCCATCCACCACACGCCCGTCCACGGGCGGCTGGGGGTGCTGCTGCGCGACAGCACGGGGCGGCGCGAGGTGCTGGTGTGGGACGAGGGCCCTGGCATCGACGACGCTGTGCGGCAGCGATTGTTCCAGCCGTTTTCGGCCGGGCAGGGTGGGGTGGGCCTGGGGTTATCCATCTGCCGGCAGATTGCCGAGGCAATGGGCGCGCAGGTCACGCTGTTCAACCGCATGGACGCGGGGCAGGTCATCGGCGTGGATGCCGTCGTGACCTGGGAAGAATGAGATGCCCGTGACGCCCCCCTCCGAGACACCTACCGTGCATGGCATCGAGTTCCGGGATGTCAGCAAGCGGTACGGCTCATCGCCCGACGCTCCGCTGGTGGTGGACCACATCAGCTTCAGCGTGCCGCGCGGCACGCTCACCACCATCCTCGGGCCGTCGGGCTGCGGCAAGACAACCACGCTGCGCCTGATTGCCGGGCTCGAATCACCCACATCGGGCCGCATCTTTATCGACGGGCAGGATGTGACCCCCCTCGGCCCGGCGCAGCGCAATGTGAGCCTGGTGTTCCAGAACTACGCGCTGTTTCCGCACATGAACGTCATCGACAACGTGGTCTACGGCTTACACCTTTCGGGCCTGGGCAGCCAGCAGGTGCGCGAAAAGGCCCGCGCCATGCTCGACACCGTGGGCCTGCACGGCCTGGACCAGCGCAGGCCGCATGAGCTGTCAGGCGGGCAGCAGCAGCGCGTGGCGCTGGCCCGCGCGCTGGCGCTGGAGCCCGCCGTGCTGCTGTTCGACGAACCCCTGTCCAACCTGGATGCCCGCCTGCGCCGTGCGATGCGCGAGGAGATTCGCGCCCTGCAGCAGCGCCTGAAGCTCACTGTGGCCTATGTCACCCACGACCAGTCCGAAGCGCTGGCCGTCAGCGACCAGATCGTGGTGATGGACCGGGGCGCCATCGCCCAACGCGGCGCGCCCAGTGCGCTGTACGAGCAACCCACGTCCGAGTTTGTGGCCGGCTTCATGGGCGAGGCCATGCTGTTCGCAGCCCAGAACCACGCGCCCAGCCCGGGTAGCACTGCAGGCACCGGGTATGCGCAGCTGGGCCCGCTGCGCGTACCGTCACCCGCCGCACTGCCTACAGGCCCGGTCAAGATCGCCGTGCGCCCGGAGGCCTGGGTGATTGGCCCGGCCACATCGGCAGGCCTGGCCGCGCGGGTCATCCGCTGCACCTACCTGGGCAGCGTCATGGAATACACGTTTGCCAGCGCCCTGGGCGCCATTTTTGTGGTGTCGCCCCTGGTGGAGTTGCCGCTGGATGTGGGCGCCCCGGTCAGCCTGACACTGGCAGACCATGGCGTATCCGTGGTGGCTGGATAAGAACCTGTTCAAAGGTGCGCGGCTTTTGCCCTGTATGCGCCCGGCATGCGCCACACCGTTTTGTTAACCCCCTTTTGATGAGCCATGCCTCTGGACTACACCGTTGCTGTTTTTGACCTGGATAACTGCCTGATGGATGCGCGGGCGGTGGGCCCTTTGTTCGAGCCCGCATTCGAGGCTGTGCGGCAAGCCAACCAGGGCGCACTGAGCCCGCAGGCCCTGGACCAGGCGCTGCAGGCTTGCTGGTTCACTGCGTTCGACCTGGTGGCCCAGCGCCACCATTTCACTCCCGCGATGCGTGCGGCCGGGTGGCAGCAGTTCAGCCAGATGAAGGCCAGGCCGCCGCTGCAGGGCTATGCCGACATCGACCTGCTGCCTCGCATTCCGTTGCGGCGCTACCTGGTCACCAGCGGCTTTCGGCGCCTGCAGGACAGCAAGATCGATGCACTGGGAATACGCCCCTGGTTCGAGCAAGTCCTCATCGACGCGATTGACGCACCACCCACCGATGCCGGGCACGGCAAGCAGGTCCTCTTTGAACAGATCCTGGCCCGCGAGGGTTGCACGCCCCGCAAGATGCTGGTGGTGGGCGACAACCCCTTGTCCGAGCTGGCGGCCGGGCGCGCGCTGGGAGCCACCACCGTCCAGACCGTGCGGCCGGGTGTCGAGCCCTGGCCTCTGGCAGACCACCGGGTGGAGGGGCTGCAAGGGCTGCTGGCCCTGCTGTCGGCGGACGCACCGCGCGCCGCAGCAGATACGCCCCCGGCGGGCGCAGGCCAGAGGATTTGAAAGGAATCGGCGCCAAGCGCTAGTGGAATATGCGCTGATAGCTATTGAATATGTAGCAAATAATGGCTGTGCGGCGAGCGCACCACGCCGAATCGGCAGAGATGATGGGAGACAATCGGCGCCCACCCTTGCCGATCTGGCGCACTTTTCTCCGTGAACTCTCCTGTCTTCACCTCGCTGATCCCCGTCATCCTGTTCATTGCCATCGGCTTTTATGTGGGGCGGCGTGGCTGGATACGTGCCGAGTCCGTCAAAGACTTGGCCAACCTCGTGTTCATGGTGCTCACGCCCGCGCTGCTGTTCCGTACCATGAGCACGGTACACCTGGAAGACCTCAACTTCGGCCCCGTGGGCATCTACTTTGTGGCGTTTGGTGTGGTCTATGCCGCCACGCTGGCGGTGCAGGGTTTCAACACGCTGGGCGCCGCGCGGGCGCTGGCCAACACCTTCAGCAACACGCTGATGATCGGTGTGCCGCTGGTGGGCCTGGTGTTTGGCGAGGCAGGGCTGGTCACGCTGTTCACCCTGATCTCGGTGCACTCGCTCATCCTGCTGACGGCCGCCACGGTGGTGTTCGAGCTGGCGGCCGCACGCGAACATGCCGGGCGCCCGGGCGGGGTGCAGCAGCCCATGTGGCGCACGGTGCTGCAGGCCATCCGCAACGGCATCGTGCACCCCGTGCCGCTGCCCATCATTGCGGGCCTGCTGTTTGCGCAGACCGGGCTGGTGGTGCCCGAGGTAGTGGGCAAGCCCCTGCAACTGCTGGGCCAGGCGCTGGGGCCGATTGCGCTGTTGCTGGTGGGGGTAACGCTGGCATTCACCAAGGTCGGCCACCAGTTCAAGGCCGCGCTGCGCATTGCGCTGGTGAAATGTGTGGTGCACCCGCTGGTGCTGGCCAGCATGGGCTGGGCGCTGGGCCTGTCGGGCATGCCGCTGGCCGTGATGATCGTCGCAGCATCGCTGCCCGTGGGGGCCAACGTGTTTTTGTTCTCGCAGCGCTACCGCGTGGCAGAGGAAGAGGTGACGGCCAGCGTGGCGGTGTCCACCGCCATGGGTTTGGTCACCATGCCGTTGGTGATTTTGGCGGTCACGCGGTGGGTCGCGGGCTGAGCCAGCGACCCAGGGCCCAGGTTCAGGTCAGGGCGCCAGCCGCTCCCGCACCCATTCGCCTGCGTCCAGCCGGTAGCGCAGCCGGTCATGCAGCCGGCTCTTGCGCCCCTGCCAGAACTCCCACTGGTCGGGCTTGAGGCGGTAGCCGCCCCAGTGCGGCGGGCGGGGCGGTTTCAGCATGAATTGCGCACCGTACTTGGCCGCATTGGCCACCAGCACGCTGCGGCCTGAAATGACCTGGCTTTGCGGACTGGCCCAGGCGCCGATGCGGGAGTCGAGCGGGCGGCTGTGGAAGTATTCGTCGCTTTCCTCGTCGCTGACCTTCTCCACCACGCCTTCGATGCGCACCACACGCTCCAGCTCCACCCAGTGGAACTGCAGGGCGGCATAAGGGTTGCCGGCAATCTGCCGGCCCTTGCGGCTGTCGTAGTTGGTGAACCAGACGATGCCGCGCTCGTCATAGCCCTTGATGAGCACGATGCGGGTGCTGGGACGCAGGTCGCTGCCCACGGTGGCCAAAGTCATGGCGTTGGGCTCGGGCACTTCGGCGCTGATGGCTTCCTTGAGCCACTGGTCAAACTGCTGCAGGGGGGCAGCGTGCGAGGCGTCTTCGTTGAGTTCGGCGCGCTCGTAGCTCTTGCGGAGGTCGGCGATGGAGTTCGTGGTCATGGCCACGATTGTGCATCCCTCGTACCATGGCTCTTTGCGTTAGGGCAGGGCGCCGTAGTCATGCGCGCGGGCTTTGGTAGTGGTCGAATTTATGTTCGTTTATATTCTTGGTTCCGATGAAACCCAAAGACGACGAAAAACAGCGCGCCATCGCCCAGGCCACCTTTGAACTGGTAGCCCAGCGGGGCCTGAGCGGCCTGACCCTGGCCGACATTGCCCGGGCAGCGGGCGTGGCCACAAGCACGCTGTACGTGTACTACCCGTCCAAGGACGAACTCATCAGCCAGCTGTACCAGGACGCCAAGACCGTCACCGCCGCGCGCATCATGGACGGCATAGAACCTGGCATGCCCTACCGCGCACGGGTGCGCCGCGCCTGGGGCAACCTGCTGCGCCATCGGCTGGACCAGTACGCCGAAGTGGTGTTCCAGGAGCAGTACTACAACTCGCCCTGGTTCACACAGGGCAACCGCGAATTTTCGACCCGGCTGATGGCAGGCTTTTTTGCGCTGATGGAGGAAGGCCAGCAGCAGGAGATCCTCAAAGCCGTGCCCATTCCGCTGCTCACGGCCAGCCTGGTGGGCTCGGTGCGGGAGACCGGCAACCTGATCCGCACCCAGGTGCTGCCCGACGATGAGGCCGTGCACCAAATGGCGTTTGGCCTGTGCTGGGACGCCATCAAGGCGTAAATCGTGCCGCTGCAGAAACTCGAATTTTGCGGTTTAATCGAATAGTTATTCTCTTAAAACAACAAAGCGGCTTGATGTCTGCCCGCGCCGCCCTACCGATTGCGCTGTGCTTTTGAGCGCTGACCTTCATCCCAAGGAGTCCCACGATGTCCACCCTCAATATCAACGGCAAAGACACGGCCGTGGATGCCGACGAATCCACCCCCATCCTCTGGGCCCTGCGCGACACGCTGGGCATGACCGGCACCAAGTTTGGCTGCGGCCAGGCGCTGTGCGGTGCGTGCACCGTGCACCTGAACGGCGCGCCGGTGCGGTCCTGCATCACGCCCATCTCGGCGGCGGCAGGCCAGAAGATCACCACCATTGAAGCCATTGCCGCTGATGACAAGGTGGGCAAGGCCGTGCACGCTGCCTGGGTCAAGCACGACGTGGCCCAGTGCGGCTACTGCCAGAGCGGCCAGATCATGAGCGCCACCGCGCTGCTCAAGGGCAAGAAAAAGCCCACCGATGCCGACATCGACGCTGCCATGGCCGGCAACGTGTGCCGCTGCGGCACCTACGTGCGCATCCGCGCCGCCATCCACGACGCTGCCAAGACCCTGGCCTGATTGAAGGAGATCACCATGCACTTCGAACCCCATGCCCTGCAGGGCCAGGCACAGCATTTCATGCCAAAACACCTCCAAGCGCTAGTGGATAAAGCGCAAGGCGCTATCAATTCGGAAGCATTGAATGCGTCGGACGGCGTGGCGCGCCGTACCTTCCTCAAGGTGTCTGCGGCCTCGGGCTTTGCGCTGGGCGCGTTTCCGCTGGTGTCTGCTGCGCAGGGCGCGGCGGCTGCGGCACCCACAGGCCTCAAGCCGCACGAGCAGCCCTCGGCCTTTGTGCGCATTGATGCCGATGGCACCGTCACTGTCACCATCAACCGGCTTGACTTCGGCCAGGGCGTGCAGACCGGCCTGCCCATGATCCTGGCCGAGGAACTGGATGCCGACTGGAGCAAGGTGCGCAGCGTGCACGGCGACGCCAACCCGGCCTATGCTGACCCCGCGTTTGGCATGCACCTCACGGGCGGCTCCAACTCCATCAAAAACTCGTACACCCAGTACCGCGAGCTGGGTGCACGCACCCGCGCCATGCTGGTCGGGGCCGCTGCCGCGCAGTGGGGTGTGGACGCGTCGGCCCTGCGCACCAGCAACGGCTTCGTCGTGGGCCCCGGCGGCAAGAAGCTGGGCTACGGCCAGTTGGCCGAAGCCGCCATGAAGCAGCCCGTGCCCGAAAAGGTCACCTTGAAGGACCCCAAGCAGTTCCGCCTGATCGGCAAGCCCACCGGGCGCCTGGATGCCAAGGCCAAGTCGAGCGGCCAGCAGGACTACGGCATCGACGTACGCCTGCCCGGCATGCTGACGGCCGTGGTGGCCCGCCCGCCCGTGTTTGGCGGCAAAGTGAAGTCGCTGGACGACAGCACCGCCAAAGCCATCAAGGGCGTAAAGGCCGTGCTGCGCGTGCCCACCGACCGGGGCGGCGAGGGCATTGCCATCGTGGCCGACGGCTACTGGCCTGCCAAGCAGGGCCGCGACGCGCTGAAGGTGGAATGGGACACCAGCGCGGTCACCAAGCCCGACACCACTGCGCTGCTGGCACAGTACCGCGAACTGGCCGCCAAGCCGGGCAACGTGGCCATGCAGGCCGACATGGCGCCGCTGGCGGGCGCACCCCACAAGATCAGTGCCGAGTTCGTCTTCCCGTACCTGGCGCACGCGCCCATGGAGCCGCTCAACTGCACCGTGAAGCTGGATGGTGACAAGGCCGAACTCTGGATGGGCACCCAGATGCCCGGCCTGGACGCGATGGCCGCCGCCAAGACGCTGGGCCTGCAGCCGCAGAACGTCAAGGTCAACACGCAGATGGCCGGTGGCGGCTTTGGCCGCCGTGCCATTCCCACCAGCGACTACGTGGTGGAGGCCTGCGGCGTGGCCAAAGCCGCGCGCACTGCGGGCATCACCGCGCCGGTGCGCACGCTGTGGAGCCGCGAGGACGACATCAAGGGCGGCTACTACCGCCCCATGCACGTGCACCGCGCCGAGATCGGCTTTGACGCCAAGGGCAAGATCCTGGCGTGGGACCACACCATCGTCGGCCAGTCCATCACCAAGGGCTCGCCGTTCGAGGCCTTCATGATCAAGAACGGCATCGACGCCACGGCCATCGAAGGCATGAAAGAGCCCTACGACGTACCCATGAAGCTGTCGGTGCACCACCCGGACGTGAACGTACCGGTGCTGTGGTGGCGCAGCGTGGGCTCCACCCACACGGCCTATGCCATGGAGACGCTGATCGACGAAGTGGCCCGCGCCACCAAGCAAGACCCCGTGGCCTACCGCCTGGCACTGATGGGCGACAAGCACCCGCGCCACAAGGCGGCCCTGCAACTGGCCGTCGCCCAGTCGGGCTACGGCAAGAAGAAGCTGGCCGCCGGCCGCGCCTGGGGCGTGGCGGTGCACGAATCGTTCGAGTCGGTGGTGGCCTATGTGGTCGAGGCGTCCGTCAAAGACGGCACGCCCAAGCTGCACAGCATTACCGCCGGCGTGCACTGCAACCTGGTGGTCAACCCCAAGAGCGTGGAAGCCCAGGTGCAAGGAGCCGCGCTGATGGGCCTGGGCACCTGCCTGCCCGGTGCCGCCATCACGCTCAAGGACGGTGTGGTGGAGCAGAGCAACTTCGGCGACTACGCCGTGCCCCGCATCACCGACATGCCACAGGTGACGGTGCACATCGTACCCAGCGCCGATCCGCCGAAGGGCATGGGTGAGCCTGGATTGCCGCCGCTGGCGCCGGCGTTTGCCAATGCCATCGCGCAGATCACGGGCAAGACGCCACGCGAGCTGCCGTTCAAGCTGGCTTGATAAAGCTTGCTGGAATGAGAGCGCCGGGGTTGGAAAAGCCCGGCGCTTTTTTTATGACCTATCCATCTGCTTCAAGTTAGGTGTCCCCCATAGCATTGCTCTAGCTGTGTTTTGGCGCGCAGCTTTCGGCCTACTTCAAGCGGCAGGGAAATGGCTGCAATGCAGCGTAAGCCGTTTTTCTGTCGTGCGGAAACGAGCGACTGCAAATCGCCCATCATCTACCGGAAAGGCATCTTTCTCGACTCCAGTCACAGCGTCAGGGAAGTCGACCCTTGAGGTACTTGCCCGCGCCGCCACTCAACTGGCTGCGGTCGATGAGCTTGCCTTGGAACTGGAAGTGCCGATCAATCCGGATGATTAGCAGCTTCTCAAAGTTGCCTTGGCTCTTGACCATTACGTGGTCGCTGGCCTTTTCGGGTGAGATGGTCTTCACCTCAACCCGCTTGCCGTCAATCGTGCCGTCAGAGCCTGGCGCGTGGGTCGCATGGCGGCGAAGACCGAACTTGATCTCTGCGTAGATTTCTCCCAGTTCGCCCCACACCTGAAGGTATCGGCCGGTATTCTCGAAATGCCGCTCGGCGCAGTCGACCAAGTCTTGGAAGATTTCCGTCTGCTCCAGGATACTGAACGGAAAGCCCTCCCTGCTTCGTACAGGTTGAATCGAGGCGGCAGTGTCCTCTGGCTCACCCTCAAGTTGTTCCTCGGCCCACTGTCGGTCGATGTACTTGGCTTCCCAAGGTGCATAGCCGCAGGCCGCAGCATCCGCTATGTCGTCGGCGCTGTATCCACGGTCGTGCATGTCGTGAAGAAAATCCCAATCGCTCATTCTGTTTTGCGCTCCTTGCTCGCTCGATTGTTGCGGCGTCGGTCCGCAGTTCGCGTTGTGAATCGGCAAACGGGGTGGGTATAGCAGAGGTAAGGGGCGTATGTCACGTTGTGTCAGATGGGCTCATAGGTTCGGGAGGGTAACGTCTAAACGTCGGTACGCTTCTCTAAGCCGAACCGTTCGCGAATGACTGCTATCACCTTTCGTGCAGATGTCTAGCTTGCAGGTGTCGAACTTCCGCAATCAGCCTATAGCGGTCTCCAATCTCTCTCAACGCCTTTGTAATCCGGAAAATGAAGACGCTTCAATTGCCGTGCTTGAAAAGCATGCAAATCGGGGCAGGACCCGTGGCCGATTCTGTTTTATGTGGCGGAGATGATTTTGACGATCATCGCCCGTTGTGCGCGGTCGCCAATGATGGGTGTTGCGCCATGTGCTTGGCGGCGCTCAATACTTTAGGTCCACCCCTAGATCGCCCAGCTTTTTCGCAAAAGAGTCCCTGCGTTTTGCCGCCTTTGCCGCTGTTTCGGCGGCGGCTTGTATTGCCTTGGGGCCTTTATTCGCTGCCGCTTGGATCAATCCGAACTTGTGAGCGGCATCTGCCTCGGCCCGCTTGAATGTGGCAATCAGTTCTGCATGCGCAACGGGTGGGTTCACAGTGGCTCCTTTATCGATCAGTGCCGTCACACTGAAATTTGGACGTTGGCGCGAAGTAAGGCCGTTCTCAATTCGCGCGTGGCCGGTTTGGAAATATCCACCTTTTGCACTGCCAGATCGAACGAAGAGCCGGGCTTGATGCTGGTGGGCAGTATCTTTTTGGCTGGAAGCTTGGCAGGGTAGGTGCCTTTACCCGGACACATGCGAACGGAAAACCCAAATTCTTCGAGCAGGCCTTTTGCATACAGCTCCGCCAATTGGTGAAACGATACGAAGGTGGAGCGTTTTGCGTCTTTGAGTCCGGGCTGGCTGACGTCACGGACGAGCTCGAATTTTCCCAGTGAATCGCGCTGTGTATCGGTAAAAGGATGCAGCAAGAAAGTCTGACGAACGCCATCCTTTTTGGACACCAAAGTGTGCTCGACGGTTATATCGGTTAGCAGCATATTTCTTCTATCTCCGCGAGGTGCGGTTTGCACGGCTACATCAGCCGACGTGCCACCCAAAGTCGCAGATTTTGTTTTCAAACCGAGTCACGGGGGTGCACGAAGCGGCCAAAAATCACCCGCGGGGCGAGGACTTTAACTGAAGAGCCGCCCATGCCAGTTCCATGGTGCACGGCAACCGGAACGGTTCGGGTCAAAAACTGCCTGCCAATGGTGGTCGAGTGAAAGTTCGAAATCAGCCTGAGGCTGTCCGTGACGCTGCAGACCAACCCTATTGAATGAAAAGTGCTACTAGCGCTTTTTGGATAAGCGCTGACAGCTATGAATTTTGAAGTGATCGACTAAGGCGTGTTGGCGGCGCTGCCTTCACTTCATTTCAAACTGCGCTGATTGCACTTTGCTCCCCAGCTTGATCAGACACTCGCCGAGAAGCGTGCGCCGCAGTCCTCTACGGTGCTCGGCGGTCCATGAGATGCTCTGGCCCTAGCGCCGCGCAGGTGGTGGCGCCCAGCATGGCCAGGTTGCGGTCCACCTCGGCGCGCAATAGATCGATGGCCGCTGTTACGCCTGCCTCGCCGTCCACTGCAGCGGCGTAGTTAAAGGGCCGCCCTACAAACACCGCCTGCGCGCCAAGTGCCAGGGCCTTGATCACGTCAGTGCCCCGGCGGATGCCGCCATCCAGCATCACCGTCATGCCGCTGCCCGCCTGCTCGACAATCGCAGGCAGCACGCGCAGCGGGGCCACGGCACCGTCAAGCT
This sequence comes from Acidovorax sp. FG48, assembly GCF_057809085.1. Classification (NCBI taxonomy): domain Bacteria; kingdom Pseudomonadati; phylum Pseudomonadota; class Betaproteobacteria; order Burkholderiales; family Comamonadaceae; genus Acidovorax; species Acidovorax sp. FG48. Next base: position 287,020 of record NZ_JBMDJH010000002.1, on the reverse strand, counting down.
GGCGGCCGCCGTGGTTGCTGACGATGATGCCGTCCACTCCATGCTGGCGGGCGAGGGCGGCGTCTTGTGGGCTAAGGATGCCCTTGACCACCAGCGGGCCGCGCCACTGGCGGCGGATGTGGGCGATGTGACTCCAGTCAAAGTGGTCGCGCGCGGCAAAGTCGCGCTGCACACGCGACGACAGGATGGGCGCGCCGCGCTCGGCAAACGAGTTTTCAAAATGTGGCATGCCGTGGCGTGCCAGCGTGCGCAGCAGCGTGCCCGCCAGCCAGCGCGGGCGCACCATGCCGTCCCACGCCAGGCGCAGGCTGGGGCGCAGTGGGGTGGAGAAGCCCGCGCGGATGTTGTTCTCGCGGTTGCCGGCCACGGGGATGTCCACCGTCACCACCAGGGTCTGCACGCCTGCCGCGATCACGCGCCATAACAAGGCGTCGATGCGTTCGGGTGTGCCGGGCAGGTAGGCCTGGAACCAGGTGCCGGGGGCGGCGGCCATCACTTCTTCCAGCCGGATGAGGGAGCTGCCGCTCTGCACGGCCGGGATGCCCGCCGCTGCCGCCGCACGGGCCAGCACGATGTCGCCCCGGTAGGCCGACAGCGCCGCGATGCCCATGGGCGCGATCCCGAAGGGGCTGGCGTAGCGCTGGCCGAACAGGGTCACGCCCTGGTCACGCTCGGCCACGTTGCGCAGCACGCGGGGGACGAGGGCGATCTCGCGGAACGCTTGGCGGTTGTCGTCCAATGCCTGGTTGTCCTCGGCAGCACCGGCCACGTAGCCAAAGATGGGGCGCGGCAGCACGCGGCGGGCGGCGGCTTCAAAGTCGTCCAGCGACAACAGATCGGCCGTGCGGCCGCTGCGGCGCGTGCCGTTGAAAGCGCCCCAGGCGTTGGCGGAGGGCGGTTGGGGGGCGGAGGAGGGGGTGGACATGGCGTGGTTTCAGGCAAAAGCAGACGGGGGCTGGAAAGCAGTGTCCTGAAACCGCAATAATCAAGAAAGCGAATTTATTGCGAATCATTTGTTTGCCAAATTAGAAACAACTTCACGACATGACCCTCAAACAGCTCGAAGCTTTCTACTGGGCCGCCACCTGCAGCAGCTTTGCCATGGCGGCCGAGCGGGTGCACCTGTCGGTGTCGTCCCTGTCCAAGCGGATTGCCGAGTTGGAGGCCTCGCTGGGCCAGGTGCTGTTTGACCGCGCCGGTCACCGCGCCGCGTTGACGGAGGCGGGCACACGGTTGCTGCCGCTGGCGGGTGGGTTGCTGCAGCAGGCAGACCGTTTGCAGCAAGAGATGGGCAGTACCGCCGGCCTGCGCGGCCCCTGCCGGCTGGGGGTAGGCGAACTGACGGCAATCACCTGGCTGCCTCTTTTGGTCTCAGCCCTGGCGGCGGCGCACCCGGCGCTGGAAGTGTCTGTGCATGTGGATGTGGGCGCGGCTCTGGCGGAGCGGCTGGACAAGGGCGAGCTGGACGTGGCCGTGATTGCAGGCCCCGCCAGCCGCAGCGCGCTGACGTCAGTGCCGTTGGCGCATGCGCGCTTTGCCTGGTGCGCAGGCCCTGGCGTGGCACGCGACTTGCACCAGATGGATGCCGAGGCCGTGCAGTCGCACGCGCTGGTGACGCTGCCTCAGGGCTCGGGGGTAACGCACCTCATCGACGACTGGCTGCGACAGGCCGATGCACGCCCCGCGCACCGACTGGTGTGCAACCACTGGGGCGCGATTGTGGGCTTGCTGGCACAGGGCAGCGGCATTGGCTTGCTGCCCGAGGGCTGGGCGCAAGCCCTGTGCGAACGGGGCGTGCTGCAGCCGCTGGACAGCCCGGTGCCCCTGGGCTCGCTCGGCTACGCACTGCACAGTCGTCGGGACGACCTGCGGCCCCTGGTGGGTATGCTGCACGGCATGGCGGCGCAGCACGCGGATTTCACGGCAGGGAGTGGCGCTTTCTGACGACTTGATGCGCGGATGGCGGCCCTAGAATCGCGCCGACTGCAAGCCGCAGCCGCCGGTCCCCGGTACCTGTTCAAGCGCAACCCCATGCTCCAACCAACCTCGCTCCCCGTCGTTCTGGTGCTGGCCTCGGGCCGGGGAGCGCGTTTTGCCGCATCCGGCGGTGCGGTGCACAAGCTGCGTGCGCCCTTGGGGGCAAAAACCGTGCTGGAGCACACCCTGGATGCCGTGCGCGCCAGCGGCCTGCCTTGGCACCTGGAAGACGCAGGCCACCCAGGCATGGGCGATTCCATTGCCGCCGCAGTGCGAGCCACGGCCGATGCGCCCGGCTGGCTGGTATTGCCTGGAGATTTGCCGCTGATCCGCCCGGAGACGTTATGCACCATGGCCGCCGCGCTGGCAGACCCGGACTGCGCCGTTGCCATGCCGGTGTACAAGGGCGAGCGCGGTCACCCTGTGGGATTTGCTGCCGCATGTTTACCCAGCCTGCTGGCGCTGACCGGCGAGCAGGGCGCCGCCCGTGTGGTGCGTGCGCAGGCGCAGCAGGGCAGGGTACGGCAGGTGGAGGTGGATGACGAAGGCACGGTGACCGACATAGACACCGTGCAAGACCTGGAGCGCGCCGCGCGGTTGCTGGCGACGCGCAGGTAGCGACGGCGAAGGCCGCTTTCCCTTTCCCTTTCCCTTTCCTTTACTTGGACGCGATCACCGCACAGGCCAGGCGCGGGCCTGCGTTGCCGGTGGGCTGGGTCTGGTAATCGTCGGGGTCGCGGTGAACGATCAGGCCTTTGCCGACGATGTCGGTGGTCGGACCGCCCACACTGATGGATTTCGACACAAAGCTGAACGCGGCCACGCCGTACTTGTCGGCCTTGAGGCTGGGCAGGTCGCCGGTGTGGTGTTCAGCAGCGCCGTGGGCACCGTGGGGTTTGGCCGTGGGGTTGAAATGTCCGCCGGTGCTCATGCCGTCGCCGCTGCTGCAGTCACCCTTTTCGTGGATGTGAAAGCCATGCTCTGCGCCCGGCTTGAGTCCACGCACCTCGCCAGACACCTGCACGCCATCACCCGTCTGCACGAACGTGACCGTGCCGTTGGCGGTATTGCCACGGGTGGGCTCCAGCTTGGCGGTGGCGCGGTTGCCGGACAGATGGGAGGCGCAACCCACCAGCGCCACAGCCGCCAGGGAACACAGTGCAAAAGCAAAACGAATCTTCATGACTCAAACTCCTCGGTGCGAATGAATGAACGCGGGATTGAACCCGATACAAAGACGCAGTCTCGCAAGCCACTGCCCGCGAGTCCAGAAAAATGTGCACTATGACTCTTTTTGGGCCAGTGCGATCAACCGGGCCAGAGCCCGGTCATGGATGCCGTGCTTTCGCAACTCGTCATAAGTGGCCTGGGCGTAGTCCCGCGTGGTGCCGTAGCGCCCGCAGGCCTCATCAAAGATGCGCCGGTATTCATGGTCGGGCAGCTCGCCGGTGTGGTTGGGGCTTTTGCGCGACAGGGTGAACGCCAGAGCACTCACCGGCCCCTGGGGTGTCTGGCAGGTGAGCCAGCGCGGGTCGTACACGGCGGTAGGCATCTCGCGCTGCCACAGGTTGATCATCACCTGCCGCGCGTGGGCCTTGTCTATGCGGAACACCATGCCCCGACAGCTGCCGCCCGACAGCATGCCGAACACCAGGCCCGGGCACTCGGGCGTGCCCCGGTTGATACGGCTCCACATCTTCAGCGCCCGGTGCCAGCCGTGGACCTTGGCCGGGCGGCGCTCGGCATAGTCAAAATCCGGCCGCCAGATGAGCGAGCCATAGCCAAAGATCCACAGGTCCTGATGGCCGCCCCATTCCTGGAGGGCATGCTCCAGCATGGGCGCCGGGTCTCGCAGTGGGGCGGGCAGATTCGTCATGGCTTCACTCTACAATCGAAAGCTTTGCTGCAATCGGCCAGGGCCTTGTTTTCGCATTCTCTTCAGGGCCGGCCAACCACTTTTTTCATCACTACAGGGATCCCTTCATGTCCAGCTCTGACGACGATAGCCAAGAACGTTTTGCCCTCGGTTTTCTCTTTGCACTGATTGCGTTGGTGATCTCCGTGGTGGTGGGCACCGTGGTGGTCAAGCGTCTGGGTGCCAAGGCCCCGGCACAGCCCGCAGCGGTGGTTGTGGACGCTGCTCCGGCCGCGCCGGTTGCCGTCGAAGAAGATGTTGCCAGCGTGCGCGTTGAAAACGGTGTGGTGAAGTTCTACTTTGCCACCGCCAAGGCCGAACTGGCCGCAGGCGCCAACGAAGCTCTGGCCGATGTGGTCAAGGGCGTGGCCGAAGGCAAGAAGGCTGTCATTTCCGGCTTCCATGACGCGACGGGCGACGCCGCCCTGAACGCTGAACTGGCCAAGCAACGCGCAGTGGCCGTGGCCGAAGCGCTCAAGGCCTTGGGCGTGACGGAAGACAAGGTCGAGCTGAAGAAGCCCGAAGAAACCACCGCAACCGGCAGCAACGCCGAAGCACGCCGTGTGGAAGTGACGCTGGGCGCACTGTAAGCGCTGCCTGTGTCCCCAACAAAAAACCCGGCAGTGCCGGGTTTTTTGTTGTCTAAATGGCTGCTTGCGCTAGTGGAACATGCGCAAGCAGCTATCTATTTGATAGTAAAAGTTACCGCAGCCCCTGGCCGCCTGCGCCTTCAGCGCGCTGGATCAACTCGATCTTGTAGCCATCGGGGTCGGTCACAAACGCGATCACCGTGGTGCCGCCCTTGACCGGGCCGGGTTCGCGCGTCACGTTGCCGCCCGCCGCCTTGATCTTCTCGCACGCTGCATACGCATCGGGCACACCCAGGGCAATGTGGCCGTAGGCCGTGCCCATGTCGTAGCTTTCCACACCCCAGTTGTAGGTCAGCTCGATCTCGGCCTGGCCGGGGTTACCGCCCTCAAAACCTAGAAAGGCCAGCGAGTATTTGTACTCGGGGTTCTCGGATTGGCGCAGCAGTTGCATGCCCAGTACCTTGGTATAGAAATCAATCGAGCGTTGAAGATTGCCAACGCGCAGCATCGTGTGGAGGAATTTCATCCCTTCGATTGTGCAGGCAAGTCAAAAACCAGGCAGGTGGTGGTGGCGTGGGCGTACAGCGTGCCGTCTGGCCCTACCAGGCGCGCCTCGGCCGTGGCCAGCTGGCGCCCGCAGTGGATCACGCGGCCCTCGGCACGCACCCGCTGCACCTTGGGCGTGATCGCCCTGACCAGGTTGATGCCCAGCTCGGCCGTGGTGTAGCCGCGCCCGGGCTCCATGCGGGTGTGGATGGAGCAGCCCAGGGCGGAGTCGAGCAGGGTGGCAAACCAGCCGCCGTGTACCGTGCCCATGGGGTTCAAGTGCTCTGCACGAGGTGTGCCCTGGAAGATGGCGATGCCTTCGCCCACTTCGACGATCAAGAAGTCCAGCGTCTTGGCAATGGCCGCGTAGGGCAGCTCGCCGCGCAGCATGGCCTGCATTTGCTGCAGGCCGTTCAGGTGGGCAATCTGGTCGCGGGTGGCCACGCCAGGGCCAGGGCCTGCATCCAGCGTGGCGAGGATGTCGCGCTCCTGCGCCAGCCAGTGTTCGAGGTGATTGTTAGAGGTCATGGTGTGTCCGGGTTGTTGATGGGGGCGAAACTTTTAGATTGCATATGCAATTATTGCAGATACAATTAAATGCATGCAAGCCGAACCGTCCACCCTGGCCCCCGTGCTGCCGCAGGGCTGCACCAACTTCAAGCTGCGCCAGCTGATGCGCCGCGTCGCCAACCACTACGACGCCGAAATGGCGAAGTGCGGGCTCAAGACCACGCAGTACTCGCTGCTGTCCCATGTGCTCAAGCTGGGCCCGATCCGCCCCGGCGATCTCGCCACGGAAATGAAGATGGATGCTTCCACGCTGACGCGCAATCTGCGCCCGCTGGTCGATGCCGGCTGGGTGACGCTGAAGGCAGGCACGGACGCACGCAGCCGTCTGGTGCACATCACCGATGCAGGCCGCGACAAACGCGCGGAGGCGCAGCGCCACTGGAAGGCCGCGCAACTTGCGCTGAATGAAGCGCTGGGTGTGGAACGCGTGATGGCGCTGCATGCACTGGTGGACGACTCACTCGATTTGCTGGCAGCGCTGCCAACGCAGGAGGCAGGGCATGACGAATAACACGACACCTCAAACCGCAGCCAGGTCTGCCGCGCCACTGGCCCTGTGGCTGGTGCTGCTGGCCGCAGCAGGCACCTTTGCGATGACGATGGGCACACGCCAGACCATGGGCCTGTTTCTGTCCGCGCTCAACACCTCCACCGGATTGGGCATTGGCAGCATCAGCCTGGCGTTTGCGTTTGGGCAGCTGTGGTGGGGCCTGACCCAGCCGTTTGCCGGGGCGGTGGCCGACCGCATCGGCACGGGCCGCGTCATCCTGTTGGGCGTAGCGCTGGTGGCGCTGGGCACGTTCATCACACCGTACATGACCACCACGGCTGGGCTGATCTTTGCGATTGGCGTGTTGGCTGCCGGCGGCGCGGGCATGGCCGGGCCGTCCGTGCTGATGGCGGCCACTGCGCGGCTGGTGCCGCTGCAAAAGCGCGGGCTGGCCAGCGGCATCGTCAACGCGGGCGGCTCGTTCGGGCAGTTTGTGATGGCGCCCATTGCCATCAGCCTGACCGCCGCGGTGGGCTGGGCCAGCGCCATGCAGTGGCTGGGCGTGCTGGTGCTGCTGGCGCTGCCGGCGGTGTGGGTGCTCAAGGGCAACTCCAACGCCCTGGCGGCGCAGGCGGCTGCGGCGTCCGGCCAGAAGGCGCTGACCGCGCGCGAGGCCATTGCCCAGGCGCTGGCCACGCCCAGCTACCGCTATCTGGCGGCGGGTTTTCTGGTGTGCGGCTTTCACGTGGCGTTCCTGGCCACGCACTTGCCCGGCGTGATTGCAGCGTGCGGGTTGGCGCCCGAAGTAGGGGGCTGGTCGCTGGCGGTGATCGGGCTGTTCAACATTGTGGGCAGCCTGGCCATGGGCTGGGCGGTGGGGCGCTGGCGCATGAAGTCGCTGCTGTCGCTGCTGTATGCGGTGCGCGGCCTCGCAGTGCTGATCTTTCTGTTTGCCCCCAAGACGCCCGCTGTGGTGCTGATCTTCGCCGCCGTCATGGGCATCACGTTCCTGTCCACGGTACCCCCCACAGCCGGACTGGTCGCCAAGATGTTTGGCACGGCCAACATGGCGATGTTGTTTGGCATCGTGATGCTGTCGCACCAGATGGGCGGCTTCCTGGGTGCCTACCTGGGCGGCAGCGTGTTCCAGGCCACCGGCAGCTATGACTGGGTCTGGTACATCGACATCGTGCTGGCCCTGGGCGCAGCGCTGGTCAACCTGCCGATCCGTGAAGCACGCCTGGCCCGGCCCGCCGCCACGGCCGCCTGAGCGAACCAACACCCCCTCTCCAAGAAAGCCATCGACATGACGCAGTCTCCGGCCAGCCACGCCTCGACAATCACAAAGCCCCCGATCTACCTGGAAGACTTGTCGGTGGGCGACCAGTTCACCAGCGGCGAACACGCCATGGACGAGGCGCAGATCACCGCGTTTGCCGCGCAGTTCGACCCGCAGCCCTTTCACCTGGACGACGCCGCAGCCCGTGACACTTTGTTTGGGGGCTTGGCTGCCAGCGGCTGGCACACGGCGGCCGTGACCATGCGCTTGCAGGTGACCAGCGGCCTGCCGATTGCGGGTGGCATCATCGGCGCAGGCGGCGAGCTTACTTGGCCCCGGCCCACGCGCGCCACCGATGTGCTGCATGTGGTGAGCGAGGTGGTGCAGATCCAGCCCTCCAAATCCAAGCCCGACCGTGGCATGGTCACTGTGCGCAGCGAGACGCGCAACCAGCACGGCGATGTGCTGCAGCTGACTACCGTGCGCATCGTCGTGCCACGCAAGCCTGCAGCCGGTGGGGCAGGGGCCTGACGTGTCCGAGGCACTGAACCCACGCACCCGCATGCTGCTGGAGGCGCCCATCGCGCCCACCTTGCTGCGGCTGGCCGCGCCCAACGTGCTGGTGATGCTGGCGCAGGCGGGCGTCGGCCTCATCGAGACCTACTTTGTCGGCAAGCTGGGCACGGACGCGCTGGCAGGCATGGCCCTGGTGTTCCCCGTGGTCATGCTGATGCAGATGACCTCGGCAGGCGCTATGGGCGGCGGCATTGCGTCAGCCATTGCCCGAGCCCTGGGCGCGCGGCGACGGGACGATGCGGACGCGCTGGTGCTGCACGCGCTGGCCATTGCGGCAGTGTTTTCGCTCGTTTTTACCATGGGCGTGGTGGGAGGAGGGCGCTGGCTCTACACCCGCATGGGCGGCACGGGCGGCGCGCTGGATGCGGCGCTGGTCTATTCCAACTGGGTGTTTGCGGGCGCGTTTCTGGTCTGGTTGTTCAACACGCTGTCGGCCGTGATCCGGGGCACGGGCAACATGGCTGTGCCGGCGTATGTCACGGTACTGGGTGCGTTTGTGCTGGTGCCGCTGTCGCCGCTGTTCATCTTTGGCTGGGGCCCTATGCCCGGCCTGGGCATTGCCGGGGGCGCCATTGCGCTGATGGCGTACTACCTCATCGGCAGCGTGGTGCTGGCAGCGTATCTGTGGTCGCCGCGCAGCCTGCTGCGGCCTTCGCTGGCGCACATCCGGTTTCGCTGGGCGTTGTTCAAGGACATCCTGCGGGTGGGCCTGGTGGGCACGGTCTCTACCGTTGCCACCAACCTGGCGATTGGCGTGACCACCGCACTGGTGGGCGGCTTTGGCACGGCGGCCATTGCGGGATACGGCACCGCGTCGCGGCTGGAATACCTGCTGGTTCCGCTGGTGTTTGGCCTGGGCGCACCGCTGGTGGCCATGGTGGGCACCTGCATCGGCGCCGGCCAGCGCGAGCGCGCCTTGCGCGCCACCTGGATCGGCGCGGCCATGGCGTTTGTGATGGCCGAAGCGATTGGCCTTTGGGCGGCGGCCTTGCCCAGTGCGTGGCTGTCACTGTTCAATAGCGACCCCGCCATGCTGGAGGCGGGTGCGCTGTATCTGCGCACCGTCGGTCCGGTGTACGGGTTTTTTGGCCTGGGACTGGTGCTGTACTTTGCCTCGCAAGGGGCAGGGCGCCTGCTCTGGCCCGTGATCGGCAACATCGTGCGCCTGGCGGTGGCCGTCACCGGCGGCTGGCTGGCACTACGCTGGGGCGGTGGACTGGCTGCCGTGTTTGCTGCGCAGGGGGCAGCGCTGGTGCTGTACGGCCTGGTCAACGCCTGGGCGATTGCTGGCGGCGCCTGGTTCGGCCCGGTCGGCTGGCCGCGCAGCACCTCAGGGCTGCTGCAGCGCATGCCACAGGTCTGAAAGTCATAAAAATAGCCGCTAGCGCTAGTGGATCATGCGCTGGAAGCTATCAAAACAGGAGTGGTCGAAAGTGCGTCAGACCGGCACGGTGTAGTTGAGCGTCATGCGCCCGCCGTCCACGGTCACGATCTCTCCGGTCACATAGCTCGCCGCGTCGCTCGCCAGCCAGGCCACCACATCGGCAATCTCGGACGGCTCGCCCAGCCGCTTCATGGGCGTGCGGCTCATGATCTTGTTCTTGGCCTCATCGCTGGTCAGCACCGCCTTGGCGGCCAGTTCGGTGGCGATGGTGCCTGGAGCCACCGCGTTCACGCGGATGTTCTTGTCGGCCAACGCTAGCGCCATCACGCGCGTGAGCTGGTTCACGCCGCCTTTGCTCACGTTGTAGCTGGAGATGTTGGGAATGGTCAGTACGCCGTTGACTGAACTCATATTGACGATGGCGCCGCCACCCGAAGCAACCATCGCCCGCGCCACCGCCTGACCGACCAGGAACGAGCCCTTGAGATTGACCCGCAACACGGCGTCAAAGTCGGCCTCGGTTACCTCCAGAAAATCTGCCGCGCGGAAGATACCGGCGTTGTTAACCAGCACGTCGATGCGCCCGTGGGCGGCCAGGGTCTGGGCCACCAGCGCATCTACCTGCGATTTATCGCCCACATCGCAGCGAACATACAGCGCGTTCAGCTCCTTCGCTAGCGCTTGGCCACGCGCATCGTCCACATCCACGATCACCAGCTTGGCGCCTTCGGCCGCAAAACGGCGGATGCAGGCCTCGCCAATGCCCTGGGCACCGCCGGTGACGATACAGACGCGATCACGAAGGCCGAAGTGGATGTGAGATGTGGAGGGGGTTTGTGTGGGCAGTGTCATGGGCGATGATGGTAGCGGCATGGACGGATGACAGAGGCCAGAGCGTCCAGATTGAGCGATGAGATACAGTCGTGGGACTCACCATTTAGTAGATACGATGTATATTATGTAAAATACTAAATTTGCTTTCCAAGGAGCCTCTGCAGATCGGTGCTCCGTTTCAACGTACCCCATCCCTCGCTGCACTAGATAGCCGCCGCCGGATCCCCGTACCGACCCACCATGCTGCCAGCCCGCCTTGCGTATTCAAACGCAGCATGGGTGCTCAAAAAAATGCGTCCTTCCAACCGCTGGCCAAGTTCTGTGCCCCGCAAACGGTCAAGCACGGGTCCTTTCACCTCGGACAGCAATAACGCCGCCCCTCGCTGGGCCAGGCTTCGCTCCAGATCGGTCAGTACGCCCAATGCCGTCGTGTCGATCTGGTTGATGGCTGAGCACACCAGAAGCACGTGGCGCGTATCCGGTTGAGCGGCTACCAATTCCTCCACACGGTCCAGCAAAGCGTCCGAATTGGCGAAATACAGGCTTTCATCCACACGCACCGCAATCAGGCCGGACTCTGTGGTCACCGAGTGACGGGTCACGTTGCGAAAGTGCTCCGTGCCTGGCACGCGCCCCACCACCGCAATGTGCGGATGGCTGCTGCGCCACACCAATGTGCCGAGCGACAACGCCACTCCCATCAAAATGCCGACTTCCACGCCAAAAGCGACCACACCTCCTGCAGTGGCCAGCAAGGCCATGGCGTCGGCCTTGTCGTAGTGCCAGGCCTCGCGCAGTGTCTCCACATCGATCAGGGACACGACTGCCACGATGATGGTGGCTGCCAGCACGGCATGGGGAAGATAGTGAAACAGCCCCGTCAGTGCGGCAATCACCACACCCATCAGCACTGCAGAAATGACACCTGCCAGAGGCGTATTGGCCCCGGCCGCAAAATTGACGACCGAGCGCGCAAAGCCGCCCGTGACGGGGAAACCACCCGATAGTGCACTGGCAACGTTGGCAGCCCCCAGGCCCAGGAGTTCCCGGTTGGGCTGAATGCGCTGCTGACGCTTGAGCGCCAGCGATTGTGCCACCGACACGCTTTCCACAAAGCCCACCAGCGAGATCAACAGCGCAGGCAACCACAGCGAGCCCACAGATGCCATCGAAACCGCCAGCAACCCGAGCTGCGGCAGGCCTTGGGGAACCGTGCCCACAATGCTGACCCCCGCCGTCTGGTCCCAGCGCATGGCGGCGACCAAGGCGGTGGACACCATCACAGCGAGCATGGGCGCCAGCTTGGATGCGATATCCGCCAGGCGCGGACTGGCACCCAGGCGAACCAGCCATGGGGACAAAGATTTGCGCGCCAGCACCAGAAACAACACGCTGCCCGCACCAATACCCAGTGTGACGAGGTTGGTGCCAGGCGCGGCGTGGACCAGCTGAACCACGGTATCCAAGACATCGGTGCCGCCCGCCTTCACGCCTAGCAGGTGCTTGACCTGCCCCACAGCAATGAGCACAGCCGAGCCAGAGATAAAGCCGCTGATGACCGGATGGCTCAGAAAATGGGCCAGAAAACCCAGCCGCAACACCCCAAACAGCAGCAACATGCCCCCGGACAGCAGCGACAGCAGCATGGCCAGCGCCACGTAGTCGGGCGAGCCAGCGGCGGCCAGGGGCTGCAGGGCGCTCGCCGTCATGAGCGAAGCCACCGCCACCGGGCCCACGGCCAGCGTCATGCTGGACCCCAGCGCGGCATAGGCAATGATCGGCAGGATGCTGGCGTACAAGCCCACTTCGGGCGGCAAGCCCGCCAGCAGCGCGTAGGCCAGGCTCTGCGGGATCAACATCACCGTCACGATCACACCGGCGACCATGTCGCCGGAGAGCCAGGACTTCTGGTAGTTGCGGACCCAGCCGGGAATGAAGTTCATGAGGGTTTCCGGGTGATTAGGACGCTTCGGCGTCCAAGTCCTGCGCCAGCCCAAACAGCTGTGCAGACCGGGCGCCTGAACGGCAAAACGCCAACGTGGGCTTGGGGGCAGTGATCAAGACCTTGTGCATGGCCTCCACCTGTTCCGGCGTGATACAGCCGCTGACCACCGGCAGATACACGTAGTGCAGCCCCGCCACGGTGGCAGCGCGCTCCATTTCAGGGCTGGTGGGCTGTGCGCCACCGCCCTCCCCGTCGGGCCGGTTGTTGATGATGGTCTTGAAGCCCTGCTGGGCCAAAGCGGCAAAGTCCGTGGTGGCCAGCTGCGGCGACACAGCGAAGTCAGGGGTCAGGGCAATGATTTGCAGCGGCATATCAGCGGCCTCCGGTCTGTGTGGTTGCGGTACCGTGGGACATGCGTTCGGCCAGTTCAAACAGCCACATGCCCGCCACCATGGCAATCACAAACACAATGGCTTTGGGCTGGCCCGCACCCGCCGAAACAATGGCTGGGCCCGGGCAAAACCCGGCAATGCCCCAGCCCGCGCCAAAGATGAGGCTTCCGACGACCAGACGGCGATCAATGTCGCGCGACGTGGGCAAGTGCATGGCGCCGCCCAGAAAGCTTGTGGTCCGCCTCTTGGCCACGGCGAAGGCAAAGACGCCCACCGCAATGGCTCCGCCCATCACAAACGCCAGCGATGGATCCCACAAGCCGGCCAGATCCAGAAAGCCCAGCACCTTGCCCGGGTCGGTCATGCCCGAGACGATCAGGCCCAGTCCGAAAATCAGGCCCACCACAAACTCCGAAATACGATTTTTCATAGCGATCAATGCTCCGATGAATGGGGATGCGTTCAGGCCAGCGCGTGCCGGATGAGGAAGACGGTGACGAACCCTGCCCCCATGAAGGCCAGGGTGGCCACCAAGGAACGGGGCGACATGCGCGAGAGTCCGCACACGCCGTGGCCGCTGGTGCAGCCCGACCCGTAACGTGTGCCGACACCCACCAGCAGGCCGGCGATCACCACCATGCCCCAGGTCGCATCAATGCGCGGCTGCGTGGGGCCGACCACCAGCCAGTAAAGGCCAGGCGCCACCAACATGCCCAGCACAAAAGCCAGGCGCCAGCCCATGTCGCCCGCGCGGGGACGCAGCAGCCCGCCCACAATGCCGCTGATGCCCAGGATGCGCCCGTTGAGGAGCACAAAAAGCGCCGAGGCAAGGCCCAGCAAAACGCCACCGGCTAGGGCAGCCCAAGGGGTGAAATGGGTCCAATCGATCAGCATGGTTTGCTCTCCTGGGCAGGGCCACAAAATTGTTCAAACAGAACGTTCATCACCGCCAGGGCCTGGGGGCTGGCGATCTCGTAATAGATGTTTTTGCCTTCGCGGCGGGTGTTGACGAGGCCCTCCTCGCGCAATACGCCCAGCTGTTGGGACAAGGTGGGCTGGGAGATGCCCACCAACTCCTCCAGTTCGCCCACCCGCTTTTCGCCCTGCGTCAGCTGGCACAGCAGCAGGAGGCGGTCGGGGTTGGACAAAACCTTCATCAAGCGGCAAGCGCTGTCGGCTGACCTGCGCAAGGCTTCCAGGTCCATTTGTGCTTCTGCGTGCATGGTGGCGCGCTCCTTTTCAAATTCGATGTTGATATTCTATTGACTAACAATATATATGTCAATAAACTATAAATATCGAAATTAAATACGGAGCCCTTCGATGAAACCCCAGATAGAAGCCTTCTTTGATGACGCCACCTGGACGGTGAGCTATGTGGTGTTCGATCAGCCTGGCGGCCACTGCGCGGTGGTGGATTCGGTGCTGGACTACGACCCGAAGTCGGGCCGCACCCGCACACGGTCTGCCGACAAGATCATCGCGTTTGTGCAAGGTCAGGGATTGACGGTGCAATGGATTCTGGAAACCCATGCCCATGCAGACCATCTGTCGGCCGCGCACTACCTTCGCGACAAGCTGGGCGGAAAAATCGCCATTGGCGCGTCCATCACGCAGGTGCAGGACGTGTTCAAGAAAGTCTTTCATCTGGAGCCCGAGTTCCGTCCGGATGGCAGCCAATTCGACCAGCTGCTGCACGACAACGAGGTCTTCCACATCGGCCAACTGGAGGCCCAGGCGCTGGCAGTGCCCGGCCATACCCCCGCATGCATGGCCTATCAGGTCGGTGATGCCGTGTTTGTGGGAGACACCCTGTTCATGCCCGACGTGGGCACAGCGCGCTGCGACTTCCCCGGCGGCAATGCCCACACGCTGTACCAATCGGTGCGCAAATTGCTCAGCCTGCCGGCGGAAACCCGCCTGTTCATGTGCCACGACTACCCCCCGGCAGGGCGCGCCGTGGCGTGGCAAACCACCGTTGCCGACCAGCGGGCCAAGAACATCCATGTGCACGACGGGATAAGCGAGGAAGCCTTTGTGGCGCTGCGCACCCAGCGCGACGCGACGCTGGAAATGCCCGTGCTGATCCTGCCTTCGGTGCAGGTCAACATCCGCGCAGGGGAAATGCCACCGCCGGAAGCCAATGGCGTGACCTATCTCAAGATTCCTGTCAACGCGCTGTGACACAACTGCCACATCCGTACCGCCACACCCACTGCAGGAACGCACACATGAAAACAGCCCACGATCTCGTCACCGCCGCCAAGGCCCTGGTACAGGAGGTCCCACTGGACCAGGCAGACGAAGCCATCCGCACCGCCGACGTGCTGATCGATGTGCGAGAGGCCGACGAATACCAGGCAGGACACATCCCGGGCGCGATTCACGCATCGCGCGGGGTGCTGGAGTTCCGCCTCAGCAGCACACCCGAACTCAGCGCGCGTGACCTCAAGGTGGTGCTGTACTGCAAGACCAGCGGCCGTGCCGCACTGGCCGCGCGCGCCATGCACGACATGGGCTATCTGCAGGTGCAGTCCATCGCCGGCGGCTTTGACGCCTGGGTGGCTGCAGGCAAGCCTGTCGCGGCGCCTGCGTCCCCCTCATTCGACTGACCGGGCAGCGAGCGTATTCCGCGTTCGCTGCGCTTGTGCAAGCAAGGCCCATCCCGGGCCGCAACCTCAGAGCAAGGAAATCATCATGAACATCAACGTAGGAACCGTGGACCGCGTGCTGCGCGTCTTGGCAGGCCTGGTCCTTATTGCACTGGCTGCCACCGGCACGGTGGGCTGGTGGGGATGGCTGGGCGTGGTACCACTGGCCACCGGCCTGTTTCGCTTCTGCCCGGCTTACACGCTGCTTGGCATCAACACCTGTCCCATGAAGAAATAAACCGCCGGCAGGCGCCGGCACGCGCAGAGTCCGGCGCCCTCAAGGCCCCAGCAAGGAACCATTCCATGAGTACGTTCGACCACACCAGCCTGATCCAGGGCATCAACGAAAGCCTGGCCACCTTCCGCAAGGCCCAGCCAGACGCCATGCGGGGCTTCGCGCAGCTTGCGCAGGCTTCCATGGCGGAAGGTGCGTTGACCAGCAAGCACAAGGAGCTGATTGCCCTGGCCATTGGGGTCACCCAGCGCTGCTCCGGGTGCATTGGTTTTCATGTCAAGGCACTGCAAAAGCTCGGTGCCACCCGCGCAGAGCTGGAAGAAATGTTGGCCGTGTGCGTTTACATGGGCGGTGGCCCGGCACTCATGTACACGGCTGAGGCCCTGAAGGCCTGGGACACCATGGCTGCCGCCAGCGCGCCCGCCGCAGCCTGACGCAGCAGCCCCGCCACCCGTCCGCTGCCGTCGCACGCTCGACACCCCGGCGGGTCATCCGTCAAACCGATGGTGATAAATCGGTTTACATTTTGGGCATCTATCCGCGAGACTGTTACCAAAACAGGAGGGGGTGTCCATGCAATCTCATCGTCGTTATGGGTTGGAACGGGTGTTGTCCAAGGCATGGGCCGCAGGGGTCATCTGCGCGGCATTGCTGGCCGCGAGCAACGTGCAGGCACTGGAGCCACCCACCGGCCCTGTCATCCTCACCATCGACGGCGCCATCACGCAGACCAACCGGGGCCCGCAGGCGCAGTTCGACATGAAGATGCTGGAGAAGCTGCCGCAGCACAGCTTCTCCACCCAGACCCCCTGGTACCCCAGCGCCGTCACTTTCACAGGCCCCCTGCTCCGCGATGTGCTGGCAGCAGTGGGTGCCAAGGGCACCAAGATCACGGCAGTGGCCCTCAATGACTACAAGACCGAGATCCCGGCAGACGACGCCACCAAACACGACGTGATCGTGGCGCGCCTGATGAACAACCGGCCCATGCCCATCCGCGAAAAAGGCCCGCTGTTCATCGTTTACCCGTTTGATACCAAGGCCGAGTTGCGCAGCGAGCTGTATTACAACCGGGCAGCCTGGCAGCTCAACGCACTGCACATCCGGTAGTCGCCCTCCGCGCCCCGGCCCACCCGTATGCTGCGCAGCCAACACATCCTGCGGCTCATCATTGCGGGGCTGGTGTTGGCCTACGTGGCCATAGCGGCGGTGCAATACAGCCAGTACCGCAGTGTGGAAGCCGTGATGCGGCGCGGCGATGTGAATGCGCTGTGGTCGTTCTTGCAGCTCAATGTGGAGTATGAAAAGCTGGACCACGCGCTGCACCAGTTCGAGCTGGACCCCACCAGCATCACGATGGACAAGCTGGAGCTGCGCTACGACCTGTTCCTGAGCCGGTTCAGCGCGCTGGAAAGCGGCACCTCGCGCACGCTGATGCAGGACGAGCCCATTTACAGCACTGCGCTGGCCGCCCTGCAGCGGTTTGTGGCAGCGGGCGACAGCTACTTTGGCGCCAGTGTGGACGCCACCTCCAGCCAGACCAACATGCGGCGCCTGCGCATCGAGCTGGATGGCTTGCGCGAGACGGTGCAAGAGCTGTCGCTCAGCGCTTCGCGCGTGTCGGCCCTGCTGGGCGACTCGCGCAACGCCGAGGTCAAGCACCAGACCTTGTTGACCACCGGGCTCACCGCCTTCCAGGCGCTGCTCACCTTTTTGCTCGCTTTTGCCATGGCGCGGCAGTTCTTGCAGCGCGAAAAGGCCACGGCCCAGGCCATGGCAGCGCAGAACGAGCTGGTCGATGCCCTCAAGCGCAACGAGGAGGTGCTGGAAGCGCGCGTGGCCGAGCGCACGGTGGAACTGCAAAAGGTCAACGCGGCCCTGCGCGAACACGAGGACGAGCTGGAGATTGCCCGCGCCCGCGCGGAGGAAGCATCGCAGATGAAGTCGGACTTCCTGGCCAACATGAGCCACGAGATCCGCACCCCGATGAACGCGGTGATCGGCATGAGCCACCTGGCCTTGGGCACTGACCTCACGCCGCGCCAGCGCGACTATGTGGAAAAGATCCAGCGCTCTGGCCAGCACTTGCTGGGCCTGATCAACGACATCCTGGACTTCAGCAAGATCGAAGCCGGCAAGCTCGAAGTGGAGGTCGTGGACTTTGACCTGCGCGGCGTGCTGGACAACGTGGCCAATCTGGTCAGCGACAAATGCGCCCACAAGGGCCTGGAGCTGCTGTTCGATGTGGACCCGGCCCTGCCCGATGACCTGCGCGGCGATCCGCTGCGCCTGGGGCAGATCCTGGTGAACTACGCCAACAACGCGGTCAAGTTCACCGACACGGGGGAAATCATCGTGCGCGTCACCGAAACAGAGCGCGACGACACCGGCGTGTTGCTGCGCTTTGAGGTGCAGGACACCGGCATCGGCCTGACGCCCGAGCAGCAGTCACGGCTGTTCCGGTCGTTCGAGCAGGCGGACACCTCCACCACGCGCAAATACGGCGGCACCGGGCTGGGGTTGGCCATCTCCAAGAAGCTGGCCGGGCTGATGGGGGGCGAAGTGGGCGTGCAAAGCCAGCCCGGGGTGGGCAGCACCTTCTGGTTTACTGCCCGTCTGGGACTGGGCAACCCAAGCCATGCGCCCCTGCTGCCCACGCCCGACCTGCGCGGGCGGCATGTCTTGGTGGTGGACGACAGCGAGCAGGCCCGGCACATCCTGGGCGAGATGCTGGCCCGCATGAGCTTTACGGTCACTACGGCCTCTTCGGGAGAGGAGGCCGTGGCCCAGGCCCGCGCTGCCGAACAGGCCGGCCGCCCCTGCGAGATCGCGTTTGTGGACTGGAAGATGCCCGGCATGGACGGGTTTGACACCCACCGCGCGCTCGCCCAGCTGCAGCACCCACCCCACACGGTCATCGTGACCGCTGCAGGCCGCGACGATGTGCAAAGCGAACTGGAACGCGCCGGGCTGCAACTGATGCTGTCCAAGCCCGTCAGCCCCTCGCAACTGTTTGATGCAGCCATGCAGGCACTGGGTGGACAGGCGCGGTCGTCCGACAGGCGTGCCGCACAGGCACCTCGGCGCGCCGCACACCTTTCTGCCATTGCGGGCGCACGGGTGCTGCTGGTGGACGACAACGACCTGAACCAGCAGGTGGGTGCCGAGCTGCTGAGCGGCGCGGGCTTGGTCGTGGATGTGGCCCAGAACGGGCAGGTGGCACTGGACATGCTCGCCCAGACCCCTTACGACCTGGTGCTGATGGACATGCAAATGCCCGTGATGGACGGCCTGACCGCCACCCGGCACCTGCGCCAGAACCCCGCCTGGGCCCAGCTGCCCGTGCTGGCCATGACGGCTAACGCCATGAGCCGGGACCGTGACCTGTGCCTGGAGGCAGGCATGAACGGCCACTTGGCCAAACCCATCGACCCGGACGAACTGTTTGCCGCCCTGCTGCAATGGATCGCCCCACGGGCCACCGGCGCGAATGAAACAGACCGCCTCAACGCCGAACTTCAAGGGCAGCCAGCGGGTGACGCCGAGAGCCCGCAAGCTCCACCCCACCCTGCCCCCGCGCCTTCTGCCGATGACGCATTGCGCCGCATCCCAGGGCTGGATGTGACCGCCGGCCTGCGGCGCGTGCTGGACAAACGCCCCGCGTACGAGGGCCTGCTGCGCAAGTTCGTGGCGGGGCAGGCACATGCCGTACAGGCCACGCGCACGGCCCTGGCCGCCGGGCAGCACGACGAAGCCCAGCGCGCCATGCACACGCTCAAAGGCACGGCCGGCACCATCGGCGCCACTGCACTCGCTGCCCTGGCGCAACGGGCGGAAGAATCCATTGCGCAGAAGGCATCACCCGAACTGATAGAGCCATTGCTGGAGCCCGTGGAAGCGGCGTGCAGGGCACTGGTCATGGCGCTGCAGCAAGCCCTGTCCGCAGAGGAAGTTGCGAGCACCGACACTGCTTCTGACCTGCAGATCGACGCATCGGCCGCGCATGCGCTGGTGGCGCAGCTCGACGCCCTGCTGTCCGACGACGACTCCGACGCCATCGAAATCTTCAAGGACTCCGCGCCCGCCCTGCAAGCCCTGCTCGGGCCCGCGTATGGCCAGATGAAGCGGTCGCTGGACAGCTATGACTTTGTGGAGGCACTGGCCATACTGCGGCAGGCCCCCATCGCACACCATGATTACAAGGAGGACCCGGTTCATGAATAGCCCATTCGCACCCAGCGGCAAATGCACGGTGCTGGTCGTAGACGACACGCCCGACAACCTCTCGCTGATGA
Organism: Acidovorax sp. FG48; assembly: GCF_057809085.1. NCBI lineage: Bacteria > Pseudomonadati > Pseudomonadota > Betaproteobacteria > Burkholderiales > Comamonadaceae > Acidovorax > Acidovorax sp. FG48. The sequence continues at coordinate 267,341 of NZ_JBMDJH010000002.1, read as the reverse complement.
GCGACCTCCTGCGCACTGACTACAAGGTCAAACTGGCGCCCAGTGGTGAACGTGCGCTGCAGATCGTGGCAGGCGACAGCAAGCCCGACCTGATCCTGCTGGACATCATGATGCCGGACATGGACGGCTACGAGGTGCTGCGCCGCCTGCAGTTCAACCCCGACACCGAAGACATCCCCGTGATCTTTCTCACCGCCATGAGCGCGGCCGAGGACGAAAGCATTGGCCTGGAGCTGGGCGCGGTGGACTACATCACCAAGCCCATCAACCCCGCCATCGTGATGGCACGGGTGCGCAACCACCTGCAGCTCAAGCGCGCGCGCGACTTTCTGGCCCAGCACAACCATTTTCTGGAGCAAGAGGTCGCCAACCGCACGCGCGCCATGGCAGAGCTGCAGGACGCCACCATTCGCGCCATGGCCTCGCTGGCCGAAACGCGCGACAACGAAACCGGCAACCACATCCGGCGCACACAGCACTACATGGAGACGCTGGCCCGCCACCTGCAGAACCATCCGCGCTTCAAGGACGAGCTGACCGACGCCGCCATCGAAACCATCTTCAAGTCCGCCCCGCTGCACGACATTGGCAAGGTGGGCATTCCCGATCGCATCCTGCTCAAGCCCGGCAAGCTCACGCCGGAAGAGTTCGAGATCATGAAGACGCACACCACCCTGGGGCGCGACGCCATCATTGCTGCCGAGACAGGAACTACGCTGGACAACCCGTTCTTCCGGTACGCCAAGGAGATCGCCTACAGTCACCAGGAGAAATGGGACGGCTCAGGCTACCCTGAGGGCCTGGTGGGCAACACCATCCCGCTGTCTGCGCGTCTGATGGCCGTGGCCGATGTGTATGACGCACTGATCTCCGAACGCGTCTACAAGCCCGCCTACTCCCACGAGCAGGCGGTAGAGATAATCCGCGACGGCCGGGGCAGCCACTTCGACCCCGACATGGTCGATGCCTTCCTGACCTTGTCCGAGGAGTTCCGGCGCATCGCCCAGCAATTTGCCGACGCCGAACCCGCGCGGCTGGCCGAGGTGGACCGCCTGGCCGCCGATCTGCCCATGGAACGCATCGAACTGACTTCGCGCGAAGAGCCGCTTTGAGTGGCTGTGCCCTGCGCGGGGGGGCCTCAAGCGCTGTGGCTGTGCCCGTCCAGGGTGCTGGTCGTTGTGCGGTGCCCGTTCAGCCCCAGCTTGGCCAGCAGTTGCACATCGGCATCCACATCGGGGTTGCCCGTCACCAGCAGCTTGTCGCCATAAAAAATGGAATTGGCCCCGGCCATGAAGCACAGCGCCTGCACCGCTTCACCCATCTGCTGGCGCCCGGCCGACAGGCGCACGCGCGCCTTGGGCATGGTGATGCGGGCCACCGCAATCACGCGCACGAAGTCAAATGGGTCGATGGGTTCGCTGTCGGCCAACGGTGTGCCGGGCACGCGCACCAGGCTGTTGATGGGCACCGACTCAGGGTACGGCTGCAAGTTGGCCAGCTGCGCAATCAGGCCCGCACGGTGTACCGGCGCCTCGCCCATGCCCACAATGCCGCCGCAGCACACGCTGATGCCTGCGTTGCGCACGTTCTGCAGCGTGTCCAGCCGGTCCTGGTAGGCGCGGGTGCTGACCACATCGGTGTAGTACTCGGGCGCGGTGTCCAGGTTGTGGTTGTAGTAGTCCAGCCCGGCGTTTTTGAGCGCCTGCGCCTGGTGCGATTCGAGCATGCCCAGCGTGGCGCAGGTCTGCAAGCCCAGGCCTTTCACGGCACCAATCAGGGCGCTGACTTTTTCAATGTCGCGGTCCTTGGGCGCACGCCACGCGGCGCCCATGCAAAAGCGCGTGGCGCCAGCGTCCTTGGCGGCCTGGGCGGCACGCACCACCTCCTCCACTTCCATGAGTTTTTCGGCTTTCACGCCGGTGTCGAACTCGGCCGCCTGCGGGCAGTAGCCGCAGTTTTCAGGGCAGCCGCCGGTTTTCACCGACAGCAGCGTGGCCAGCTCGATGTCGCCCGCAGGCCAGTGCTGGCGGTGCACGGTTTGCGCCTCAAACAGCAGGTCCATCAAGGGCTTGTCGAGCAGCGCCTGAATGGCCTCGACCGACCACTCACCCTGCACGGCCGGCGCAGGGACGGGGCGATGGATCTGGATGGGCTGGGGGGCGGAGAGGGTTGCATTGGCCATGGGTGGATTCCTTTCGAGAGCCTGCTGCTGCAAGCACCCGGGATTGCATCAGTGATCACACAAAGCGCCACATCACGGTGTTCTAAAGAGCCGCCCTGCGTCGCTATCACCATGATTTTGAAGGAGATTTTGGTGCAATTGCCCTCAACATGGTCACAAAAGGTGCCACTGTTTCTAGGCCCACAACTGCCCCGATCTTTCCGGACAAAAACGCAGAAAAAGGCGGCCGTTGGCCGCTGTAGAGCGCACGTTCAAACAGCGGCAAAAACCGCCCGCGCAACATGCTTCCAACGGGCGGCTTTGGCTTTCATCTTGCAGCAGGGGCCCGCTTGCGCGGCCCGAAGTTAGACCAAGTTAGATGCGGGCCGGGCCCGGCTCGGACCGCGCTCTGGCCACAGCGCCCGCAACCAGGCACGCCAAAGCCAGCCCGTCAGCCACCACAACGCGCTGCAAATGTGTGTTGAAGCCGCCGGTGGACCACGCCAGCAGCAGGAACGAGAGAACACTGACCGCGCCCACAGTCAGCCCCAGCCACTGGTCGGCAGGCTTGAACGCCGCCCCCATGCAGATGCCACCCACAATGCCAAACAGTACGGCACGGTGGCGCAACAGGATGAGGGTGTTCGGATCAGAAGGGGTCGTGCCGTAGAGGCTGGCCAGTTGCGCTGCGCCGAACACGCCTAGCAACGGAATCAGGTGGATGGCACCTGCGAGCAGCAGGGCCAGAGAAGCAATTTTTTTCATGGGCAGGCGACACCAAAGACAAGGTGCCGCTGTTGTAGCCCCCGTCGGGGTTGGCGACCATGACGTGCCAGGTCATGGACGCCGCGCGGTTCAGCGCCCCAGCATCTGCTCCAGCGCCTCGCGGATGGCGCGGGGCTTATTGTCCCCATCGTCCATTGCAGAGCAGGTGGGGCTGCGCTCTACCTCCGGGCCGCTCGTGCCGACCCGGGCAAACAGGCGTTCGCAGTCGCAACGCAGCGTGGCCAGCGTCTTGCGAGACCGCTGGTGTTTCACTTCCGCCACCCAGCAGCGGTCTGCGCAGCCGCAGGACCGGTACTGCAAGGTTTCCCCCGCCCTGCCCCAATCGAGCGGATAGGCGCCGGTGCCGCCTGCGGCTCCGGCCCCTTGCCCTGCCAGCGCCAACACGAGCGCGGCACACACCCTGGTGCCGACCCGAAGCGCACGCTGCAGAGAAAACACGGAATACACGGGAGTTGATGATCGCGCCGTTCAGCCCAGCGCCGCAATCACATCCGCCGGGGCCTGCACCAGCTCGATCAGCACGCCCTCACCGGCAATCGGAAACTCGTCATTGCTCTTGGGGTGCAAAAACGTGATGTCGTAGCCCGCAGCGCCCTTGCGGATGCCACCGGGGGCAAAGCGCACGCCCTTGGCAGTGAGCCATTCCACGGCCTTGGGCAGGTCGTCAATCCACAGACCGATGTGGTTGAGCGGCGTGGTGTGCACGGCTGGCTTTTTCTCGATGTCCAGCGGCTGCATGATGTCCACCTCCACCTTGAAGGCGCCCTTGCCCATGGCCAGGATGTCTTCGTCCACGTTCTCGCGCTCGCTCTGGAAGGTGCCGGTCTGCTCCAGGCCCAGCATGTCCACCCACAGCGTCTTCATCCGCTGCTTGTCGGTGCCGCCAATGGCGACTTGCTGGATGCCCAGGACCTTGAAGGGGCGTGGGGTCGTGCTCATGATTACTCCTGATTTGATAGCTGCCAACGCATATTCCTCTATCGCTAGCGGCCAAAAAGACTAAAAAAGGGGCGCAAGGCCCCTCCGGATGGGCTGTCAGGCCCTGGGGATCACCGGAATTCCAGGATCACCTGATCGACCGCCAGCGACTCGCCCTTGCCCGCCACGATCTTGCCCACCACGCCGTCCTGCGCGGCGAAGAGGATGTTCTCCATCTTCATGGCTTCGATCACCGCCAGCTTCTCACCCGCCTGCACCTTCTGGCCGGGCTGCACCGCCACATCCACCAGCAAACCGGGCATGGGCGATAGCAGGAACTTGGATAGGTCTGGCGGCGCCTTGAAGGGCATCAGCTTGTGCAGCTTCGCTCCCAGTGGCGACAGGACCAGTGCTTCGACCTGCGTGCCGTTGTGCGCAATGCGCAGCGCCAGCGGGTTCTTGCCCACGCCCCGCTCCACCTGGGCGGTGAAGCCCTGGCCGTTGCATGCGCCCTGCACGCGGATCTGGCCCAGCGTGGCGGCGCTACTGATCTGATAGCTATTACCGCCCACGCTGATTGCGCTGGAGCCCGATTTGTCTTCAAAGTCGGACACCGTCACCTCGTGGTGCTGGTTCTGCCCTTCGGCGCCCAGCGTCACCACCACAAACTGCTCGCCCACCTTCACCTCGTGGCCGGCCAGCTGGCCGCTGATGCCCGAGGCGCGCGCGCGGTAACGGCGGTTCATGAACGCGGCCAGCGCCACCAGGAACAGCGGGTCGCTGTGCGGCACATCTTCGGCGTGGAAGCCCTTGCCGTAGTTCTCGGCGATGAAGCCGGTGTTGAAGTCGCCCGTCACGAACTTGGGGTGCGCCAGCAACGCGGCCTGGAACGGGATGTTGCTGCTGATACCGCGAATCACAAAGCCGTTCAGCGCCGCGCGCATCTTGGCAATCGCATCGTTGCGGTCCGTGCCGTGCACGATGAGCTTGGCGATCATCGAGTCGTAGTACATGGGGATCTCGCCACCCTCGTACACGCCCGTGTCCACCCGCACGCCCAATTTTTTGGTCGTATCGGACTGGAACATCGACTCCTCCGGCGGCTGAAAGCGCACCAGGCGGCCGGTGGACGGCAAAAAGTTGCGGAACGGGTCTTCGGCGTTGATGCGGCACTCAATGGCCCAGCCGTCGCGCTTCACGTCGGCTTGGGTCAGCGGCAGCTTCTCGCCCGCCGCCACGCGGATCATCAGCTCCACCAGGTCAAGGCCGGTGATGCACTCCGTCACCGGGTGCTCCACCTGCAGGCGGGTGTTCATCTCCAGGAAGTAGAAGTCCTGGTCCTTGCCGACCACGAACTCCACCGTGCCCGCGCTCTGGTACTTCACGGCCTTGGCCAGTTGCACCGCTTGCTCGCCCATGGCCTTGCGGGTGGCGTCGCTGATGAAAGGCGACGGCGCCTCTTCGATAACCTTCTGATGGCGGCGCTGGATGGAGCACTCGCGCTCGTTCAGGTAGATCACGTTGCCATGGCTGTCGCCCAGCACCTGGATCTCGATGTGGCGCGGCTCCTGCACAAACTTCTCAATGAAGATGCGGTCGTCGCCAAAGCTGTTGCGGGCCTCGTTCTGGCAGCTGGCAAAGCCTTCAAACGCTTCCTTGTCGTTGTAGGCCACGCGCAGGCCCTTGCCACCACCGCCGGCCGAGGCCTTGATCATCACGGGGTAGCCGATGCCCTTGGCAATCTCCACCGCTTGCTCGGGGCCGCTGATGGCGTCGTTGTAGCCGGGAATGGTGTTGACCTTGGCCTCATTCGCCAGCTTCTTTGAGGCGATCTTGTCGCCCATGGCCGCAATCGAGTGCGCCTTGGGGCCGATGAAGGCAATGCCTTCGTCCTCGCAGCGCTTGGCAAAGGCTTCGTTTTCGGAGAGGAAGCCATAACCAGGGTGCACGGCCTGTGCACCAGTCTGCTTGCAGGCCGCAATGATCTTGTCGGCCAGCAGGTAGGACTCGCGCGAGGGCGCGGCGCCAATATGCACGGCCTCGTCGGCCAGCTTGACGTGGCGGGCTTCCTTGTCGGCGTCGGAATAGACGGCCACTGTCTTGATGCCCATCTTGCGGGCAGTAGCGATGACCCTACACGCAATTTCGCCCCGGTTCGCAATCAGGATTTTTGTAAACATTCTCTTATCTCCTCAGGCGATGGGGTGGCGTGTAGCAGCCCGCTGCGCGGTCTGCGTCAGGCGATTTGTCGAAACGTCCGCTGCGCGGCCGTTTTCGCCACGGTTGGCGATCAGGATTTTCGTAAACATGTTCTTATGCTCCTTGTCCGCTCACAGTGGGATGTTCCCGTGCTTGCGCCACGGGTTTTCGAGCTTCTTGTCGCGCAGCATCACCAATGAGCGGCAGATGCGCTTGCGTGTCTCGTGCGGCAGGATCACATCGTCGATAAAGCCGCGTGCACCGGCCACAAACGGGTTGGCAAAACGCTGCTTGTATTCCGCCTCACGCGCGGCCAGCTTCACCGGGTCGTTCTTGTCCTCGCGGAAGATGATCTCCACCGCGCCCTTGGCACCCATCACCGCAATCTCGGCGTTGGGCCAGGCCAGGTTCACGTCGCCGCGCAGGTGCTTGGAGCTCATCACGTCGTACGCACCGCCGTAGGCCTTGCGGGTGATGACGGTGATCTTGGGCACGGTGCACTCGGCATAGGCGTACAGCAGTTTGGCGCCGTGTTTGATGATGCCGCCGTACTCCTGGCTGGTGCCAGGCATGAAGCCGGGCACGTCCACAAACGTGACCACGGGGATGTTGAACGCATCGCAAAAGCGCACAAAACGCGCGGCCTTGATGGAACTCTTGATGTCCAGGCAGCCCGCCAGCACCAGCGGCTGGTTGGCCACGATGCCCACGGTCTGGCCTTCCATGCGGGCAAAGCCGATGAGGATGTTCTTGGCGTACTCGGGCTGCAGCTCGAAGAAGTCCCCATCGTCCACCGTCTTGAGGATCAGCTCCTTCATGTCGTAGGGCTTGTTGGGGTTCTCGGGCACCAGGGTGTCCAGGCTCAGGTCCATGCGGTCGGCCGGGTCGTTGCTGGGACGCACCGGGGCTTTTTCGCGGTTGTTGAGCGGCAGGTAGTTGTACAGGCGGCGCAGCATCATCAGCGCCTCCACGTCGTTCTCAAACGCCATGTCGGCCACACCGCTCTTGGTGGTGTGGGTCACGGCGCCGCCCAGTTCTTCGGCCGTGACTTCTTCGTGCGTCACGGTCTTCACGACTTCGGGGCCGGTCACGAACATGTATGAGCTGTCCTTCACCATGAAGATGAAGTCGGTCATGGCGGGCGAGTACACGGCGCCACCGGCGCTCGGGCCCATGATCATGCTGATCTGCGGAATCACGCCGCTGGCCAGCACGTTCTTCTGGAACACGTCGGCATAACCGCCCAGGGACGCCACGCCTTCCTGGATGCGCGCGCCGCCCGAGTCGTTGAGGCCAATGACCGGCGCACCGACCTTCATGGCCTGGTCCATCACCTTGCAGATCTTCTCGGCATGGGTTTCCGACAGCGCACCGCCAAACACCGTGAAGTCCTGGCTGAACACGAACACCAAGCGGCCGTTGATCATGCCGTAGCCCGTCACCACACCGTCGCCGGGGATCTTGTTGTCCTCCATGCCAAAGTCGGTGCAGCGGTGCTCGACGAACATGTCCCATTCCTCGAACGTGCCGTCGTCCAGCAGCAGCTCGATGCGCTCGCGCGCCGTGAGCTTGCCCTTGGCGTGCTGCGCATCGATGCGCTTTTGCCCGCCGCCCAGGCGTGCCAGCGCACGCTTTTTCTCCAGTTGATCCAGGATGTCTTGCATGGTCGTCCTTTGGTGAATTCGGTGGTTGGTTTACTATTTATTTGATAGCTGCTTGCGCTTGACTGGATTGCGCTAGCAGCAGATTTCGTGCTGCTGTGGATGCCGCGATGCGCCCCGCGGCCACGTCGGCCTGCATCTGGGGCAGCAGCTCTTTGACCTGAGGGTGCTGGCGAAACGCGAGCTTGAGGCCTGCGTCGATGCGCTCCCACATCCAGGCCAGCGCCTGCTTTTCGCGCCGCGTGGCCAGGCGGCCGTTGGCGGTTTGCAGCTGGCGGAACTGCGTGACGGCAGCCCAGAAGCTGTCCACGCCCTGCCCCAGCAGCGCGCTGATCTGCACGACCTTCGGGTGCCACAGCGTTTCGTCGTGGTGCGCGTTCTCGGGGTTGCCGTGTTGGCTGAGCAGGCGCAGGCTCGACGTGATCTGCGCCTCGGCGCGCGTGGCAGCGTTCTTGTCGATGTCGGCCTTGTTGATGACCACCAGGTCCGCTATCTCCATCACGCCCTTCTTGATGGCCTGCAGGTCGTCGCCCGCGTTGGGCAGCTGCATCAGCACGAACATGTCCGTCATGCCAGCCACCGCGATCTCGCTCTGGCCCACGCCCACGGTCTCGACGATCACCACGTCGTAACCCGCCGCCTCGCAGACCAGCATGGCCTCGCGGGTCTTCTCGGCCACGCCGCCCAGCGTGCCGCTGGACGGGCTGGGGCGGATGTACGCCTTTTCGTGCACCGACAGGTGTTCCATGCGCGTCTTGTCGCCCAGGATGGAGCCGCCCGAGACGGTGCTGGAGGGGTCGATGGTGAGCACGGCCACGCGGTGGCCCTGGCCGATCAAGTACAGGCCCAGGGCTTCGATGAAGGTGGATTTGCCCACGCCGGGCACGCCGCTGATGCCGAGGCGGAAGGCCTCGCCGGTGTGCGGGAGCAGCTGGGTCAGCAGCTCGTCGGCCTGGGCGCGGTGGTCCACCCGCGTCGATTCGAGCAGCGTGATGGCTTTGGACATGGCGCGGCGTTGCACCGCCGCCGTGCCCTGCACCACCCCGTCAAGAAGCGCCGCAGGTGTCACGCCACCGCCTTGCGAATCTGCTCCAGCACATCCTTCGCACTCGCCGGAATCGGCGTACCGGGCCCGTACACGCCCTTCACACCGGCCTCGTACAGAAAGTCGTAGTCCTGGGCCGGAATCACCCCGCCCACGAACACGATGATGTCGTCCGCCCCCTGCTCCTTGAGCGACTGGATGATGGCGGGCACCAGCGTCTTGTGGCCGGCGGCCAGCGTGCTCACGCCCACGGCGTGCACGTCGTTCTCGATGGCCTGGCGGGCGCATTCCTCGGGCGTCTGGAACAGCGGACCCATGTCCACGTCGAACCCCAGGTCGGCGAACGCGGTGGCCACCACCTTGGCGCCCCGGTCGTGGCCGTCCTGGCCCAGCTTGGCGATCATCACGCGGGGGCGGCGCCCCTGCTCTTCGGCAAACGCGTTGATTTCGGTCTTGAGTTTGTCCCAGCCTTCGGCCGAGTCATAGGCAGCTGCATACACACCGGTCACCTTTTGTGTATCGGCGCGGTGGCGCCCAAAGACTTTTTCGAGCGCATCGCTCACCTCCCCCACCGTGGCGCGCAGGCGCACGGCCTGGATGGACAGATGCAGCAGGTTGCCCTCGCCGCTTTCTGCTGCAGAAGTGAGAGCATCCAACGCTTGCTGGACAAGCACTGGATCGCGTTTTGCCCGGATGTTTTTCAGCCGCTCGATCTGCCCCTCGCGCACCTTCACGTTGTCGATCTGCAGAATATCGACCGGGTCTTCCTTGGCGAGCTTGTACTTGTTCACGCCGACGATCACATCTTTGCCGCTGTCGATGCGCGCCTGCTTCTCGGCGGCGGCGGCCTCGATCTTGAGCTTGGCCCAGCCGCTGTCCACGGCCTGGGTCATGCCGCCCATGGCTTCGACCTCTTCAATGATCTTCCAGGCAGCGTCGGCCATGTCCTGGGTCAGCTTCTCCATCATGTAGCTGCCGGCCCAGGGGTCGATCACGTTGGTGATGTGGGTCTCTTCCTGGATGATGAGCTGCGTGTTGCGCGCGATGCGAGCGCTGAACTCGGTGGGCAGCGCAATCGCTTCGTCAAAGCTGTTGGTGTGCAGGCTCTGCGTGCCGCCAAACACGGCCGCCATGGCCTCGATGGTGGTGCGCACCACGTTGTTGTAGGGGTCTTGCTCGGTCAAGCTCCAGCCGCTGGTCTGGCAGTGCGTGCGCAGCATCAGGCTCTTGGGGTTCTTGGCGCCGGTGGCCTTCATGATGCGGCACCACAGCAGGCGCGCGGCGCGCATCTTGGCGACTTCGAGGTAGAAGTTCATGCCGATGGCCCAGAAGAAGGAGAGGCGCCCGGCGAATTCGTCCACGTCCATGCCCTTGGCGATGGCGGTCTTCACATATTCCTTGCCATCGGCCAGGGTGAAGGCCAGTTCCAGCGCCTGGTTGGCCCCGGCTTCCTGCATGTGGTAGCCGCTGATCGAGATCGAGTTGAACTTCGGCATGTTCTTGGCCGTGTACTCGATGATGTCGCCAATGATCTTCATCGACGGCTTGGGCGGGTAGATGTAGGTGTTGCGCACCATGAACTCTTTCAGAATATCGTTCTGAATGGTTCCGCTGAGCTTGTCTTGCGAGACGCCCTGCTCTTCCGCCGCCACCACGTAGCCAGCCAGCACGGGCAGCACCGCGCCGTTCATGGTCATGGACACAGACACCTTATCAAGCGGAATCTGGTCGAACAGGATCTTCATGTCCTCGACCGAATCAATCGCGACGCCCGCCTTGCCCACGTCGCCCGTCACGCGGGGGTGGTCGCTGTCGTAGCCCCGGTGCGTGGCCAGGTCAAACGCCACCGAAACGCCCTGCCCGCCTGCGGCCAGGGCCTTGCGGTAGAAGGCGTTGGATTCTTCGGCGGTCGAAAAACCAGCGTACTGGCGGATCGTCCACGGCCGCACGGCATACATGGTGGCCTGCGGGCCGCGCAGGTAGGGTTCAAAACCCGGCAGCGTGTTGGCATAAGGCAGGCTGGCCGTGTCTTCGGCGGTGTACAGCGGTTTGACGGTGATGCCATCGGGCGTGACCCAGTTGAGGGCGCTGACATCGCCCCCCGGTGCCGACTTGGCTGCGGCCTTGGCCCAGGCTTCCAGCGAAGACGCGGCGAACTCTGGGGCGTTGTTGGTGGGTTTGTCACTCATGGCAAAAGCTACTCCGAAGATGGCATGGGGGCGTCCAACACGGCGCACAGGCGGTGACCGCACGGGTGCTGTGGTGTGGCGGCGAGTTTACATCATTCATAATTATTGATTCAAAATATTCCGTGCAGCTTACAATCCGCCCCATGTCTGCCCTCACCCTCACTCCCCGCGCGCTCTACGAAGAAGTGGCCGAGCAATTGCGCCAGCGCATCTTCCGCCGCGAGCTGGAGCCCGGCAGTTGGATCGACGAGCTCAAGATTGCCGAGGAATTCGGCATCAGCCGCACACCGCTGCGTGAGGCACTGAAGGTGCTGGCCGCCGAAGGCCTGGTCACGATGAAGGTGCGCCGTGGCGCCTATGTGACCGAGATGAGCGAGAAAGACCTGCGCGACGTGTACCACCTGCTCAGCCTGCTGGAAAGCGACGCCGCAGGCGTGGTGGCCGAGCGCGCCACCGACGCCCAGTTAAAGACCCTGCAGGACCTGCACGCCGAGCTGGAAGCCGCCGTGGCAGACCGCGAAAAGTTCTTTGCCATCAACGAGCGCTTTCACATGCACCTGCTGGAGATGGCCGACAACCGCTGGCGCAGCCAGATGGTGGCCGACCTGCGCAAGGTGATGAAGCTCAACCGCCACAACTCGCTGTTCAAGCAAGGGCGCATCGAAGATTCGCTGGGCGAGCACCGCGCCATCCTGGCCGCCATGGTGGCGCGCGACGCCAAGGCCACGGTCAAGGCCATGCAGGCGCACTTTGCGCAGGGGCTGGAAGCGGCGACCTGAGGTGCTGCGGGCCGTGCTGGCATGCACCCACGCGGCCACGATCATTCCGCAAACAGGAACGCACCATTTGCAACACATGGGGTGATCGCACACGGGCCGGCCCAGGTTGCGCTCGTTATCATCCCCCGGGTTTCCACCGAGGCCGTGGCGCCGCACGCCACAGCAGCCTCCACCGCCGAGTTTGATGACCTCTACCCCCGCCGATATCGCCAGCGTGCAAACGCTGCCCCAGCTCCTGGCCTACCGCGCCGCCCGTACTCCCCAGGCCGAGGCCTACCGTGCGTTTGACTCCTCCCGCCAGGCGTGGGCCAGCCTCACCTGGGCGCAGACCGCAGAGCGCGTGAACACCTGGGCCCAAGCCCTCGCCGCCATGCAGCTGCCACCGGCCGCGCGCGTGGCCATCTTGCTGCCCAACGGCCTGCATGCCATGTGCGCCGACCAGGCCACGCTGGCCACTGGTGGCGTGCCCGTGCCGCTGCACGCCATCGACAACCCGGGCAGCATCGCCTACATCCTGGCCGACTGCGAGGCCTCGATGCTCATCGTGAGCCAGGCCGAGCAGTGGGAAAAGATCCGCGCCGTGGGCACGCCGTTCCCAGCCCTGCGCGCCGTGGTCATTACCGATGACGACGACGCTTTCAAGCCCACACCGGCGTCTATCGACAGCCCGGCCGTGGGCTCGCTCGCGCAATGGCTGACGGGGGCGGCGCAAACGGGCACACCTACAACCGGCATGGGCCCGCAGGCCGATGACCTGGCCGCCATCGTCTACACCTCAGGCACCACCGGCAAACCCAAGGGCGTGATGCTGACCCATCGCAACGTGGTCAGCGACGTGAAAGCCGTGCTGGAGCGCATTGCTCCCACGGTGGACGACGTGTTCCTGTCGTTCCTGCCGCTGTCGCACACCTTTGAACGCACGGGCGGCTACTACCTGCCGATTGCGGCGGGCAGTTGTGTGGCCTATGCCCGTTCTGTCGCCCAGCTGGCGGAAGACCTGAAAACCATACGCCCCACTGTGCTGGTGTCGGTGCCGCGCATTTACGAGCGCATCCACGCCAAGCTGATCGAAAAGCTATCGCCCACCCCGTGGAAGATGCAGCTCTACGAAGCCGCGCAGAACAGGGGCTGGGCCCGGTTTTGTGCCGCACAGCGCCTGCCGGCCCCCACGCCCGATGCCAGCCCCCAGGCTGCAGGCTGGATGGCCGCCCTGCCCTGGCCGGTGCTACAGGCCCTGGTGGCCAAACCCTTGCTGGCCCAGTTTGGCGGCCGCGTGCGTGTGGCGGTGAGTGGCGGCGCCCCGCTGTCGCCCACCATTGCCAAGTGTTTTCTGGGTCTGGGGCTGCCGCTCATTCAGGGCTACGGCATGACCGAGACCGCACCCGTGGTGTCGGTCAACGCACTGGACGACAACGACCCCGCCTGCGTGGGCAAGGCCCTGCCCGGTGTGGAGGTGCGCATTGGCGACAACCACGAGCTGCAGGTGCGTGGCCCCATCGTGATGAAGGGCTACTGGAAGCGGCAGGAGGACACCGCGCGCATCCTGAGCACCGACGGCTGGCTGGGCACGGGCGACCAGGCCGACATCGTGAACGGCCGCATTTACATCAAGGGCCGCATCAAGGAAATCATCGTCACCTCGACCGGTGAAAAGGTGCCCCCTGGCGACCTGGAACTGGCCCTGCTGGCCGACCCGTTGCTGGAACAAGCCTTTGTGGTGGGCGAAAACCGCCCCTTCATCGCCTGCGTGGCCGTGCTGAACGCAGGCGAGTGGCAGCGCCTGGCCGCCGACCTGGGCCTGAACCCCCAGGCGGCGGACAGCTTGAACCATCCCAGTGTGCACCGTGCCGTGCTGGCGCGCATCGAAAAGAACACCGCCAGCTTTGCCCGCTATGCCGTGCCGCGCACGGTGCACCTGACGCTCACGCCTTGGACGATTGAAAACACCTTCATGACGCCCACGCTCAAGCTCAAGCGCAACAACCTGATGGCGCACTTTGCCGAAGCCATTGAGGGCATGTACCAGAAGCCGGGGCGCTGAGCCTCGGCTTGCTTCTTACAACACCAGCTCGCCCTCCCGGGCGTAGGCGGAACCAAAACGGTTGGCCAGAAAGTCCGCAAGCGCCACGGACTCCTGCCCGACAAAGCCCTGCTGCGGCAACTTGCCTTGCGACACCAGGTCCAGCGCCGTGCAGATGCCTGCGGCCGTGGTGAGCTGGATGGCGCTCAGCGTATGCCCAGCCACTTGCGTGCCCACGATACGGGCCGAGTACGAGTCCTGCACCAGCCGCCCGCCCTTGAGGCCTGATGCGGTGGCAAACACCACGATCACGTCCTGGTCCGTGGTGGGGATGGCGGTTTCCAGAATGTCCTTGAGCAGATCGCGCCGGTCCCGCAGGCGCAGGTCATTGAGTAACAGCTTGAGGATGGCGTTGTGGCCCGGGTAGCGGATGGACTGGTAGTCCACCTGCCGCGCCTTGCCCGCCAAGGTTTCTGTCAGCGTGCCCAGCCCGCCCGAGGTGTTGAAGGCCTCGTACTCCACGCCGTCCAGCGCAAAGGTTTCCAGCCCCTCCAGCGCGGGCACCGTGGTGCGCACGCCGTCCACAATGGCTTCGCAGGGGTTGCAGTACTCGTTGATGAGGCCCTCGGTGCTCCAGGTCAGGTTGTAGCGCAGGGCACCCTGTGGGTAGCGGGGCAGCGCCCCCACGCGCATGCGCAGCGTGTGCAGGGTGTCAAAACGTCGGGCCAGGTCATTGCCCACGATACCGATGAAGCCCGGCGCCAGGCCACACTGGGGCATGAGCACGCTGTGGGCGTTCCCGGCGAGGGTGCGGATGGCCTGGGTGCTGGCCACGTCCTCGGTCAGGTCAAAGTAATGCACGCCTGCGCTGGCGCACAACGTGGCTACGGACACAGCGCGGTGGAAGGGCAATGCGTTCAGCACGGCAAAACGGCCGTCGATGGCGGCCTGCAGGCTCGCGTCGTCTGCGGCCAATCGGGTGGAAATACCCAGAGTTGCCACCTCGGCCAGCCGCACCGGATCGCGGTCTACCACCAGGATGTCGTAGTCGCCCGACCGCTGCAGCAAGAGCGCCATGGCGAAGCCGATGTGGCCCGCCCCCAGGATGGTGATGGGGCGGCGTGAGGTGGAGTGCGAGGAAATGTCGAAGGTGGTCATGGCAGTGCTCCCGGTAGTGCTCTCCGCACATGGCGGAGAGGTGTTGTGGATGCCTTGATGCTAGGCAACAGCGCTGTCAACGTGTAGCGTTCAAAACGTCGAAAGCTGTTCTTTGGTTTGCCATAACGGCGAATATGATGGGCGTTATGACTTTTTTAGGAAATGCGCATGACCCAGGCCCTGGATGACACCGACCGGCAACTGCTCAGCCTGCTGCAGGCCAATGCGCGCGAGGGCACGGCCACGCTGGCGCGCAAGCTTGGCCTGGCCCGCACCACCGTGGTGGCGCGGATTGCGCGGCTGGAGCGATCGGGCGTGGTCGCGGGCTACGGGGTGCGGCTGGGTACGCGGCTTGACGCCACCACCGTGCGGGCCTGGTGCAGCATCAGCGTGCTGCCCAAGGCAGCGCCCGCCGTGCTGCGCGCGCTGGAAGCCATGCCCGAGGTTGAAGAGGTGTCGGCCGTGAGCGGGCCGTTTGACTACCTGGTGTTCTTGCGCTGCGCCAGCCACGAGCAGCTCGACACCCTGCTCGACAAGGTCGGCCAGCTGGAGGGCGTGCACCAGACGCAGACCAGCATCGTGCTCAGCCGCAAGATCGACCGACGACAGGTAGGGTGACATCCCCCTGAGCGGCTTACGCCGCTTCCCCCTTTTCTCGGCTCGCTGCGCGATTCGGGACGGGGGACGCTGCCAGCGCGGCGGGGCGGCCCTTGCTCGGCAGCCCTGCCGTACGCTGCGCCAAAAGCCACCAGCGCGCTCAAAATCAAACGCTGAATGCTATGGATACTGAAGCTACCAGCGCTTATCTATCAAGCGATAGTGGCTATTTTCACAATCAGTGAATCAGGCCTCGAACTGCGTCGGGTTCTTACCCCGGATCGGCGCATAAAACGCCTTGATGCGCGCCATGTCACGATCCACATCGCCCGTGGGCTCAAACACCGGGCCCAGGCCGCCGACCTTGCGGCCATAGTCCACAAACGCGAGCACGATGGGCACGCCCGCCTGCTGGGCGATGAAGTAAAAGCCCGTCTTCCAGTGCCGCGTCTTGCCCCGCGTGCCCTCGGGCGGCACGATGAGCTGCATGGGTCCGTCGGCATCGCGCATGGCCTGGGCCGAGCTGGCGACCAGGTTGTTGGCCTGGCTGCGGTCCACCGGGATGCCCCCCAGCCAGCGCATCACCCCGCCAAAGGGCGCCTTGAACAGGCTGTGCTTGCCCATCCAGTACACGCGCAGGCGCAGCGAGAACGCCAGCATCAGCGTGTACGGCAAGTCCCAGTTGCTGGTATGCGGTGCGGCGATCAGCACGCTTTTGGCGGCATGGGCTGGCAAGGCGCCCTCGACCTTCCAGCCGGTGATGCGCAGGGTGAAGCGGGAAAAAGCGCGCAGGAGCGTGTTGACAACCGGTGTGTCAAAAATGGTGTGGTGCATGGGAAAACGGGTGACAGAACGGCGCCCGGGGCGCTGACACAGGCAGTGGGCGCTTGGCTCCACAGGCATCGAGAGCGCCGCGAGTATCGCTGATGGTGCCAATATCCCGCCTTGACGCAAGGCAAAGTGGAGCCGCCGCAGCTCGCATGCGCCCCTGCAGATTACTCCCAATTTCATAGCACTCAGGGCAATCATCGCTATCGCTACCAGCCATTTTTGCTCCAAGTGCCGGAGTAAAGGAGGGCAAGCCGGGATAAAGCCAGTTTTGACTCATAAGCCTTTTGGTTATGTCAAATGGCCCCCTTATTTCAAATCGAAACTCAATGGGTTGCCTGTAGTGTTTCCAGCGGTTCAATCAGCTTCACCCAGCCTTGCAGCGTAGCGATTGTTTGACGAATCTCTGACGTTGCTTCAAGCGCCAGTTCAGGCAAGCTCTCTTCGTCAGCAGAGCCTGACAAACCCGCCCCGTTGACCACAGCGTGCGCCATTCCGTGGAGCCGCAGCAGTACGTCCCGAAGACCGTCCTGGCCCCGTGCGTTGCCCACAACTCTGTCTAGCTGTTCGACTGCGTGCAGCAGTTTTGAGGTGTCGTAGGTGCTCTGTAGCTGTGTCAGTGCCGCCCTGTCCAGCCGACCATAGGCCGTGAGGACGGTGGTTTCTGGATCGCTCATGCTCCTGCTCCCTTTTGGCCGGCTCGCTGCCCCTCCGCTGCCACTGCAGCTGCCGCAGCTCGTGCACGCTTGGCCGCCTCACGAAACTGTGATTCCTTGACCCAGGGCTCCGGGGGCCGCTTCAGGTCGAGGTGATAGTTGCCAAACCGCTTGATACCCGAGGTCATGTACGGACTCAGGTACTCAACATCGGCCGCAGAAACGGGCTCCCCATCTGCGTACATTTCCTGCAACACCCGCATCATGTCCACCGTGTTTTGCAGGATCACCGATGAGGCAACGAGGTCGATGAAGCGCACCCGCTTTTGCTGCTCGTTCGGATCGTTCTCATTGATCACGTCGCCGCCGAAGTCCAGCCATTTCGTGAATGCATGGTACGACTCGATCTTGTTGGTCGTTGCGCTTACCTCCTGTCTCATTTCCTTGCTGGAAATCCAGCGCAGCAGGTAGATCGTGCGCAGTACGCGGCCAAGTTCGCGTGCCGCAGCAAACAGTCGGTTGTGACGCCCTTCCTGGCTGAGCTTGCGCAACAGCATCGGTGAAGCGATTTTTCCAGCCTGAATCGATATCGATACCTGCATCAGATCTCGCCAATGGTCGTGGATGAGCTTCCAGTCCACGACGTCGCTGAACAAGCGGTCAATATGCCGTAACCGCATCCCCTTCTCGGGGCGATAGAAGCGCAGATCCTTCCAGTTCCGAATGCGCGGCATCAATTGAATGCCGGCCAGATGCGTGAAGGCGAATACCGTTTCCGATTGACCATGGGTGTCTGAGTACACCGTATCGGCCTGAACACTCAAGCCTGCCTTCATCAGGCCCTCGATGACGTAGACAGCCTCAAGAACCCCTGGTGGTATGAAGTGCCGAAACACCGCGATGTAGTTGTCGGCGACGTGCCGGTAGGCCACCGCCCCCATGCGCCGATACCGGAAATGCATGCCCACCAGCAGGTTCTGATCGTAGAAGTCGTGCTGGGTGCCATCTGCCGCGACCTTTTTGCCTTCGCCCCACAGCTTGGGTAGCTCAAGCCGCAGATAAAGTTCGGTCAGATCCCGGCAGGCGTTGTCCAACTGGTCCAGGCTCATGTGCCGCTGGTTGGCATAGGACAGTTGATGTGGTGTCACACCGTTGGACAGATGACGCGCTGCCTGGTTGGGTCCCAGGTTGCAGCCCATGGCGAACACGGTGAGCAAGTAGCGCTCGCGTGCGTTGCGAAGTTTGGGATCGTCGCCGGACTGCGGCCCAAAGTTGCGGGTGAATCCTGTCCAGTGCTCGATGTTGGCGAGAACATCCAGCAGGTTGCGAGGGGCTGTGCGATTTTCGATGGCGGCGTGCAGTGCGATGGCAGAGGCCGGCACTTCGCGTGCAACAACACGCCGCAGGGTCGGTTCGCCGTTGACTCCGATCATCACGTCTCCTGCATGTTGCGGAAACTCGTCATCGATCTTTTTGGCCGTCTCGGTGAGCAATTGCTTGAGCCCGTCTACGAAATCACCCGCATTGGCGGGTATCCCAATCCGGTCGCAATACGTTGGCAGCAGCGCTTCGCACTCCTTCCAGGGCAGCAGTTGCAAGCGGTAGTCGGCAAATGACTCTGAGCCTTCGATGCACACATCGCCAGAACGAAGATCCCCACACAAATAGCTGAACACGCACACCTCGAGGTAGCGGCGGTTCGTCGGATGCCCCAGACCATGCGAACGACGCACCAGCTTGCGCCAGCGCTCGGAGGCGAACGCAAGCGCCAGGTCATCCTCGATCCACTCCACCTTGCGATGATCGTTGGCCAGAACGACCTGCAGGGCATCCAGCAGACTGCGGTCCTGAGTAGCTGCCTCAAAGCGCAACGCCTTCGCCATTCGGAACATCGCCGCACGCCAACTGCTGAACGCCTTCCAGACCAGCGGCAGATGGTTTCCCCCGCTCCACACTCGGATGGCCTCACAGTCCATGGTCAGTTGTTCCAGGTTGCCGTGCGGAGCGAGCAGATCTCGAACGCGCTGCCCGGTACTGGCGTCATCCAGGTTTTCTGCGAGGATCTCCAGCACCTGCTCCAGCGTGGCGACGAGTTCTTCACTCAGCTCGCGTTGGCGCGCCTGGATCACCTGCAGCTCCTCTCTTGCGGTCTTGTGGATGGCTCCGATGCGGCGAATGAACATTTCAGCCACATCGTCGCGGGCCCTCACACGCATCTGTCGGATCAATGCCAGGATCAATGTGTAGCGCTTGGCGGGCAGCAAGTCCTTCATGTCGCCCGCATCGAGCGCCGATGCCATGCCAGCCATGTAGTTGAGCTTGGTAACCGGAACGCCATCGAGCAGCGCATCGCTGTCAGGCAGGGACTCAAGCCATGTCAACTGGTCCAACAGCAAATCGAGATGCTTGCGTGAGGCTTTTTTTGCCGATTTCTTGATCTGGTTGTACAGAGTTCGCCTTGCCGGCAATTCCGACTCCAGCAATCGGTCAAGCCATGTTCGTTGGGCCGAACTCAGGCGCTGGTTGATTCGCTCGTTCAATGCGGCCTCCGCAGCCGAGTGGGCTTGTTCAGAGATTTCGTCGAGCGTGCGGAACACCGGAAGCTCGTAACCCAGCCGCACCAACTCCTCAACGGTGATGTTGATGATGTCAACGCGGGTCTCCACGACACTGGCGACCTGTTGGGCTATCTGGATAGCCAGCGCTCGTGTTTGCCCGTCGGTGTAGGGCTTCACACCGAGCAGTTCTCGAATCGCTTTGTGGTGGCGATACAGCGTGGCGAGCGAAGCAAATTCGATCTTGTCAGTCGGGGCGATGCCCAGCGTTGCGGAAACATGCTCGATGACCTCGGCTGGAATCGCATCGATCGCGGGGAAGTGGCGCAGGAACTCAAAGCATTTGAGCAGCACCAACAATGCCAAGCGACGTTGCGCAGTGCGTGACTGTTGCTGCGCCCATTCAATCTCCTCGGGCTTCGGAGTGAACGACGCTCGCAGGTCTTTGAGCGTCAGTATTCGAGGAAATCGAGGGTACGCAGTCCGTTCAATGCTCGCCATGGCGAATCCCCCCCACAATCATGTGCATATGGTCCGGCATCAGATGCCTCTCTTCCGTCTGGCTCTCCTTTTGACGCGCCAATGTCCTAAAACCTCCCCGAAGTGCTTTCGCAACTTCAGGTACAGCGTCTTTTTTCGACATTTCGGTATGAATACAAGGTGGTACTTACA
This sequence comes from Acidovorax sp. FG48, assembly GCF_057809085.1. Lineage (NCBI taxonomy): Bacteria > Pseudomonadati > Pseudomonadota > Betaproteobacteria > Burkholderiales > Comamonadaceae > Acidovorax > Acidovorax sp. FG48. The sequence continues at coordinate 247,117 of NZ_JBMDJH010000002.1, read as the reverse complement.
GTCCCATTTCGTGTGATTTGGGCTTTCCATCTTGTCCATCCAGTTCTTCCTTTCGTTTGCTTGGCGGCCGGGTTATGGATAGGCGCGTTCGTGGTGTGGTATTCCGATGCCTAACTGTCGCATCCCGCCCGACCAAGCAATCTTGAGTTGTCGCCATGCTTCGGCTGTATGCGGCTTTCAAATTTAGTGGGGACTACTTTTTGAAAAGACGTTGATCACGATGACTCCAGAAACGATTAGGGCCATGCCACCGATTGCTGCAGCATCAAGCCGCTGTTTGAAAACGATCCAGGCAACAATGGCGGTAAGCACGATGCCAGCGCCGGACCACAGTGCATACACGATGCCAACCGGCATGACCTTGAGCGTCAATGAGAGACAGTAGAAGGATCCGGCATAACCTAGCGCCGTAGCCAGACTTGGCCAGAGATTGGTGAACCCGTCAGATGCCTTCAGGAAGGACGTTGCAATGACCTCGAGAACGATGGCCGCGGTGAGATAAAGGTAAATGTTCATGGTGCAATTTGTCTGGTGATAATGTGCAATGCCCCTGGTACCAGGCATGTTCTTTCGCATCGAGTTTTGAAAGGCAGCAAGTGACGTTCAGATGGGTGCCGGCGTGGCTTGAGACTCGTACTTTCGGTCCAGCCACCGCGATAAACGGCTATCGAACAGCAGCTCATATAAAGCGGGAACCATCCCGAGCGTGACCAGGGTGCCCAGCGCCAGGCCACCGATGATGGTGATTGCCATGCCCGACCAGAGGGGGCCGCCAAACAGCAGCAGTGGCACCAGGCCGGCCACGCAGGTCAGCTTGGTCATCACGATCGGCCGCAATCGTTGAACGGCCGAAGTGATGACGGCGTCTCTCGAACTGCGCCCTGCGTGGAGTTCGGCTTCGATGCGTTCCAGCAGCAAGACAGCGTTGTTGACGATGATGCCGGCAAGCGAAAGCAGGCCAAAGTTCGCCATGAAGCCCAAGGGCTCGCCAGCCAGCTTCAGCGCCGGTGCCACCCCGATCAGCGTGAACGGAATGATGGACAGTATCAGCATCAGTTTTCGGAAAGATCCAAACTGCCAGATGAACAGTATCAGCATGGCGATACCCGCATGGGGAAGGTACTCACTGAGCGCCGCATTGGCTTCTGCGGCCTCTTCGATTTCCGCTCCGAGTTCAATGCTGTAACCTGGCGGCATTTTCAGTCCGGCGATGACCGGGGCCAATCGATCAACAACCTGCTGGGCGGTTTCTGTCTCGCTGCGTCCCTCCACCGTCAGCGTGCGAGAAAGATCTCGCCGCCGGATGACCGAAGGCTCCGAGCCTATGGACACTTGAGCGACGGCCGACAGCGGCACCGGCGTGGCCCCTGCTGGATACACCAGCGTATTGGCTACGTCTTGCGTTTGCTGCCGCTGGGCCGCAGTGCCACGGACCACCACAGGCACGAGCGTGTCGCCATCGCGCAGCATGGAGACATCAACGCCAGAGAACCGGGCTGCCAGCGAATTGGCGATGTCTTCACTGGTCACCCCGAGTCGGCGTGCTTTGGCCTGGTCGATCTGCACGTCGACACGCGGAACGCGGTTGTTCCAGTCGTCGCGTACACCGACGACACCTGCCACCTTGCGCAGTTCTCCCTTGATCTGTTCACCCAATCCCTTGAGCACCGTTTCGTCAGGGCCGAAGATGCGGTACGCCACCGTGCCCGAATCACTGGACCCCAGGGAGAACCGCTTCACCTCGCCTCGGACCTCAGGATAGGTCTGCGATAGATAGTCGCGCGTGCGCGCAATCATGGTGTCGAGCTCGTTCTTGGAGGTTACGCCCACCGTGAAGTAACCAATGTGCGAGGCAGGAAGCGGTGGATTCAGCCCCAGGATGATGCGTGGTCCGCCATCGGCGACATAGCCGATGCTGGTGGTGACCTCTGGATTGACCTGCTTGTCAGACAGCCAGCGGCTGATCTCTTGAACCTTGGCCAGCGTGGTGCGTGAATCGCTACCAGGTTGCAGCTCGATGGAGACCTGGTATTGAGGGCGGTCTGATTTCGGAAGGAATCCCGCAGGCACCGTCGATAGCAACAACATTGCAAGCGTAAGGAGAACGGCCATGGCGCCGAAGAATGCGAGCTTGTGATCAAGGACCAAGTTGATGGCGCGGCGGTAGATGCGGTAGAAGCGGGTCTCGGAATTGGCTTCGTGTGTTGCGTGAGGTGAGACTTTCAAAAAGTAGTAGCACAGCAGCGGGGTCACCGTCAGGCACAAGAGCCAGGAACCCAGCAAAGCGAGAGCCAGCACCACTACCAGGGGGCGGAGATACTCGTTGATCGAGGTGTCGCCGAAGAAGAAGGGGGAAAACGCAAAGATGATCACTAGCGAGGACGTGAGCAACGGGATCGCCAGCGACTTGCCGGCCTGGATGCAGGCCTCGCGCCGCGCCTCACCTGCCACCATTCGGCGTTCGATGTCTTCGGCAATCACGATACCGTTGTCCACCAGCAGGCCCAGTGCGATGATGATCGCAGCCATCGAAACGCTGTGTAGCTCGATGTGCAGGAACTGCATGGCGATCAAGGTGCCCAGGATGGTCAGCGGCACGATGCTGCCAACGATGACGCCGGCGCGCCAGCCAAGGAAAAGCACGACCACCGCCATCACGATCACGATGGTCTCTCCCATCACCTGGTTCATCTTGCCCATTTCGCGTTCCACGACGTCGGCCTGGAAGGTGACGTAGTCGAGCGTGAAGCCTGCGGGTAGTTGCTGCTGGAGCTCGCTGACTCGCGCCTTCAGACTGCGTCCGAATGCTTGGATATTCTGGCCTGAGCGCATCGACACACCAAGCACCACCGCCGGCGCACCCTGATAGACGGCGGCGGAATCTGGCGGGTCGGCAGGCAGCACCTTGATTTGCGCAATATCGCCCAGACGAATCGTGTTCTCAGAGCGACCATGGCGATCAGGCACGCTGAGGACGAATTCCCTCAGCGCTTGGAGCGACCGAATTTCGCCCGATGCCACCAGCGCGCTATTGATCCCACTCATCACCATCTGACCACCGGACAGCACGACGTTTTGTTGCTGCAATTGCTGCAGCAAGGCCGGTGCAGCCAGGCCAAGGCCGGCCAGGCGAGCCTGATCGAACTCGAGGTAGACACGCTCATCCTGCAGTCCGTGAAAGCTGATGTTCTGCACACCGGGCAGTTCATAGAGCCGATCACGCAATCGTTTGAGCGGCTCCCGCATCTCGCTCATGGTGAAGCCTGGCGCGGTCACCGCAATCGAGGCCACTGCCACGCGGCCGAAATCATCGTTGATGACCGGTGGGAAGGTGCCGCTGGGGAACTGAGGTGATACCTCAGCGACCTTTGCCCTCACTTTTTGCCAGATCGGCGCCAGGTCGGGGTAGCTCTCTTGTATCGTGACTTGCACAATGACCGTACCGGTACGCACCGTGCTGACCACATGCTTTAGCTCTGGAAGCTCACGCAAACGCTGCTCAAGTGGTCGCGCAACCAGTTGCTCCATCCGCTCGACTGGCAGCCCGGGGTTGGAGACAAAAATCATCGCGTCGCGAATGGTGGTCGACGGCTCCTCCTGGGACGGAAAGCGCAGGAATGCAAAGACGCCTGCGACCAGTACCAGCACCGCGACGAACAACGTGAGTCGACTTGAGCCCAAGGCCGATTCGGTGATCTTCATGGCTTTGCTCCGTGAAGCAGGGTCGTGGCCGTGTGCTCGACAGCGGCCTGGCCATCGCTCAGGAAGGAGACTCCTGCAACTACCACCCGTTCACCAGCGCTCAACCCGGATTTAAGGGGGATGCGTCCATCGGGCAGCAACCCATCGCCGAGTTGCACAGCGCGTCCCACCAGTCTGGAGTTTTCCAGCACGAAGACGCTGCCTTGGCCGGGATCGACGCCTGGCAACAATGCTGCAGCGGGTACCGACAATCCTCTGCTTGCAATTGCGGGTAGCTCGACTGAAACCATGGCGCCGCTGCGAAGAGCAGGCGCAGTCTCGATAAAGCGAAAGACTGCCTGCACCAGCGAACCGCTCTCATTGCGGCTGGAAATTCGGTCCAGCTTCAGCTGCATTGCTTCGGCTGGTTGATCGGTTTGGGAGGCAGTCGCCTGCGCAAACTGCCCTGGCGCAATGCGCGCTGCCACTCGCTCCGGGAGCATGGCGACAACCTCTAGGGAGCGACCTGCTTCGAGTTGGAAAACAGGCAGACCCGCACTGATGTCGGCGTAGGGCTGGGCATTGCGTGCCACGATCACGCCGTCGAACGGCGCGGTAATACGCGACAAGGCCAGCTCCCGTTGCGCCAGCGCCAACGCGGCTTCAGCCGCCTGAAGCTGGCTTTGGGCGATGCGATACTGGGTTTGGACGGACTCCAGCGTGGGAGCGGAAATGATCTGGTCTTTGGCAAGCGACTCGTTCTGCCGCAGTTGGGTTGTACGCTCAGCCAGCGCCGCGACAGCTGAAGTGCGATCAGCCTGGGCCTTCTCAATGCGCCGCAGCGCGGGCGATTCGTCGAGGCGGGCCAGCACCTGCCCCGAACGTACGCGGTCTCCCACATCGACAAGGATGGCGCTGATGCGCCCAGCCGACTCGAAGCCGAGTTCGGCACGTTGGCGCGCGCGCAGTGTTCCGATGAACGATTCTCCCGTTCGCGCTTCACCGCTGGCGATGACCTCCACCTTGACGGGGCGAGGCGCTGCTTGGGAAGGAGGCGGTGTCCGGGAGCAGCCGGTGATGATTGCAGCCAGCAAGGCGAGGGCTGCGGTCGCATAGGTCGAGGATTGCATGTGGATACAGGGGCAGGGGTTAGGTGAGATCTTTGGCCAGCGTCTGAAGCGCCTTGCGCATGGCTTTGCGCTGGTCCTCGCTGAAATGATGGAAGTCCAGGAGCTCAAGCAGCGAGATACCGTCTATGGCTGCAGTGATCACCAGAGCAATGCCGGTCTGCGCACTCGATCCAGCGAAATCCCTGTAGGTGCGGTCATACAGCTCGCGTACAGGCCCCAACAGATGGGGGTAGCTTGAAGCGGCGGCCAGCAGATTGCGCATCAGCTGCTTTTCGCTCGGCTGCATATCGAACGTGTCATTGATGAGAGCCAGCAACATGGCGCTGCTGTTGCTGCCGCTCTCAGATGCCTTGGCGCGGGTGCGTTGGTCCCACTCGTCAATCATGGATTGCACAAGTGCTGCCAGCAAATCGTCTTTGGTTTTGAAGTGGTAGATCAGCCCGCCCTTGGTGATGCCAGCGGCGGCCGCGACGCCCTCCAGCGTCAATTGCTGAACACCTTGTGTCGAAACTATCTCGGCTGCGGCTTCAATGAGCCGTTGCTTGCCGCTGCTGCGCTGGGATGAATTGGGCATATCGATGATTGAGTGGTTGAAACTATACTGCACGTATAGTACAGTTTCAACTATTCAACGTCAACACCTGAACTGTCCTATGTCCTTCATCATCAAAAAACACAGAACACTGATTGCAATCGCTGCGCTGGCGCTACTGGGAGGGTGCTCGCATGCGCCATTGGTCGCACCACCAATGCCTGCAGTCACTCCCGAGGCGTGGAGCTTCGAGGCAAAAGGAGACTCAGGCAGCAAACCGTTGGCCGCGACCGCTTGGTGGAAAGACTTCGGGAACACAGAACTGAATGCGCTGGTCGAATCTGCCTTGCTTGCCAACACCGATCTGCGTATCGCCGCAACCCGTGTAGCGCAGGCCCGGGCCCTGGTTGACACGGTCCAGGCCGATCACTATCCGCAGTTGGGTCTGGGGGCCGGCCTGCAACGCGGCCGAGATTCGAGTGCTGATCCGAAAACCACTCAGGCCCGTGCCGGGCTTCGCGCGAGCTGGGAACCGGACATCTTCGGCGACAAAGGCTTAGCCAGCCTTGCAGCCGAAAAAGATGCCGAGGGCGCGGAACTGACCCGGCAAGCAATGCGGGTGGCTATTGCGGCTGAGGTTATGACCTCCTACTTCGATGCTCGATCCCTCGCGCAAAGACAAGCGGTGGCGCACTATGGCATCGCAACTTTGGAGCGTCTGACCGATGTCACCCGTCGACGCTTTGAAGCGGGACAGATCAGCAAACTGGACATCGACAGGCTGACGGCGGAGCTAGGTCAGGAGCGAGCCAACGCGGCTCAACTGAAAGGGGCACATGAAGTAAGGCTGCGACAAATGGCTGTGCTGCTTGGCGCCCCACACCCCCCAGTTGGCTTGACTTTCCCCGCAACTGACAACGCGGCTACAGGGATGCCAGCCGTAGTGCTGCCGATAGAGCTGTTAGAGCGGCGCCCTGATGTTCGGGGTCCTGCCCGCGCTGTTGAAGCCGCCGTCGCTCGTCTGGGGGTGGCCAAGCGCGACCTGTATCCGCGTATCGCACTCGATTGGTCGGGTGGCAAGGAACGCTTGCGTGTTGGCAGTGGTAGCGCGTCGCCAACGACAGTCGTTGGTTACGGCATGGCCCTTTCACTGCCCATTTTTGACGGTGGCCGCATCCGCGCCAACATCGAAATTCACGAGGGCAAGGCTCAGGAAGCAATGCTTGCGTATGAAAAGGCGATGCTCAGTGCGCTTGCGGACGCCGAGACGGCAGTGGTCCAACTTGCGGCGGCAAGCGACGGTGTCTCAGCGTTGGAGAGCACGCAGACTGCCGGCGCCGCAGCACTATCCAAAAGCGAGCGACTGTTTAACGCAGGGTTGGTGGATATCAACACGGTACTTGATACGCGGCGCAGCTACCTGAAGGCGCGTGACGGCCTGTTGCAAGGGCAAGGCGCGCAATTGGCGGCGGCAGTTGCGGTGCGCAGGGCGTTCGCAGGAAGAGTTTGATCGGTGGCACTGCGCTGTCATGCGCAGATCCACGGATTGCACGCCAGCTTCAGACCACGGTGATGATGCCGGCGCTTCCCATGCGCTGCCAGGGCAGACCCAGGACCAGGGCCTGGAGCTGATCGGGCTCCAGTTGCCACTGCTCATCGCCTGGTGTCGGCCAGACGAACTTGCTCTGGTGCAGGCGGCGAGCCGCCAGCCAGATGCCGATGCCTGTTAATCCTTCAGGACACCGACCATCCCACTCTGTGGGCACTCGAGGTCTGGTCATGGCGCACATCATCTTCTGTGTGCAAATAGATGCTGGTCGTGGAGATGTTTGCATGCCCCAAGTTGTCTCGCACGGCCTTGAGGTCCATGCTGTGGCTTTGGTGTGTGCCTGCCGTGTGCCTGAGCCAGTGTGCAGACGCTTGTTCCACATGCAAGGCCGCGCCCTCGTGCTCCGGTCCAAGCTCCCGAAGGCGGGTTGCGGTTTCGCGAAACACATCCTTGACCAATTCATGCACGGAGCTTCGCGACATCGAGCGGGAGGCTCCGATGATGGGAATCAGCAGCGGCAGATTTTCCCCTTCGCGCGGCAGCGGTGCGAGTTCGTTGGCCTTTCGGTAGCGCATCAGCTCTGACACCAGCTCGTCGGTTGCCGGCACGAGACGTGTCTTTTCTCCCTTGCCACAGACATCCAGCCACCAGCGTTCACGGCCATCCGCACCTCGACGCCAGTAGAAATCTCCCATTGAGTTGGTGCAGACCTCCGAGATGCGTAGACCACCGATATAGAGCAGGGAAAAGAGCCAGCGGTATCGGGCCGCCTGCTTGGCAAGGCGAGGTGTATTTGCGGGCAACGCCTCGATGGTCGCGCGCACCTGCGCCCAGTGTTCATGGGGTAGGAATCGGCTTGTTTTGGCTGGCCGCGCTATGGATTTGCGGCGCCTGAGCGCAAGAGGATTGCCCGCCAGATACCCAGCTTGGACGAGCCAGTTGAAAAGGCCGTTGAGTATGGACAGCGCCTGGCGCTGGCTCTGCCGGTCCAAGGGCTTTGCAAACGGGCGCCAGTGGGGTGACGCCCGGGGGGCCTTCTGTGCGACCTGCATGATCCATCGACCGGCTGGTTGGGGGTCTGCGAGAAAACGCTCGAACGCCAGGAAGTCCTCGTGGGTCAGATCGGACATGGCCTTGCCGTGCTGGTGCACGCACCAAAGCAGCAGCCTCTCGGCCTCCTTGCGATAGCTGGAGAGCGTCGCCGGCGAGTCCTGGTACCGCTCAAGCCAGGCCAAAACTGCCGCACGGTCGTCGTCGGCCGCCACCTGGGGGAGCCCTGAGGCCCGATTTCGGCCGCGCTCCCCGGACAAATGGGAGGGCAGCACCATGCCAGCCAAGGGCACCAGACCACCAGAATTCAACGCTAGGACAGCCAAATCAGTCATGCGGCAAATTCTATGGACATTAGAGTAATTATGTCTAGAGATTAGAAATAAGCTCATCAATTTATACGTTATACGTTGTATTATTTATTGATGAGCGAAGAATCAGAGATCCAGACCGAAGTAGAGGCCCTGCGGGCACGATTCAGCGACACCAAAACGCTGTACCGCGAGGTGTGCGCGCTGCTGTTTTTCCGATATGGCATCACGCCCACTGCGAGCAAGCTCTACCAGCATGTGCGCAAAGGGTCCATGAGCGCTCCCGCCGAGGCCCTGGCCAATTTCTGGGAGGACCTTCGAAGCAAGGCCCGCGTGGAAATCGATCATCCCGACCTCCCAGACACCCTGAAGCAGGCTGCAGGCCAGGTGGTCAGCGAGTTGTGGGGCCAAGCCACCGAGCTGGCACGAACAGAGCTAGCTGCCGTACGCGTAGAGGCGCGAGCCGAAGCCCAGGGCGCCTTGGCCAGCCTGGAGCATGCGCTGCAGCTGAACGCGCAGCTTGAAGTCCAAATTCAGGCCGCTGCGGGCCGGATAGGCGAGTTGGAGGCCCGCGCCCAAAGTCTAGACTCGGAGTTGGAGCGGGAGAGGCGCATACACGCAGCAACGACTGCCCGGGCCGACGCACTGCAGCGCCAGATCGACGAACTGAAGCTGGAGCAGGCCAAGAGCCGTCAGCACTTCAGCGCCGAGTTGGACAAGGGGCGCCAGGCCATCGCAGATGCCGCCCAGCGGGCAACTGAGGCGGAGCGCAGAGCTCTTCGGGAAATCGACCAGGAGCGCACGGCACGAAGCCATTCAGAAAAGCAGCTGGAACAAATGCGCACCAAGTTGGCCGAGGCCGAACGAAACCACCAGGCAAAGCTGATCGACATGAGTGCCGCAGCTTCTCGGATGGCGTCGGAACTGGACAATGCCAAGGCCGCATCGGCCGAGAGCGTCAGAATTGGCCAAGAGCAAAGTGCAGCACTGCAACAGGCCCTTCGGGACGTGTCGCAGCACAAGGCGGAAGCGGATACCCTTCGCGCGCTGATGGCGCAGTTCCAGCCGTCACCCAAACCCGTGCGCAGGAAGCGGAGCCCGGGGGGCCCGGAAGGCCAATGAAGAGAGCGGCTGGTAGAGCGACTGCCGGAGGCTCTCAGTAACGCCGACTGCCACGCGCGGCAAAATCCGGCATAAAAAATGAATTCTTAATAGCCAAAACGCTTATGAGCTAAAACTGGCCGTATCCTGGCTTGCCCTCTAAAGGCGCCATGCCAAATAAAACTGGCGTTGGATCTCCACCGGTCCAGAATGCGCCACCAGCAGGTCCGCGTTGTCGCTGCCGCCCCATGCTGCCAACCCTATTGCCCACCACCCCGCCCTACCGCGACCGCAAGCGGTACGCATGGCTGCTGTCCCTGGTGGTGCCCTGCACCGTGGGCGTAGGCCCGGCGTTGATGGCCTGGACGGGCAATCCACTGTCGCTGTGGGCGCCGGTGGCGTTTTTCTACCTCGTCGCCCCGTTGCTGGACTGGCTGCTGGGCGTGGACCAGAGCAACCCGCCCGAATCCGCCGTGCCTGCATTGGAAAACGACCGGTACTACCGCCGCATCACCTTTCTGCTGGTGCCGGTGCTGTGGGCCGCCTTCATCTTCAGCGCCTGGTGGGTATCCACAAAGCCATTGCCCTGGCACGGCGTGCTGGCGATGGTGCTGACCACGGGCACGGTGGGCGGGTTCTGCATCAACCTGGGGCATGAGCTGGGTCACAAGAACACGGCGCTGGAGCGCTGGCTGGCCAAGCTGGTGCTGGCGCCCACGGCCTATGGGCACTTCTTCATCGAACACAACCGGGGCCACCACCGCGACGTGGCCACCCCGGCCGACCCGGCTTCGTCGCGCATGGGCGAGTCCATCTACCGCTTTGTGCTGCGCGAGATGCCCGGCGCCGCACGCCGCGCCTGGGCGCTGGAGAAAGACCGTCTGACCCGCCAGCACCTGCCGCTGCTGTCGTGGCACAACGAGATACTGCAGCCCGCGCTCGTCACGGCGCTGCTGTGGGCCGGGCTGGCGCTGTGGCTGGGTGTGGCGATCCTGCCGTTTTTGCTCGCGGCGTCGTTCTGGGCCAACTTTCAGCTGACCTCGGCCAACTATGTCGAGCACTACGGGCTGCTGCGCCGCAAGGACGCCAGCGGCCGCTACGAACCTTGCCGCCCCCAGCATTCGTGGAACAGCAACCATGTGTTCTCCAACTGGGCCCTGTTCCATCTGCAGCGGCACTCCGACCACCATGCCCACCCTCTGCGCCGCTACCAGTCGCTGCGCCACTTTGACGATGTGCCACAGCTGCCCATCGGCTACTTCGGCATGTTCACGCTGGCCTATGTGCCGCCCCTGTGGCGCCGCGTGATGGACCCGCGCCTGCTGGCCCAAGTGGGCCACGATGCCGCTCACATCAACATCGACCCGCGCCAGCGGGCCGCGATCGTGCGGAAATACGGGTTGCGCGACCTGGGTTAGGACGGTTGGATGGGGTAGCGACCGTTCACAGTACGTCCGCTGGGCCAGACACCTCGGCCCTTGCACTTCATTATTGATAGCACGCAGCGCAATCAGCACTAGCGCCTGCACCTGTTTTGACTCAAAAACCTCCTGCGACACCTATTGCGCAGCCAGTGGGATAATCCTGGGCTCGCACCTGCAGCCCCGCAGCGCCCCCGACCAGAGGGGCCGCTCTGCTGCAGAACCTTCCCTCCCCGCCTTTGCTGTTTGCCCGTGGAAACCACCCTGAGCCCCTGGCGCATGTCCGTCGCCCCCATGATGGACTGGACAAACAGTGCGAACTTTGTCTTTTAAATCAAGCGCTTACCAGTTTCACGATTTGGCATGTAGCACTGATGCAGCCTCACGCTACCGGCGCTGCGTCAAAAACACCCACCGGCGCGAGCCGCAGAAGCTCAGCTGCCTCCTGCTGAGTACCAGCCAGCCACTGGTCATAGTCCGCCGGCTCGATAGGAATCACGCTGCGCTTGTCCTGCTTGTCGGCGGCCAGCTTAGGGTCTGGCTTGTGCATCCTGCGCATCAGCGGGTGGGCGTCGGCGTTGATGGTCAGCATGGTGTAGCTTTCATGCACCTCGCCCGTGGCCTTGTCGGCCCACGTGTTCCACAGGCCTGCCAGACCCCAAGGGCGACCATCGGCGCGACGGAATCGCCACCACACGTTTTTGCCTGACTCCCAATTGGGCTCATCGAAGTCAGCCGCAGGGACGATGCAGCGCTGCCCGCGCGCCCAGGGCTGTTTGTAGCTGGCCTTGGCCGCCAGCTCTTCGCTGCGGGCGTTGTTGGTCTGGTAGGGCAGTCTGGCCTCTTTGGCAAACCAGGGGATCAGGCCCCATTGCCCCACCACCAGCTCGCGGGAGTACGCAGGATCGTCATGGGCGCGACGCAGAAACGGCCCCTGCCCCCTGGGGAACAACACCGCGTCCCACCATCGCGTGGGGTTGCGGCTTCCGATAGCCCATTCGCGTTCAATCCCTGCCAAGGCTGGAGGGGTGTAGCGATTGCACATGCCAACACTGTACACCCGACAACCAAAAAGCTGTATATTTACACAGTGTTATGCGAAGTCATCCCCCTCCGATCCCAAGGCCTACGCCTGCGCCCCGACGAATGGCCCGAGCCATCGCGTGGGCTGCTGCGCATGAGTCACATGTCCCACGATCAGTGCGCGGCGAGGCGCACCGTGCGGCGCGTGGATCTGCTAGGTGAATGGGTGTCGCACCCGATCACCCTGATGCTTCTTTTTGAGCCGGAGTTTGTGGATGTGGTGGGCGACGGCTTTCTGCTGCGGGGGCATATCGTTGACTCCAGCAGCGGGCGGAGCTACGAACACGAACAGCTGTGGCTGGTGCGGCCGTGCAGCGATGCGGCGGCGCCACCGCTGCCGAGGTTTGATGCACGGAAATGGATGAAGAAGCTGCCGGTGGAAGAGCGCACCGGCAAAGAACCCTCAGTGAGTGAGCAATGGCACAAGACCCACATCAAGACCTGATCCCCTACCCCACTCTGCTGCGCACACCAACTTGGTATGGCGGCATGCCCGACGAGCTGGTGCTGCCGCTGGAGGCTGCGGCCTACCTGGTCGAGCAGGTGGAGCCCGACCGCTGGACGGTGACCGTGAAGCACACGGGCGAGATGCTGTACCGAGGGATTGGGCCGGTGGAGGTCATCGAATCGCCGGCGCCGTTCTAGCCCCCAAAACTCCCGCCAACCTATTCGCGCCAGGTGTTGCACCAAAGCAGCATGTATGTGTTTTTAAACAGCATTGCAAAGCCTTGAATACAAAGGCTTTCAGAAGCAATCTCTCCCGCAGGGCGCGCCAACAAAGGGCCATTCATACGCGCATCAGCGCAGACGCGGCCCCCAAGCGGGCATACCCTGTAGATCCATGCCCAGATAGCAGAAGATAGCAACAAATTGCAGCGGTACACTACCGGTAGTGCCTTGAACCTGCTCGGCACACCATTTATAGTGTGCACAGACCAAACGAAAAAGCCACGGCTGGAACCGTGGCTTGATCGCCCAACCTGTTTCCAAGCCGGGTAGGGGCAGATCAAAAAAGATCTCTTCCTCACAGCTGCGATCTTGCCATGATTTGTGTTGGTCTTGCTTGGTTTTTTGTTATTACCGCTCTACGGAGCATAGGAAACCTAGCCATGGCATCAAGCCCAAAATCCAACGAACAGACCTCTGCAAAAGTTGCATCCGCAGCCAGCAAGATCCTCAGCAACCCGAAGAGCACACCAGCTCAAAAGTCGGTAGCGGCATCCGCACTGACGCAAGCGCCAAATAAGACAAAGCCAAAGTAATTTGCTTGGCATCAAAAGCCCTCGGCGCAATCCGAGGGCTTTTTTATTGGTTCAATCAACGCGAGGCGGCGGCCCGTCATCCCGGCGCGGGATGGCTTGCCGCTGCGCCCGCTCCTGCAGCTCCCTGGCCAGCTCGCGCTGGTCTCGGCGCTGGCGTTGGGCGAGCTGGCGGACCACCTTGGCAGTGCGGGCTGGCTGCATCACTGGGCCTTTGGCGATGGCGCGGCTTCCAGGGGCGCCGTGCACGCAGCCAGCGCAGTACGCAGCAGGCCCTCGTAACCCTCGCGGCGCTCGATCTCTGCCTGGGCGGCCTGGGTGAACTGGTCCACAGTCGCCCCAGGCCGCAAAGCCTCGGTGGGCATGACTGGGCGGGCGGGTTCTTTCTCTTGGCAGGCCACAGGCACGGCCACGTTCACGCGCTGGATTTCCACACGATTCCCAGCCGTGCCGCACGCCGACAAAGCGCAAGCAGCTATCAATGCAATAGCGGTTTTCATGGCTTCGCCCTCCCCTTGAGCCAGTCATCCACCCGGGCCTGCGCGCTGGCGCACGCGTCGCCAGGTACCGGCGCGGGCGTGGACAAGATCACATCGGCCCGCTGGTTGTGGCCCTGCGCAGCGCTGGCTGCAGCCGCACGGGCAGGCGCGGCCACGATGTAGCGGCGGTCTGCCAGCTTGCGCAGATCGTCCACAGACGCAGAGCACTCGCTGGCCACCTGGCGGATGCCGTCGCGCTGGCTTTGCATGGCGCGCAGGTCAGCCTGGGCGGTAGCGGTGTCATCGCGCTGCCCCAGGTAGACCCAGCCCAGCAGGCCATTGGCGGCCAGGCTGATCAGGATGAGGATGTGCAGCGGGCTCATGGTTGCGCCCTCGCGATCAGGCCAGCGCTGAAATGCCCATCCCTGCCCCACTCCGCGCACAGCTCGCGGGTGGCATCGCGGCGGTCCACCAGGCCAGGCAGCACCACCGATTGGCCGTTGACAGTGCCGCGCACCCAGCGGGGCATCTGCTGGCACATGCCCACCAGGTCGCCCGCATTGCCCAGCCGCACCAGCGTCGTGCCGTCAAGCACCGAGGGGCCGAGGTTGTAAACCATGTCGATAAGGCTCACGCGCACCCAGACGTTGTAAGCATCCCAGTGCTTGAGCGCGGCACGGGCCAGGCGCTCGGCCTCGATGTATTTGGGCAGCTCCAGCCGCTTGCAGTCGTCACGCGAGTAGGTGCGGCCAGCCACCACCTCGGGGCCGGTCACGCCGTTGCACACCGTCAGCGGCTGGCCCTTGCCCAGCTTGTCGATGTAGGGTGTGCCGATGTGCCGGCCGCTGCTTTCGTAGTAGCTGCCCAGCTCCATGGCCAACAGCACAGCATTGCTGGGCCGCTGCGCCGCGTAGTGCGTGGCCACGCCCCCAGCGGCGCCCATGGTGATGGCGAGTGCGGCCTGCATGAGCCGCTTGCGGATCGCGTCTTTCATTTGTGCCCTTTCAGTGCTGCCCAGAAGCCCATGCACGCGGTACCAAAGCCGACGATGTAAGCCATGGGTTTTGCCAATTTGCCCAGCCAGTTCAGGACTTTGATGGCGCCTTTGAACGACTGAAACAGCTCCACCAGCTCTGCCGTGTCAGCCTTCACGGCTTTGGTCGCCGTGGTGTTGGTCTCCAGCTCCAGGCGCAACGCTTTTTGCTCTGCCTCCACGCGCGCAAAGCGCACATCGCCATCGTCCAGCCGGGCGTGGATGGTGGCTGCGGTTGCGGGGTCCACCAAGTTACCGAAATCGTCTTGAATCACATTCCCTCCGTCTGGCGTGTTGTTGTGAAATCTGCATGGCTCACGCCTCGCCGGTCACGTACGTGAGCGTGGGCGCCTCGCCCTCGATAACGCCAGCACGCACAAACACGCGCTGGCCTACGGTGCCATCGCCCCGGGCCTGGATCACCCCACCACCTGGCAGCGTGATGAGGGCCACACCCCCAGCGATGGATGTGATTTCCCCCACTTCCAGGGGCTGGTCTGGCATCAGCGCCATGAATTCGCGGTAGGCGTTAGGCATGGGTTTCAACCTCCAGCGTTTGGCGCAGCCGGGGGCGGCTCCAGTCGATGGAGGTGCTGCGCACGATGCCCATCACCGTGGACTCGCCCTGGTAGCGAACGAACTGACCCGGCACGATGACGCCAGACTCAGGCAGCACCTGCATGTTGAGCGTGATGATTTCCTGCCGGCCGGTGTCTGACAGCTCGGCTATGCCGCGCTGGCGGTGCACATCAGGGTGGGTGATGAGCGCGTGGTTGACAGGCGGCGCGATGACGTTGCCCGCTGTGCCCGCCCGCGTGAAGGGGCCAAACACGCCTGCGCCGATACCGCCGATGAAAACGCGGTTGTAGGCGGGCTTGTCGACGTATTCGGTGCCCTCCACCTCGGCCGCGTCGTCGGGGATTTGCACGTATGACGTGACGCTGCCCCACTCCCAAGGCGCCAGGGGGTAGCGCGGCAGCACCCGCAGCGTGGCCGCCGTGTTGTGGGGCTGCACGTACCCACCCGCTGCGCCCGCGATGTCATTGATGGCGTCGATGTAGTTGCCCTGAATGGCCCAGGCGCCAGCAGGCACCAGCCAGTCGTCCAGGCCCCAGTCAATGGTCCAGCCCATGGGCACGCCGTTGACGGTGAGCACGTCGGCCATGAGCTGCTGCGCCGTGCGGTCTGTCGTGTTGCGGAAGGACTGCCGGGGCGCGTCGTCAGACCCCAGCACCGAGGCCTTGCCCCGGCCAGACACCGCCCAGCGCGTTGGGCTGAAACGACGGTCCCGCGACTTGCGCTCCAGCCGCAGGCGGAACTCCACGCCGTTGACGAACACGGCCAGCTCGGGCGGGTCGCCCGCGCTGTCGCGGCCCAGGTGCGGCGCGGCATCTGCATGCAGCGATGCGTTCCAGGCCCACGTCCACGACTGGTAGTCCAGCGACATGTTGAAGCTGTAGGCGTGCAGCTCGGCGCCCGTGTCCACCCGGTGCAGGGTGATGCTGTTGATCACGATATAGGCCCTCCGAACTGGGACAACGATGATTTCGCCCGGCTGCGGCCCCGGCCCATGCCGCTCGCACACGAACACCAGGTTGACCGGCTGGCTGCTGTCTGCCAGCTCGTCAAAGACCAGGTGCGCAGGCAGGCTGGGCACATAGCACGGGTCCGCCGCAGGCGGTTGCACCGGCTTGCTGATGCCTGGCGGGGGCTTGCGGGCCTCCTCGTAGCGCACAGCGATGACGCGCGACAGCGGCACTCCGCGGCCAAAGCTATCGCTGACTGCAGCCTGCAGGCGCTGGCCTTGTTCAAAGCTGCTGCGCACCAGGTGGCGCAGGCGGGTGGCGTCCTCAAACCGCTGGGCCGTGGGAGGCGCTGCCACGGGCAGTGCCTGCTGCATGCGCTGCAGGACGATGCTGCGCAGGCGATCCGCATCCTCAAACCGCTGCAAGGTGGGTGCGCTGCCCACAGGCTGCGCCTGCTGCATTTGCTGGCGCACCAGCGCCCGCAGCTGCTGGGCCTGCTGCCAGCGCGACTGGTGCACGGCGCCCAGGCTGCGCCCGTCTTGCCACGCCACCTGCACAGGGGCATGCACGGGCCTGGCCTGCTCGTAGCGCACCTGCGTGCCGACGCGCAGGGGCTGCGCCTCTTGCCAGCCCGAGCGGACTGTGGAGGCCACGGGGCGCTCCACGTTGACGTCATACAGCGCGCCGATGCGCCCACGCAAACCGGTGATGCTGCCCGCCGCCCGCAGCTTGGCCACAACGCGGGCAACGATGTGCCCGCGCAGGCCGGTGATGGTGCCGCTGGCCAGCAGCTCGACCGCGCCCGGTGGCAGGCCGCTGTCGTCGCCAAAGACGATCTCGACCGGGCCACCTGGTGGGTTGGGTAGCTGGCCAAAGAGCAGATCGGTACTTGCCACACGCTGGCCCTCATGTCAGCGATGTAGTGCCCAGCAGCACCAGGCCACCGGCCTGCAGCAGTGGGCTGGTTTCACCGGGGGGCGTGGCGCCGCCAGCTACCCAGAAGTCGCCGCCGTTGGCTTCGTCCGTCACGCTGCCCTCGGCCACGATGGCGCCCGCACCGTTGACCCACAGGCCCCAGCGCGGCAGGCCCGTAGCGGTGACCAACGTGCCGTCGGGGTTGGCCACGTGCAGCACCAGGGCGCCATCCACGATGGACGCGCACGGCACGGCCAGCACCACCTCGGCCTGGGGTGTGTCGCTCCCTGCGCCGTCCAGCTCGGTGTGCCGCGCGGTGGTGTAAAGCTGGATCTTGCTGGGGCCGGGGCCTGCATCAGCCGCCTCGATGGTGGCCTGCAGCTGGGCCAGAGCTGTCACGGGGCCAACGCGCCAGGTTCCGCTCATGCCAGCACCTCGGGCGTGAGCCGGTTGGCCGCCACTGGTCGGTATGTGCCGTCAGCATCCTCTGCCAGCGTCAGGAACTGCTGATTGACATCGATACCCCGGAACTCAAAGTAGCCCGTGGTCGGGTCGCTCCACGTCTCGCGCACGGGCAGCTTGCTGCGCTGGTGCAGCAGCACTACGCGGGCGTGGGTGGGGGTGTTGGGCGTGCCTTTGGTCTTGGTGGTGCCGTAGATGGTGCCAGCACCACCAAACTCTATGTCGCGCGCACTACTCACCCTCACCCCGCGCGGACATTCATGTCCCGGCACCGGCGCAGATGCCGCCACCTGCGCAGCTGACAAACGAGGCGCCGCGATCGACGCGGCTGCGCTCAGCAGTACGACACCGCTTTCAACCCACGCGCCTTCATGGCGGACACTCACACCGGCGCTGATCCATGTGGCCCCGCTGTCGGTCGAATACTCAAGGCTGACCGCAGATGTGGTCGGAGGGCACTGTGCCGTGCCAATATTGGTCAGCGAGTCGCACCAGATGCGCACGAAGGCCACGTCCACCGCAGCAGGGTGGGCGTAGCCGATCCACGCTGGAAACTGGTTATCAACGTTACACCATCGGCTTCCAGAATTGAGCACTTTGTCAAAGGCTTTGGAAGCTGCAAACGCTGCACTGTATTGCGAGCTGGCAATTGCCGTGCCGCCAACTGACAAGTCGTTGCCCGCCGCATCCAAGAATGCAACCTCGGTGAACACGATCCATGTACCGCCCACAGAGGACTGGACCCGCACACGCCAATGAGTGGCCGACGGCATCAGCGGCTCCAAGGACCAGTCACGTCGATGAACGCCGTGCCCGCAACCACGGCACCATCCGGTGGTGCCGTGCGGATGGCCATCAGCCGACGCCCGGCAAGATCGTCGGTACCGTCCACGATGGCCCCCGTAGCAAACGCACTGCCGCAGTCCTGGACGGGGTGCAGCAAACCAGGCAAGGTGCCCCGGATGCCCAGCGCGTGCAGCTCCAGCACACCGGTCATCAGGCCGTTGTTGGGGCCATTGGGGTACGTGCCGAGCGAATAGCCCGCAGTGCCCGCGTACACGTCTGCCGTGCTGCCGTTGTGGTGCGCGCCAAGGCGCTGCACCGCGATGGACTGCCCGATGGCCGTGTGCGACCGCATCATGTACGCCCCATTGCGCGCGCTGCGGTGCGACCAGCCGCAGCAGCCATCGGGCACCGTGGTCAAAGCCGTCTGGTCGGCCTGGTTGCCGGTGAGCAGATAGCCGTAGGCGTCGCCACTTTTAAGGCTGGCGATATCGCCTGCATACAGCAGCGTGTAGCGGTTCGTGCCCTGGGGGGACACTGCCAGGTAGAAGCCACGCTCATCGGCCACCATGTACCAGGGGCGGGCCGTGCTGTTGGCAGTGCCGCTCTTGGGCCAGAACAGGCCGCCAGAGAGCTGGCTGTCCAGGGGCGTTGGGCCGGTGCCGGTCGATGCGTCGGTCATGGCCTCAAAGGCGCGCACACGGGCGTTGGTTGTGCCGGTGTCGTCAATGCGCAGCACGCAGCCCGTGGCCTCGGGTACGGTGGGTTTGACGCACAGCACATTGGTTAGGGTGCCCGCAAAAAGCTCTTGCCAGCCCACTGCCGCCACCTTGTGCGTGATGGTGCCGGTAGCGGTACCGTCTGCAATGCCGGTGGCATCAAACGTGACGGAGTTGGTGGTGGTGGTGAGGATGCGCTTTTGCCCATTGAGTCCCGTTGGCGTGGCCCCGCCGAACTGCGAAACTGTGCCGATGCGGTACGGGTGCGCCCCAGGAAAAGTGGCAGTGGCAATGCCCGAGGCCACGGTGAGTGTGGCCACAGCACCAGCGCCAAAGCCGTCAACCAGGCAGGCTTTGAACACGGCGCGCAGGGCACCGGCAGTGCCAGAGAGGACGGGTGCACCCGTCATTGCGGAGTCAAACGTATAGATCATGGTGGCGGGTTAGATGACGGGGTTGACGGGTGCGCGGTCGATATCGCCGCGCTCGGTGATTTCAAAGGCGTAGTCGGTGCCGATGGCCTCGCTGGGCTGCGTGGCGCGGATGACCGCCATGGGGTAGTAGGTGCCCACGGTGGGCAAAAACAGCGTGTTGCCCGGCACCCAGCCAGCGCCCCAGCCCGCTGCGGCCAGCGTGAAATAAGGCACGCCAGAAATGGGGTTGATAGGCGCAATGGCAGTGTTGCGGCTGAAGGTGCCCAGGTTGCCGACGTGCTCGCCGATCACCTCCACGTCAGTGCCGCCGGTGAGCACGCGCAGTGCAAAGCGCTCGGTGATGGCGCCTTTGTTGGTGACCACCACCGGGAAGGCCCCGTCGTTGTAAGTCGCTGGCGCTGGGTTGCCGACCGTGACGTCGGACCAGGTGACGCCATCCCAGGTTTGCTGGTCGAACACGGGCAAGGCACGGGCGCGCAGGTTGCCCGCCATGATGGCGCTGCTGACGACGCTACCCACAGGGAAATCGTGCGCCAGTTGCTTGGTGAGCTTGAGCGTGCCGTCAATTTGCACATCAGCCACGCGGGCCATCTGCTCGATGCGGTGCTTGACGGTGACGGGCTGCACCCAGCCAGTGACGTCTGTGACGCTGATGGTGCCTGCATCAAGATCCAGCGCGTAGCCCGTGCGGATGAGCTGGCCATCGGCGCCGATCAGGTACACACGCGACAGGCGCTCGCGGGCGCAGTTGATGGTCTGGCCTGCGGTGTAAGTGGCGGCAGGCACCACGCCGGTGTGGCCGATGACCACATAGGTGCCCACGCGGTAAATGGGCACGCGGCCATCGGGTGGCAGGCGAACTGGGTCCAGGCCGATGATGTCCGCGTCCAGCGGCAGGTAAAGGTACGCCACGCTGTTGTAGCGCAGCGTGGTGGGGTCCACGGGCCAGGGGCGCCAGATTTTGCCCGCCTGCACGGCGCCCACGTCGGCGGGGTCGTACCACCACTCTGCTTTTTGTTCGGCGGTCAGGCTGCTGTCGAGCACAAAGTCGCCAAACATCAGCTCGCCCAGGCCGGTTTGGTAGTCGAACTTGCCCCACATATGGGTGCCGATGAGGTTGCCACTGAGGTCGCCCGTGGCGGTGAGCGCGTTGCCCTCCAGGTCCAGCAGCGTCAGCACCATGCCCGTGGGCTTGATGGGCGCCGCCTGGGTGCGGAAAAAGATGCAGGCGGTGGACCAGGGGATGGCCTGCGTCCACAGGCTCAGCAGCTGGAAGTCGGTGGGGCCGGTGCCGCCCACCACATAGTCGGTCATGAGCGCTGTGCCTGCCGCGTAGCTGATGGTGCCGCTGGCGATGCCGGGGGTGCTGTCGGTGCGGCCCCGGTAGATCACGCCCTCAAAGTCGCTGTACACCTGCCCCATCCACCGAAACTGGACGCTGCCCGGCACGATGCGGTGGTTGGTATAGGGGCACAGGTCAATCTTGACGGAGCTGGGTGTGTAGCTTTGCGTGTGCGGGCGGGGCACGGATGCGCCCACGCGATATCGCGCCACCACCGAGCTGCCCGCCAGCAGCTCTTCGCCCACGCTGGCGGTGCTGTACTGCGCGCCCTTGAGGGCGGTGGTGGTGGTGCCATCGCCCTCCAGCGACTGCCCAAAATCCGTGGGCTGCTCATGGTCGCTTTTGTAGCTCTCGGTGGTGCGCGCATACGTCACCACCTTGAGCTGCACTTGCTTGGTGGTGTAGTTGACGGTGCCCATGCTGCCCAGAAAGCTGCCCGCACCGTTGTCGGTGACGGTGCGCAGGGCGATCAGGCGGCCGTCCTCGGTGGTGGTGCACTCTTCGGTGATGGAGGCGCTGCTGCCCGGGTCGGTGCTGATGGAGATGGGCGCGGGGGTGTAGGTGGTGGTCATGTGCGTGGCTCTCGGGTCTTACGCAGGCAGGCCCCAGGCAGCGCCCCCCAAGGGACTGCCGGAGCTGGGGTAGATCAAGGTGGTCATGCGCACCCAGTTGGCGTCCAGCTCGGTCGGCTGGCCTGCGGGCTCGCGCGTCTGCACCACCAGCATCGGCATGCCTGCGATGGTGAGCGTGTCGCCCACGCGGGTGCCTGCAGGCACGTAGCCTGCAGCGGCTGCGGTGTTCATGGCGTCTGTAGCGGCCACGACGCCCGCGAAGGTGCCCACGGACTCCAGGATCACGTAGCCCGATGTGGCCTGGGGCGTGCCGCCCACGATGATCCCCATGTCCATACGGAAACGCAGCGGCTGGGTATCAGTGGGCTGCACGGGGCCGCCTGGGCCGCCCGGCTTGTCAATCACCACACCACCACCACCGCCGCTGTCAGGCGTGATGGTCTTGACGCCCGTGAGCACGCCACCGCTGGTGTTGCTGGTGGCGCGGGCGGTGGCCCATTGCACTTGCAATGTGCCAGCAGCGGGCTGCTGCGTGAGCCCAAAGGTCACAAAGCCGCCTGCGTCGGGGGTGACGGCGGTGAGGTTGATCAGGTCGGTGACCACGGCATCCAGCTCGCACGCCACCGAGATTTGCGCGCCGGCATCGGGCATGACGGAGGGGCGCAGCAGCACGCTGCGGCTGGGGTAGTCCACCACACCAGTGCCTGCACCCGTCAGCTTGCCGCTGCCGTTGTCTGTGACCGTGCGAATGGTGCCCGCGCTGGGGTATGTGAGCACCAGCGAGCCGGGTACGATGGCATCGTCCACAGCGCTTTCGATGACCCACGCGTATTCAGGCGGGCGCACGGATGCGCCCTGGCTGGTGCGGTTGGTGAATGCCAGCGTCTCCGCCCACTGAATGATGACCGCGCTGCCCACGTCGGGCAGCTCTGGCGTGGTGATGGAGCCGCTACCGGTGTTGTAAATGATCTGGCCGGTGCCGCTGCCAGTGAACGCCCCCGCACCGTCATCCTGCAGCGTGTACCAGGTGCCCAGTGCCATCCAGCTGATGGTGATGGTGCCCGGCGCAGGCAGTGGCTTGAGCATGAACACGTGGTTGTAGCTACGGTTCTCCTGCCCGATCTTGATGCGCTGGGTGTGCGCGGCCACGGGCACCTCTACCCGACGTGGTGTCTCTGCCAGCACGATGCTGCGCGTGGCTGCAGGGCGCTGGTCCAGTGCCGAGGTCTCGGTGCGCGAGTTGGGCACCAGCTGGCTGTAAATGCTGGCCACCCGCACTGCGGTGTCGCCGATGTTGGCCACCGCCGTGGTGGGCGAGGCGCCGTAGTACACCGCCGCATCCGCCACGGTGGTGTCGCGCAGCATGGTTTTGTTGGCCGCGCGGGCAAAGTTGCGGTCAGGCGGCGAGCCTGGGAAGTTGTAGCGCAGCTCGTTGGCAAGGTCTAGCTGGGTGACGCTGGCCTGGTAGTCGATGTAGCTTCCGCCCGAGTTGTAGGTAAAAGTGCGGGTTTCGGTGGTGACCTTGATGACGCGCACGTACTGGATTTGCTGGCTGGGCTGGCCCTCGTTGTAGGTCAGCACCAGCGTGCGGTTGATGTTGGGCGTGGGGGTGCCAGGGCGGTGGAAGACCTGAATGTTTTTTTGCCCGATGACGTGGTTCTCAAAAAGGTAGCCGGACCACTCGCTGCTCTGGATCAGATAGTTGGCAATGGCCGCCGCGATCTCCGTGCGGCGCGCGAACAGGTTGCACTTGGCCAAGGTCACCGACACGTTGGGGTCAGTGGGTGGCATCGACAGGACGAAATTGGCGCCCATGTAGGGCTCTGCGTTGTCGGTCATGACAGCCGCGTGCACCTGCATGACGCTGACGTTGCCGCCTGCGCGGTCGGCCTCGGTAATGTCGCGGAAGATGTGGTTGCTGCCGCCGTAGGGGATGACGTTGCCGGTGGGGCCGCCGCCGCCTTCGGGCACGTCGTCCATGACGCGGGACGCGAGGAGTTTGATATCGCCTTCGAGGATGGCCATGGCTCAGACTTTCAGAAAACGGAAGGTGGGGCGGTAGAACAGCTCGGGCGTGATTTCGCCGTCGAGCAGCTTCCAGATGGGCTGCGCTGAAAACCCGCCCTTGGCGTGGTCAAAAATGACCTGGTGTGTGACACCGCGCAGCACCAGGTCAAGCTGGATGCCCGGCAGCGCAGCCCAGGCCTGCAGGGTGCTGCAAAGGGCGCGGCTGATCCATGCGTTGGTATCGGTGCCCTCCAGCGTGATGGGCTGGCCGCCCTGCTTTTCCGCAACGTCCACCAGTAGTGCACCTCTGGTGCTGTACCCAGTCTCTTGCTCGACCGGGCTCCAGTCGAACTCGTCTGCCCAGTGCAGGCGGTCGCTCAGGGTGGCGGTGGTGCCGCTGTAAGTAAGGGTGATGCTCATAGGGCTTACCGGATGGCCGTGCTTTTGGCCTGGGCCAGCTTGCGCAGCAGGCTTTCATTGCGGGCCTGGCTGATGGGGTCGGCAAAGCGGATTTCTTCGCGGTCTGCCAGGCCGGGGATGGTGATGTTGGAGATGTAGGTGGCGCCGCCACTCTTGGCAGACATGGCCTCTGTCTTACCGCCAGCATTGGCGCCTGCGCCATCACCGCCACCCTGGGCCACAGGCGGGCTGCTGTTCTGCGCTGCCCCGCCAGCAACGTTTTGGCGAGCTTTTTCAATCACCGCCTGGCTGATAGCCTCATTGACGATGGAGAACCAGTCACGGCTGGGGCCGTTGAGACCGTTGGCAGCCGTCACGCCCGTAGGCTTGCCGTTCTGGAAATACTTATCCATTAGGGCAAGCGCCTCCGCCTCGGTCAGCCCCGCACCCTTGGCTGCGTTGAACACAAAATCGCCCGTGGGTGCAGTCATCTGCTGGCGCTGGCCATTGGCGTCGAGCGTGAAGCCATCTTTGTCCACGTTCCAATACTTGCGTTTTGCCTCTGCCGCCTTCTCCAGGGCTGCCGCCTGGCGGGCAAGCAACGCAATTTCACGCTCGGTGTAATCGGCGCTGAGCTTGTAGCGCATGTTCAGCTCGTCAATTGCATCTGCATTGGCCTGGATGGCCTCACGCGATGCCTGCCAACCGCGGGCCATGCGGCCAGTGGCTTCGCCCGTTTTGTTTGCCAATTCCAGCGTCGCCTTGCCCGATTCATCAATGACGATGCGATAGCCACGGGCCGCAGCCTCCGCCTCTACCCAGCTGGGGGCCACGCCCTTGTTGGCTGCGATGGCTTTTTCTGCGGCTACCTTGAAGGCGTTCGCAATGTCCTCGGCGGTGCTGGTCCCGGCGTTTTTGATGGTTTGGTAGTCGCGCTGGGCAGCATCAGCCTGTTGCTTGAGCTGCGCAGCGCTGGAAACACCAAGGCGGCCAAAAGCGGCTTCGATTTGCGCTGCAGCTTCAGCAGCCGCCCGGGCCGCCTCTTTCCCAGCGGGTGCCGTGTCGCGCAGGGCCTTATTGATTTCCTGCAGCTTGGTGGCCGCGCCCTGCAAGTCACCCTTGGCGACAAGGTCCGCATACTCCTGCCGCAACTGGGCAATGGCAGCTCGGTGCTCCTCGGCGGCCTGTTTTGCCACCTGGTCGGCCTGGGCTTTTTTCTGGGCGGCAAGACTTGCTGCTGCTGCGGCCTCCGCAGATTTAGACAGTTCAGCACTCACCTGCTCGACAGTCTTTGACCACGCCTGCGTTGCAGCGCTTGTTGCGCTTACTTCAGCACTTAGCCCGTTGTAGCCTTCACGGGCCAATTCCGCCGCATCCGCGGCCTTCAGCATGGCCTGCTTAGCCTTTTCTCCGAGCGCATCACTGGCTGCCATGGTGGCTTCAGCAGAGAGACGCACCTCAGCCGCAGCAGCCTTAAAGCCTGCAGACAGCTTGCCAAAGGTGACCTTTGCAAAGCCGTCCATGATGGCGGCCAACCCGGTCTGAATGGCGCTAGCCTGGAACGCAAAGGCCTCGCCCAACTTGTAGATGACAGCCAGCACCAAGTTGAACCCGGCGCTCATCACCCCAAAGGTGACTTTGACGATGTTGCCCGCATTGGTAGCGTACTGCCCCACCTGGTCAAACACTTCCCCGGTGCGCGCAGCAAAGCCCTGCAGGTCTGCGACCAGCTTGGTGAAGTCCACAGTACCCAGGAACTCGCGCACCCACTTGATGCCCGCCTGAAACGCTGCGGCAATGGCCTCGCCAAACCGCGTTACCGTGCCATCTGCCACCGCATTTTTGAACGCTGCAGCCAGCTGGTCCACGCCATCCTTGAGCACCGGCAGCACAGGGGTGCCCAGTGCGTTCTTCACGGTCTCCCACACGCTGGCCAAGCCTGTCAGGGACCCGTTGAGGTTGTCCTGCATGACCTTGGCAGTGGCGGCGGCGCTGCCTTCGGCGTTCTTCAGCTTGGCGGTGAGTTCGTCCAGCGCCCCGGTGCCTTGATTCAGCAGAGCGCGCAGCGCGGGGCCTGCCTCCAGGCCCACGGCGTTGATGGCCTTGGAGCCCTGCGGGCCAGCGGCGGCCAGCTGGCGCAGCGCATCTTCAAAGTTGCCGGTGGTGATGCCTGCGGCGGCCAGCTCGTTGCGGAACTGGCTGGCAGGGTTGGCAAACTGGCTCAGGATGGAGTTGAGCGCGGTACCGGCGCGGCTGGCGTCGATGCCTGCATCGGCAAACTTGCCGATGATGGCCACGGTGCTTTCGAGGCTCAGGCCCAGGGTGTTGGCCACTGGCGCGGCGTAGCTGAGCGCCTGGGCCAGGCCGGTCACGCTGGTGTTGGTGGCGTTGGCTCCCAACGCTAGCACGTCGGCCACACGGCCCGCGTCGGTGAACGCCAAGCCCATGCCCATCACGGCTTTGGTGATGAATTCACTGGCCTGGCCCAGGTCTGTGCCACCGGCTGCTGCCAGCTGCAGCACGGCGGGCAACGCCGCCACGGCCTCGTTGGCGTTGAGGCCTGCCTTGGCCAGGTTCTCCAGCGCGCCTGCGGCCTCTACGCTGGTGAATTTGGTATTGGCCCCGGCGTCTTCAGCTGCCTTGCGCAGCTTTTCCATCTCGGCCGCGCTGGCGCCAGTGGCGGCCTGCACGCGGCTCATGCCCTCTTCAAAATTGGCCGCGCCCTTGACCACACCCGCAAAAGCGCTCACACCGAAGTAGGTGGCAATGGCAGCGCCCACCGCCACCACCTTGGACTGCAAGCTGGTGAACACCGAGGACGCGTTGTCCTTGGCGTTGATCAGAATCTCGATGGGTTTGAATGCCACGGGCGGTGCTTTCGGTTGAGGTGGGCAGGCAATGCAGCGGCTTCAACTGCCGCCGTTTCCACAACAAAGTGGGAGGGCGGCACTTGGAGGCGCACGGCGCGCTGGGCGCCGTTGGAGGGGATGAGGCGGCGCTGGCCCGTCAGGCCATGCTCACCTTGTAGTAGCGGCTGATGCCGGTGCCAGACTTGGTGGGGTCGATGAGGATGGAGCCCTCAACGTCCAGCGCGCCGAAGCCCTTGTTGATGAGGGCCAGGTTTTTCGTGATGCCCTGGCTGGCGCGGAAAATGTCCACCACCACAGGCTTGCCGCCATCGGCTTCATTGAGGCCGCCAAACGTGAGCGACAGCTCGACCGACTTGGTGGTCATGGCCTCGATGACAGCATAGGCACCGTAGCTGTAGCTGACCCACAGCTTGTCTGCGTCGGCAAGGTCTGCAGCGCCGGGCAGGATGTACACACCCTCGGGGCGCACTTCGTAATTGCCCGCCATGGTGACGGGCGTCGCCGCGCCGGATGTGGCGCCCTCTTTGATGGTGACGGCCGTGGGCTGGATGTGTGCCAGCCGGATCAGGCCGCCCAAGGTGGCGGTGTGCGCCTCGTCTGTGACTGTGCCCGCCGTGGTAGCCGATGCAGTGCCGAAGATGGCGCGCGACATGTTGACCACGTTCAGGTCGGCCAGCTTTGCGGTGAGTTTGGCCTCGGTGATGCGGCGCACTTCGGCATGGGTTCCACCGCCCAGGGCGGTCATGTCGTCTTGCTTTTGCACGTCCTCGGTGTGCTCGACCCCCAGCTCCAGCACGTTGCCAATGGGCAGCGGCAGCGCGGCAGAGCCGTAGACTTTGGCGTAGACCTGGCCCACCGTCATGGAGGGCTTGTAGATTTGCTTGATGACTTCGGACATGGTGTTCATCCTGTGGTGGTTGTGTTTCAGGTGCCGGTTTTGGCGCCGTGGTAGACAGCGCTGGTGGCAAAGGTGAGTTCGTAGGCGACAACGCCCGTTTCAGAAAACTCGGGCGGGCGCACCAGCTGCAGCGACAGGCGCCGCCAGTGCGTGCCGCCTTGGCTGCCGGGAGTCCAGTTGTGCAGGCTGCCAATGACAGCGGCCAGCGCATCCTCCAGCTCTACCCCAGCAGTGGGCCCACGCTTGACAGCCAACGTGACGGCATAGACAGGGTCCAGCGTCACGCCCACGGTTTCGCTGTCTTGCGCCTGGGCGCCGACGCAGCGCACATCGGCAGCAGGCAGCCCCGTGCGGTCTGCGTCCACGTCCTCAGAACGCACCTGCCAGCCTGCCAGCGGCGCCAGGGCCAGCAGGCGGGTTTTGATGGGGGCGATGAGGGCAAACACGGCGATCAGCCCTTGGGGTACACAGACAGACTGACCCAGCCGCCCGCATCGGGCTGCACCGGGCCGGTGACAACGTGCACCACGCCATCAATGACCAGCTCGCTACCCTCGCGCACGCCTGGGGTGTTGGCCACGCAGTACCCCACCGACAGCGCAGCCACATCGACCGCCTGGCCGTAAGGCTCGGACGCAGTGCGGTCGAACAGCACGCCGAAGGGTGCGCCCCCCTGGTACGTCGCCGTGGCGTTGGCCAGGCGGCGCTGCACCGCGCTGTTGACGCGGGCTTCGAGGGTGGCGAAGGGGTTCAGGGACATGGCGCAGCGCTGCCGGTCAGGCGTTGATGCTGACTTCGACCGTGGTGGCTCCAGAGCCCGCAGCCTTGGCCGCATAGCCCGCCAGGGTGTTGCCGCTGGCGGTGGTGGTCAGGCGCTTGTTGGTGTTGTCCCAGTACAGCGCAGCGCCCTGTGCGGGCGTGTCTGTACTGAGCTTGGCAATCGTGAACACGCCACGGACGCGGACGGAGCCGGTTGCGCCGTTGGCGATGTTGGCGAGCGCCACACCCACTTTGGTGCCGATGGGCACCATGGCGCCGCTTGCCAGCGCCGCGCCCGTGGTGTTGGTGTAGTCCAGCACATCGCCGGACATGAGGTAGTTGCCTGCCATGATGGTTTCCTTGGGTCAGGGTTAAGAGGTCGGGCCGGGTGTGGCTTGCTGCGCTGGCGGCGTATCAGGCGCCAGCGTTGGTGACGGCGCCGCGATAGTCGGTACCGGCCACGCCGAAATCGAGGCGTACCTTCCAACGGGCGCCATCCGTGGTGAAGGCTTCTTCCATTTCGATGTAAGGCATGTCGATGCCATCGAGGAAGGCCACCTCCATCACCGGCGCCTGCACGGGGTCGGCAAAGAGGTACCAGCGGGTGCCAGACAAACGCGGCGAACCCACGATGTCGCGCACCATGCCGGCGGCGATGTTGGCGCGCTGCAGCTTGTTGGCGGCGTCAGGGTCGAAGGTGGAGTTGTTGACCACCTTGGCCTGGCCCACGATGCCGTCCGGGCCCAGCCACACATCGGCCGAGATCTCCAGAAAGTCATTACCGCCCACGTCCTTCTGGGCACGCATCAGTACGCGAGCCGCTTCAAACGATGTGACGGTGGGCGCGGCGGCGGTGCCAGCGATGTTGCCGTGGTCTGCGTGGAACAGCGTTTTTCCGTCATTCAGCAACGGACCCAGGCCGCTATTGGACAGCAGCGACGAATACACACCCGCCTCGATGGTTCGCTTGGCAGCACGCCCTAGGCTGGAAGCCAGGCCAGTAAATGCACCCAGATCATCATCAATGATCATCTCGCGGCTGATGTTGATGATGTTGCCTTTGGTACCGGCCTTGATGGTGCCCTTTTCACCATCGGGGATCACCTTGTTGCGGTACTCGCCCAGCTCGTTTTTATCCTCCAGATTGGAGAGGCTTCCCACGCGGTAGCGGTTGTGCTCACGGAAGTCGCCAACCGAGCCGCGGGCGCAAAAGCGGGTCCAGGTGTCAGCCTGCAGGGTGTACGCACCTTGCAGGGTTTTGTGCAGCACGTTCTCCAGCAGGATGGGGAAGTCGCTGCGCGAGGTGGTGAAGGCTGCGGCCACCAGGGCGCGCTGGTCCATGCCTTCGGTGCGCACACCAGCGCGCACCAGGCAGGCCTCGGCAATGGCTAGCAGCTTGCGGCCGCGCAGAGGGTTGGCACCTTCGGCACGCACAGGGCCGCTCTTGTCCAGCGCGATGTTGCCGCGCGCCAGTACGGCCTGCACACCGGCGGCCACGAACTTGTCGCGCTCGTCTTCCACCGTGCGCACGTCGCCACCGGCGGCAGGCTGCATAGTCTTGCCCACGTGGGCCAGCAGGCGCAGGCCTGCAGCCTCGGGCGTGACGGTGTGATCGTCTTCGCATTGGCGAAGGATGGCTTGCACGCCATCGACACTCAGGTGCGGTTCGAAGGCAGCGCGAATGCCTTCACGGCGGGCCTTGTCTGCGGCCAGGATGGCAGCAGCGTCAGGCACCATGGTGGCGGCTGCAGCAGGTGCTGCGGGAGCTGCAGGGGTGGCGCTTCCGCCACCGGCCGCAACAGCGCCAGCAGCACCGACGGCGGCCAGCAGCAGGTGGGAACGGAATTTCGTCATGGAATCCTCATCAGCGGAAGGTGCAGCAGCAGCTGCGGGAGTACCCGCTACCTGCAGCGATGCAGGCAGCGAGCGGAAACGGGACAAAGGCAAGTCGCGCGCGGCGCTGGCGGCCACGGGCACGGGGTCGGTCACGGCGTCGATAAACTTGGCGTCCAGCGCCTCGGCGGCGGTGTAGTAGTGGTCCTTGCCATCGGTCAGCAGGGCCAGCATGGCGGGCTGGTCGCCCGTGCGGGCGGCGTAGCTGGTGGACATGGCGGCGGCCCAGGTGTCGAGCTGGTCGGCCAGCTCACGCAGCTCGGCGGCGTTGCCTGCACCATAAGTCCAAGGCGCGTGAATCATGAGCATGGCGTTTTCCGCCATGTGCACTTTGTCGCCCGCCATGGCGATGAGGCTGGCGATGGAGAAGGCGATGCCATCCACCTCGACTGTGATGGTGGCGGGATGGCGGCGCATGGCGTTGTAGATGGCCAGACCATCGGGCACGCTGCCGCCAAGGCTGTTGATGCGAACCTTGATTTCAGGCTCATCAATTGCGTTCAGGTCTTTGATGAACTGAACTGCGCTGACGGTTTCTTCATACCAGCTCTCGCCGATGTCGCCATAGATCCAGATTTCAGGCACCGCCGGCACGCCCGTGGCCGCTGCAGCGACTGCGGTGCGGCGGCGGATGGCATACCAGGTGGGTGTGGTTTGAGTCATGGACACTGCCTTTAGTCGGTCGGTTGGTGCGCACTGCGCGCACGTCTCGAATAAGGTCAGTGTCTTGATTCGCCTGTCTCATTTACAGGGGGAAAATGAGACAATTTTCAGGAGCCTAGTTTTGAGCGGAAGCGTTGCCCGACGCGGGTTCTGGCGGGTTTGATGCATCGACCTGGGCGGCGTTGCTGTCTCCTCCTGCCCCCTTCATGTACCGCGCATCGCTGGTGAACTGCAGGCCCATGCTGTCGTTGGCGGTGCGCCACTCCACAATCTGCTGGCGCACGTCGCGGGGGTTGCCGCCGGCGGCGCGGATGGCCTGCTGCTCGCTGGCGAAGCCTGCCTGGGTACGCTTCTCCCACGCCATCACTTCCTTGAGCGGGTCAATCCACGGCATGGACTGGCCAAGGTACAGCGCATCGGCTGCGCGGTCCTCTGGCACATCCCACGGGCGCTTGACCACGCCCGACAGATGGGCCACCTGCACGAAGCGCTTGTAGTCGGGTTGCTTCCACATGCACACGAACTCGTCGGCCAGCACGGCATAGTGCATCCACTGCTCTACCAGCTCTTGCCGCTGGGCGCTGTAGGTGCCGTCGTAGTTGCGGCTGACGCTGGAGTAGCCCGCACCGATGCCCGCCGCAAACGCCTTGAGCTGGCCCGCACGCCAGCCGACCAGGTTGGGATTGGGCCGGTCGGACTTGACCATGCCGATTTCTTCGCCCACCAGCAGGTCATCAAACACCATGCCGGGCGACATGCGAATGTCGCGCGGGAGGATGTTGCCGCGTTCGTCCTTGCGGTCATCTGGGATAGATGCTGGGTCGAAACCTTCGGGGCTGGTGCGCTTGACGTAGGCCGTCATGGACGCTGCGATCTTGGCGGCAATGCGCTCGGACTCTTCATAGTCCTTGAGGTCTTCGATGCGAGTGAGCACGCTGGCGAACTCGGACACACCCCGGAACTGATGCAGGCGATCGAGCGTGGCGATGTGCATCATCCGGTCGGCAGGCACAGCCTTGATATCTTGCGGCGACAGCCAATTGGCGCCCATGTTGTCGCGTGGGTCGGACTTGTACACAAAGTAGTTGAGCGCTTGCCCCCAGGCATTGGCCTGAATGCCCTGCTTGATGCGGTTGGCCGGGTCGCTGTAGTCAAGCGGCACAAAGTCGGGCTCAAAAAGCTCGATGGAGTAAGGCACTGCGGTGTAGTGCTTGAGGCCAGGCACTTCGCCGTACACCTGCTGCCCAAAGCCCTCGCCATCACGGAACCACGTGTAGGCCATGATGCGTTGCGCCATGCTGTCGCTGAATTTGCGGGTGACCTCGGGCTTTTCGCAGTGGCGCTTGTAGGCGTCGGCCAGCTGCTCCGCATAGGCGGTATGGATGGTGCCGTCCAGGCGGCGCGGCTGGGGATCCACACCGATGCCGGTGGCACCTATGGTGCTGTTGACCAGCACGCGCAGGGCACCCCGGAAGATGTCGTGGTTGCGCTCCAGGTCGCGGGCAATGGCGCGGAGCGAGGCCGCGTCACGCTGCACGATGTCATTGGGCGCCCGGTTGCTGCGGCGCTTGTTGCGAAAGGGGCTGGGGGCCGTGGCCTCATACCGGTTGAGCACCTTGCGGGCGTGGGCACGGCGCAACCGCTCGGATGGGTCGGTGAGGTACACCCAGAAGTCGAAGGCGTTCATGGTGGAGGCTCCGGGGCGCGGTCAGTTGCAGTCGTTGAAGCTGGCCACGGCGTAACCGCCAAGGCCGCCACGGCGGCCAGCAGGCTGCGCCTCGGCGCGGGCCTTGGCCTCCCACTCCTGTCGGCCTTTGCGGATTGCGTCCAGATCCTCCATCGTGACCCTGCGGCCATTGAAGCTGACGTCCTTGCCCGCAAGGATGGCGGTTTCGGCGGCCAGGTAGGCCGCGATCATGTCGGTGGCTGTGCTCATGGCGGGCCAGCCTACGCGCCCGCCTGTCTCATTTACAGGGGGAAAAGGAGACTATTTGCACGTCAGCGCACTTCCATGGCCTTCAATGGACTACGGCGCAGCTGGACTGCTGACACCAATGCTGGGCGCCCCCGGGTTGCCGCCCTTCCCCCTGGGCCGGGCACCTCCGACGATGCGGTACAGGTGCGCACGGCTGATGCCATGGCGCTGCATCACATCCTTGGCATTGACGCCATTGAAGTCGCGCAGGATGGCCGCATTGCGCTCGCTTTTGTCGGGCGCCGGAATCCACAGCTCTTGCCCGCCATGCCGCTCGCGCAGCCCGCGCACTATCTCCTGCGCGTGAATGGTGGCCAGCGTTTCGTTGAGGCCGATGCGCTGGCGAATGATCTCCACGAAGTCGTGCTCCAGCTGGATAGCTGCGTCTTCGGTCTGGGCGGTGGTGTGGTGGGTCATGGTGGGCATGCTGGTCATAGGCGGGCGCTCCATTCATCGGAGGCGACGACTGGGCGGCGTTGGGCTGGTCTGGCTGGTTGAACTGGCTTGGCTTGCGGCTGTGAATTGCTATTTTTTTTATAGCTATCGGCAATTTCTGCTTCTGCGCTCTGAGCGGTTTTCACTTCAATTTGCGCTGGCTGGCTGAACAGATCAGGGTTCAATGGCGCGTACTTCTGCTCTCTGCGCTCCCAACTTGGTTCACGGAAAGTCTGGATGCCGAGGTGGCAGGCCATGGCGTAGGCGTACACAAAGCAGTCGCCCGCCTCTTCGCGATGACCCGGGGGTGTGATCCAGCGCATGCTGGGCTTGCCCTGCACGGTGACGGGCATGAGGCGGGCGGCGGTCATCTGCTCGAACTCGTCAGTGCCCACCAGCGCCTTGGGCACATGCACGTAGCCCGGGCCGGCCTGGGTAAGGCGCATGCGGCCATAGATCAGATGCTTGGCCGTGTCGGTACCGATGGGCCACAGCTTGACGCCGTTGGTGATGGTGCGGCCGCGCCAGTTGATGTCGATGTTGCTGGGCTTGCCGATGATGGGCTTGCCGTACTGGCTGGCACCCTTGAGCGCGAGCACCTTGGCGTGGGCATGGGCGCGGCAGTAGCTGTACACGGCGTGGGTGTTGTGGCCACCGGTGTCGATACCAGTGGCCTCGATGAGCATCTGAGCGCCGCTGACGGCGTGGATGATGGGCGTGCTGCGGATCTCGGTGAGCCGCGTCCATGGGCTGCCCTCGGCGCCTTCGTCCAGGTTGGGATCGCCGTAAATGATGTGGCGGGCGACCAGCCAGCTTTCTTCACCCCGCCCCCAGGCCCACACGCGGGCCTCCAAGCGATCAGGCTGGGTATCTACCCCCATGGTGAGCATCAGGCCGCCGCGCGGCACGGTGCCGAAGTCGTAGTCTTCAGCACGGGCGGCCAGGGCGCGACTGTCTGCGCCGGTGCCAACCTCTTCCCACGTTTCAGCCAGGGATGAGTTGAGGAACTTTTTGAGCGGGGCGCTGTTGCCCGCCAACTTGGCCTTTTGGGCGCCATCCCATTCCTCGACCAGGCTGGCCCAGCTGCGCCAGCCCAGAGGGCTGTACAGCTTGTTGAGCCAGAAGCCAGCGCGCTTGCCCTGACCAGCCCCGGGCGCCTGGGGCACCCAGACGCCGTTGGCCAGCATGCCGTCTTTGGCGCGCTCCTCGATCGCGCCGCCGCAGTGGCGGCAGATATACACGGCTGTCTCTGGCCTGGGCTCGCCGCTCGGGGTCTTGAGCCACTTGATGCCCCAGTCGGTCTTTGCTCCCCACAGCAGGATTTGAGTTTCGCTGCAGTGCGGGCAGGGAACGAAATACTGGCGCTGGTCGCTGGCCAGGTATTCGCTCTCGATGATGCTGGTGCCCTTGATGTTGCAGGTGCTGGCGATGATGAGTTTGCGCCGGGCAAAGTTGCTCATGCGCTCTTCCAGCAGACCGAGGGGCGGCCCTTCGTTGTCCACGTCGGCGGGCCACTTGTCCACCTCGTCGGCAACAGCAAAGCCCAGCGGCTTGGACGCTAGGCTGGCGGCGCTGTTGGCACCCGCAAAAAACACTGTGAAGCCGCCCTGAATGCTGCGGCTGCGCCAGCTGGTGGACTCGTCACGGCTTTTGCGCACCGCCACCTTACCGTGCATGGCAGGGGTCTGCATGATGGTGGGCAGGAAGCGCTGGCTGCTGTGGTCCTGGGCGTCCTGCAGTGTGGGCTGCACCATCATCATGTCTTGCGGGTCGGTGTGGATCCGCTGCATGACGGAGTTGTAGAGCACTTCGGACTTGCCGAGCTGCGTGGCAAACCACAGCACCACGCGCTCATACGGCATGTGGCTGCTGGCGCACTGCATGGGCTCCACCAGGTAGGGAGTGCGTTCGTTGCGCCACGGGCCACGCTCGGGGCCCTTGGCGATGTGCCGGTACTGAGCGGCCCATTCAGCCGTGTCGATGCGAGGCGGAGGCGCCAGGAACCGCGCGCGCACACGCGCCATCAACTCCGCAAACAGCAGATCGGCGTCGGGCACGTCACGCGCGGTCAATCGAAGGCCCCTTCGGCGTTCTTCGCCTGCTCTGCTGTGCCGGCCAGATTGGCCAGGGCCTGGTGCAGCTCGGCGTCCAGCATGGTCTGGATGGCTGCGGGGTCGGTCTCCCCAGCGATCAGCGGGGCAATGCGGGCAGGGATCTGCAGCAAGGCATCGCGCGTGGTGGCATAGTCGGTGGCCAGCTGGCGCTCCACCACGGCCACGTTGATCATCTCGCGCCGCATCTTGGCCTCGTTCATCTCGGCCATGTTGGCTTCAGAGATTTTTTCGCGGGTGCGGGCGGCTTTGAAGTCTTCGTCCTCCTCGTCGTCATCAGGCAGCGGCGGGAAGGTGCGCGGGTCTGGGCGGCTGCGAGGTGGTGCTGCTGGCGCAGCCGATGGGGCGGGAGCTGACTCGCGGGTTTCCTTGCGGGCGGCCACGCTCAGGTTCTCATCGCGCCAGGCGCGCGCGGCCTCAACGCTGTGCACCGGCATGCCCTGCCCCTTGAGCTTGCTGACAGCCTGCTTTGACAAACCGAGTGCCTTGGCCAGCTCGCTCTGCCTCATTTTTTGTCCACCTCCAATAGTCCACCGTCCACCGTCCACCCTTTCCAAAACCCCTGCACTAGCGCGACCACGGGGTGCGAATTACCCGCACTTAGGATGCCCAAAGAGGACCCTGCGATTTTTGACACCGACGTCAACCGATCAGGGTCCGACCGACTTGGGCAATCTGCCCGAGATCACCACCCGTCTTGCGAAGTTCGTGGGCCACCTTTGCCAACGACACCTCTGCGCTTAAGGTGTTGGCAATTGAGTCAGCCGCCTTGGACATGGCAGTGAGATCAGTAGCGCTTATCTCCTTGCGCGCCAGAGCTAGCAGCGATTGACCAATGACCCGACGCACATCGCCAATGGTCTCTACCTTCTGCATGTCTTGCAAGGATGTGAGTGTGTTGTCCGATGCCTTCATGAATGATCTCCGTTTGCGTTGCTGGAAATGGCTGCACGTATCTGCCGCGACAGCCGGTGGAACTGAATAACTTCACGCTTCATTTCGATGACCCGCGCGTCTATGGCGTCACGCGGGAAGCCTGCATAGCCGAGCTGCTCGACTACGTACGAATCAGGCAGCTTCTGCTTTCGAGCGGCACTTCTTGACCGCTCACGATCTGGGTCAGCGGCATATCGCCTAGCA
This sequence comes from Acidovorax sp. FG48, assembly GCF_057809085.1. NCBI lineage: Bacteria > Pseudomonadati > Pseudomonadota > Betaproteobacteria > Burkholderiales > Comamonadaceae > Acidovorax > Acidovorax sp. FG48. The sequence goes on along the minus strand of NZ_JBMDJH010000002.1, from coordinate 210,585 downwards.
GCCTTAGCCCGATTCCTCATGACATACCGGAATCGCTGCACATGCGCGTCATGCAGCGCCGCCAGCGTCTCACGCTCCTCACGCCTGGCCTTCTGCTCAGCCCGCTTTGCCGCAATGGCTGCATGATCGCGCGGCTGCGCCCCTGCTTGCCTGCGGTACCTGGCCTTCAGTTGCTTGCGCAACTCACGCGAACGCTGCAGCCAGTTTTGGTACTCAGGCGTCTGGCGATACGCAGCCATGCGCTCGCGGGCTTTGCGATTCAACTCATCGCGGGATTGGCCAGCCATCACGCCACCTTCCTCAGCTGATGCCACGGGCCAGGGCCGGCCGCATCGAACACGCGCTGGCGGTACGCGCGGTTGTGGGCACGCAGCTCGTCATCAGTCCACGCATTGCCCAAGCCCGACGTGGCGTACACGACGCCGACCCGCTCGCCCATGGCCTTGACGCCTTCGAGCGACTGCCACCAGTCCGCTGCAAGCGCAGGCATCGGCAGCTGGTCAAGCCACTGCTCCCCCGACAGCCAGCCGCTTGCACGAGGCACGTACCGCCCACCCTCCTGCTGCCACCGTTCGGTGGCCGCCCATGCCACCACTGCGGCAACGATCCGCGCCTGCAGTGATGGGCTTGGCAGCAGCTTCGCCCACTGCCGACGGGCTGCTTTCTCTCGCTCCTTGCGTGGGTACACCTGCCAGAACGCATCGAAGCCATCACCATCCCCACCCCGCCCTGCATCCGGTTGCCCGGTATCGGGTTGCTTTGCATCGCGCTCGCACGCGCCCCCCGCGACGGCGGGGGGATGGGGGGGTATTTCTGACGGTTCTTGACGGTTCTTGGGTATTAGTGTCCGCGTGGCGGACTGGTTTAGTCCGCGTGGCGGACTGGTTGGGTCCGCGTGGCGGACGGGTCCGCGAGGCGTACCGGTTCGCGTGGCGTACTGGTTAGGCGGGTTGTCCACAGCCTGCGCTGCATCATCGGCCTGCGCCGAGAACTTCCCGGGCTCCACCCAGTACGTGGTCTTGCGACCATTCGAGCGGCTGGCTCGCACCGCGCCCCTCGACTCCAGCCACGCGATGGCCTCGATCACCGCCGTCCGCCCGTAACAAGTCCGCTCGCACAGCTTGTCAATGGTCGGCCAGCAGTAGCCCTCATCGTTGGCCATGTCTGCCAGCGACACCAGCACCGCCTTCGCGGGTGGGCGCATCTGCAGCGGCCAGCACAGGGCCATGATGCGTGTGCTCATACGCCCGCAGCCTCCCGAATGCGGAAGCGCACACGCTTGTCCAGATAGTTCTGCAGATCGCTCTCTCGGGCGATGGCATCCATGCTGATGCGCGGCTGATAGCTCGGCGTGCGCACGAACATCAGCACCGGCCGCAGCTCCACGTCGTGCGTACCCTTGGCAGCCCAGATGCCTGGCGCCAGATGACTGCCCCGCACGCGCCCACGACTCACGAAGAAGCGCACACCCAGCGTGGTCTTGTAGACCTTCTTGGTGGCGATGTTGCCAATGCCCTGCTGGTTGCGCAGCCTGGCTTTGCGCTTGTCCGACATGTTGGCCTTGAAGCCCTGCTCACTGAACGCCTGCAGGTACGACAGCAGCTGCTGCACAAACGCGCCGCGCAGGTTGCCCTTGCCGTCATCACTTCCCGGGTAAGGCTGCTTTGGGATGGCAGTCTGGTATCCGTTGGGCAAGATGCCAGCGCGGCGCAATGCCGACTCGCTGCGCTTGTCCGCCCGCCGCCCGCCAAACTCCTGGGCCTGGAGCACCTTCTGCGGGTCTACACCCACCTTGCCGCCCTTGCTGGGCGCATTGGTGGTACTCAGCGTGGGGGCCACCGACACACTCAGCTTTTCAGCCGTGGCAGGGAACACCTTGGGCGACCGCTCAATCCACGGCGTGACACCCACAAACGACCCGCGCAGGGTCTTTTGCATCTCGCGCCGCACCTGAAACCCCGCATCGTTCAACGCCTTGGCATATGCCGCCCGAGCACTGGGGCCGCTCAGCTTGGCCAGCTGCTCTTGCACAGCCTCCTGATTGCGCAGCACCACGCTCAGCTGCATGGCGCCCCCTGCACATCAGCACCGGCCAGGGCAACGTGATACGGCCAGCCAGCCAAATTGCAATCCACCACCGCGCCAGCAGCGCGGCACCGCCGCACCACATGGCGACAGGCGTGATACCCCCAGCCGGTGATCTCCACAATCTCCACCAGCCGCAGCGGCCCGTGCTGCAGCAGCATGCGAAGCGCGCGGGTCCGGGTCACTGCTCACCCCCAGGCGCCTTGCGCATGTGCGCTCTCATCGTGCCCAGCATGTGGGCAATCGCGGCCTGATGCTCTTGCGCGCAATGTTCCGCTCGGCGCATTTCGTTGCTAGTCACAGCTTGGCTCGGCTGCCCCGCCATGCGTGCCAATGGGTCTGCCACGGCACGCATCAGGTCAGCAAACGTCACCTGCGCACGCATGCTGGCTTCCAGCATGTCACCACCAGTCTGGTCAGGCGTGGCATTCACCACCACCTTGCCCATGTGGTCCGCCATCGCGTGCAGGATTGCGTCATTGCCACTGAAGTACATCAGGTCGAGCAACTGGCGGGGGTGAAACACGTGCTGCGGGTTATTCACATTCGCCTTCTGGCGCAGTACGTCCAGCGTCATGCCCATGCGCTGCGCCAGCACAGCGGTACCACCCGGAAAGCCGTGCACCGTGTGATAGATCACATCGAGGATGTCCATACCCGCAGGGGGTCTGTTGACCATCGCCTCATCGCTGACGTGGGCAAGACCAGGCGGAATTGAGACAGTTATCCCCATGCCATCACTCCCAAGAAAAAGCACCCGCACCACCCCGCACAGCGGAACACAGCGCACTTGCCTGCGCGCTGCGACCCTGAACAAAAGGGGTAAGGAGGCACCCCGTCCGCCATGCGGCATGGACGGAGGTGCGAGTGACAGAACCATTGACCAACCCCAGGCCACCCCAACGGCAACCCGAGGACAAACGCATGCCCACACCAATGGCAGACACGCAAACGAACGAACCAACAGCACCACCCACCACAGACCAGCGCCTGGCCGCCATGGAGCTACTGCTGCAGCAGCTGGTGCTGGTGCTGGAGTGCGAGCCCACCTTCACAGCCGACGCACTGCACCGATGGAGCACCCTGGCCCAGAAACGCATGGCAGCCACACGCAGCACGGACCCAGGCACCTTGCAGGCGCTGGCGCAGCTGCGGCGACGGGTGCTGTCGTAGCGCGAGGAGGTGGCAGCACCCGTGCAAGAATGGAAGTACCACCTACCATTTCCCGCACGGGGCTGCACCAAACATGGCCGTTGAAATCTCATCATTCATCGCCTCGACCAGCGCGCTCGCCGATATCGTCAAAGCTGTCATCAGCGCACGCGACAGCGGAATATCGGCGGCCGTCAAGGCGGACCTCACGGAACGCCTGCTCCAAAGTCAGGCCCAAACCTCGCAGGTACTCGGCGCCATCATCGAGAAGGATGGGCTTATCCAGGTCCTTACGCAGCGCGTACGCGAGCTGGAGGCTGAGCAAAGCGAGAAGGCTCGTTATCGCCTTGCCAAAGTGGGAACTCTCGGGGAGTTCTTTGCCTATGAGCTGCGCCCGCCCAGCGAACTGGTCGAGCGCGCCGATGAGCCGCCGCACTTCCTCTGTCAACCGTGCTTCGATGCCGGCAAGAAGAGCGTCCTGCGCATCGCCTACAACGTCGCTCACTGCAGCCTGTGCAATGGCTCCGTTGCCACCGCACCGAGCACCCTCAAAGCCAAGCCCCAGCGCACTGTCATCAACCCCGGCAGCCCCGGATGGGGACAAAGGGATTGGTGAACGACCGGGCTCGGACAGACGGATAGACACCGCGGACTGCGGAGAATCATCAACACCCCGACCTATCGGCCGCCCAGCAACACCGAAATGCTCACAAAAGCGCGCCAACGCAGCAGCCGAAGGGTTCAAAGGCACCCACTTGCCAGAAAGGGGACCACTTTTCACGCTACGCAGACGCTTATGCATGCACCACCCCCGCTACGGTTTCAGTAGCAGTGCGGGCAATCGCGCCGTGCGCGCACCAAGCAAAGGGCGGGCATCCGCAATCGAAAGACAATGCGCTTCTCACTTCAAACCACCTTTCGACAGGGACACCCATGAAACTCAACGCCGACAAAACCAGCGCCCAGCTCACCATCAATACCGAGCTGAACGCAGCGGGAGTCGAAGAATTGATACGTGCACTGGCCATGCTGCGGGCGCAGATGACGCCGGGCGTACCAGAACGACCCAGCGACACCCCTGCAGGCAACCTGCCAACACTCACGCAGGACTCGCCATCACTGATCATGGACAACCCCACCAGCAACGGCACCGTCATCCTTCGGCTGCGCAACCTGGGGCTGGGCTGGACCAGCTGGCGCCTTTACCCCGACCAACTGGACGGCTTGCGCGGGGCACTGGAAAGTTTCAACAGTCAAAGTACCGTCAGCGCGCCCGGGGATGTACACCGACATTGACGGCAATGCTTCCAAGCCCGATCGGTCAGCAGGTATCACCACACGAAACCAGGTTTGCCCCTCGGCTGAGTAAACAGCCCCCGCCAGCGAAGTGGAATACTCGAACGGCGTGGCGCCTCTGCCTCGCACCTCATCCACCAAACGGCAGAATTGCAGCGACACGTCAAGTTGCACAGACCCGTCAGGCAGAGGCGTCCACCAGAAATAGGGGCCACGCCTCATCAACTCACGCCTGCGCGCCAGAAGCTCGCCGCTTGTGCAACGGTCCACAAGCAGCTGAAAGTCGCTTTGCAACCGGTCTCGAAAGTCCGCAAGGGTTCTCATGCCACCACCCCCGCTACGGTTTCAGTAGCAGTGCGGGCATGCTGGGCGGGCGCATCGACCTCAGAAGGCCACCAATCCTGCCAGTCATGCGGGCGCAACTCGCGGCGACAGACCCGGCCACCAGTGATTTGCTCAATGCGCACGCACTGCTTTGGTGGAACAGGCCGGTAGTTCTGGTTTTCCGTGTCCAGCAGCCACTGCCCTACAGCCACAGGCGAGATCTGCAGCGCAGCCGCCAGAGCGCGCTGGCTGCCGCAAATTTCAATGGCGCGACGCAAAGCCGCGAAGTTGGGGGTTTCCATGGCCGTGGATAGTAAAGCATTACTTGCCCATAGTAAAGCATTGGCCGACCACACTTGCAACCCCTACGATAAAGCAATGCTTTCAACCTCGCAGCTTATGGCCGAAAAGCTCAGGCGTGCCCTACAAACAAGGGGCATGAGTCAGGCCGTATTCGCTGAGCGTTGCAAAGTTAGCAAGCAAGCCGTGCAGGGCTGGCTAAAGACGGGCCGCGTGGACAAAAAGCACCTGCAGACTTTTGTCACAGTGCTGGGGTACCCGCTCGAATGGTGGCTGGATGCGAGCGCATCAGATCCAACACCCGCCCCTAGCCCACCACATGTTGCGCGTGAACCAGTGCCGATACACTACGGCAACACCGGGTGGCCGTTCGCTAGCATCAGCGCAACCGAGTACGCCAACCTCACCGAGCGCCAAAAGGGAATGGTCGAAGGCTATATCAAGGGCCTGCTGCACGAGTCGCCGCCTGCAAAAAGCAACGGCACTTACAACGCCTGAAAGGCCGCGCGGAATCGTGTTGCAGTTCGTGCCGCGCAAGCCTAGCATGCATGTTTCGTAACTCCAAGAAACGAATGCACACATATCAATGATTCGCACAACTACCGCCGTCCTTCTGGCAATTGCCATCGCTCCCACCATCCATGCACAGGTCAAGTGCACCATGCCAAACGGCGTGGTCATTACGCAGCAATTGGGCGGCTGCCCCAATGGCGCAGTAAAAGCTAGGGCAGCTGATGGCAGCGAAATCGCCCTACCCCCACCCGTGCGCAAAAGCCCGCCAACACAGAGCGCCACTGCAGTACAGCCGAAGCCCGCTCCAGCACCAGCCCCCGCACCCGCTCCGCCCGCAGCCACACAGCGCCGCACAGAGCCCAGCGCCTACGAATTTGCCCAAGTCATCTGCAAAGCCTTTGAACAGGTGGGCGCCACCACCTGCGACATCAACTCCAACATCCTCAGCGACAGCACCATTGAAACCACACTGGCCATATCACCGAGCAACGCTGCGCTGACATGCAGGGATGTGGCGGCATCGATGCGCGCCAAAACCAACGCTTTCGACGACAAGAACTGGAAGATCCTGATCTTCTCGCCCTTCAGCGGCAACAGGCCCATCGCATCCTGCCGCCTCTAGGCCGCACGGTCACCAAAACAAACCGCCATCCAGGCGGTTTTTTCGCGCCCAGCGGTACACCTATGCTTTACTTTAGAAAAGTAATGCTTTACTATTTCCTCCACACGCCACCCCGGCGCCCTGGAGGAACGATGCAAACAACCGCCCCCGCCGCACAGGCCAAGACCTCATACCTGGTAGAGGTCCACTTCCCGACCACCGGCAAGCGCGCCACATTCCGCTGGCCCACCCGCCGCCAGGCCACGCGCTGCGCCAAAGACTTTGCCCCCCTGCCAGGCCAGACCGCGACCACGGCGCCAAAGGTCACCATCACCGAAGTGCTGGGCCGCATGACGTTTGAAGGCTGGGCGCAGGTGCAAGGCGGTGCCGCATGACCCCCACCCTGCGCCCCTTTGCCGTCCACTGCGCCGGCCTGCACTACATCGCCATGGCCGAAAGCGCATGCATGGCCATCATCAACGCCATGGACCTGCACGGCGTGCATGCGGCCACGGCTGCCCCACTGGCCCAGGCGGTGCTGGCATGACCACCCGCCCGCAACCCCTGCGCAAGCCCACCGCGCTGCCAACCCTGCGCAGCCAGAACGCCGACGCCGCCTGGACCGCTGGCTGGTGGTACGGCAAGGTCACTGGCTTCTTTCTGGGCGTGGCCTTCGCCGTGCTGGTGGGGTGGCTGAAATGACCAACACCCACCCCCTCACCGACCGCCGCGCCCGCCCGCGCACCGGCAGCCACACAGCGCCCACCTACCGCGCCTGCGCCGCCAACGCCTGCCGCCAGGGCCACAAGGCCTGCCCCACGCCGCAGGCCTGCGAGGTTGCCGACGAAACACCAGCCACACGGGCCGAGCTGCTGAGCATCGCCCTGTGGGGCGCGTGCGTCGTGCTCGCCATCGTTGGCGCATTGGTTTTGAGCGCTGGCGCTTGATGCACTTGCGCCGGTTGCTATCAATTTCATAACACACAAGGACGCCATGAAATCCTTTGCCCACCTCCTGAACGAGATCAACGAAGGCAGCACGCACGCCGCGCTGACCAGCGACCTGGCCGAGCTGCTGCGCACCGTGCAGGTCACCGGCCGCGCTGGCAAGTTGACGCTGACCATCAAGGTCGTGCCTGCCGTGCGCAACACCAGCGGCGGCGACATCGACCGCGTGAACATCACCGTGGACCGGACCCTGGCCCTGCCCAAGCCCGAGACACCCACGGACTTCTTCTACCTCACCGAAGACGGTGAAACCACCCGCAACCACCCCCGCCAGCAGTCGCTGGAGCTGCGTGAAGTCGCCACCACCACCCCACCCGCTCAATTCAAGGAGGCCTGAGCACCATGGACGAAACCACCAACACCCTCGGCGTGATCAGCGCCGACGACGCACCCGAGGCGCTGAGCATTGCCGAGAAACTGGCCGCCAACGTGGCCGGCGCCCTGGCGCCCCGCACCATCGACGGCGCCACCATGATGACGCTGCCCGACGGCTATCAGCTGAAGGACATCACCGCCATCATCGAGGCCGCCCAGCCCCACCGCCGCCGCGCGCAGGGCACCGTCAACCTGGGCGACGTGCACAGCCTGCTGGCCTACTGCGCCGACCAGGTGGCACAAGAGCGCGGCTACATCTACGCCGACCCCGACGCCCGCACCATCACCGCCGTCTTCAACGACCAGCGCAGCACCCTGGCTCCCGGCTGGCGCGACCACCGCGCCACCTTTGCCGCCGTGTACACGCCCGAGTTCAAGAAGTGGATGGACAAGAACACGGTCAACATGGGCCAGACCGAGTTTGCCGAGTTCATCGAAGACAACCTGGCAGACATCCAGGGCGACCAGGCGCAGAACCTGCTGACCGTGGCCACCACCATCCAGGCCACCAACGGCATCAACTTCAGCAGCGCCCGCCGCCTGCAAGACGGCCAGACCCAGCTCACCTACAACGAAGTCATCAACGCCACAGCGGGCGCCGACGGCACGCTGAAGATCCCGCAAACCTTCGCCCTGGGCCTGCGCATTTTCAAGAACGGCGAAGGCTACAAGCTCACCGCCCGCCTCAAGTACCGCATTCACAGCGGCAGCGTGAAGTTTTGGTACGAGCTGGAGCGCCCCGAGCGCGCCGTCGAAGACGCCTTCACCGGCTACGTGAACACCGTGCGCGAACAAAGCGGCTACACGGTGCTGATCGGCAAGCCATAAGCGCCAGCCGCTATCAATTCAGCAGCACGCAGGAGCAACCCCATGCACCACACCGGCACCCTGTTCATGAGCAAACAGCGCCCCACCGTCGGCGCAGAGCCCGGCGGCGCCTTCCGCCTGGACCTGGTGCTGGTGGACAACATGGGCCGCAACCCGCACAACGGCCGCGACGAGAAAGAGGCCTACCGCGTGCGCTGGATCGGCCCCGAGGCGCAAGCCTTCTGGGCGGCCCACAAAGGCGACCTGACCCCAGGCACGCCACTGCACGCCGAGCTGGAGCGCCTGCGCGTGCACCCCGGCCCGCAAACCTTCCCGCCCCTGCCAGAGCTGCGCGGCTACGTCGTGCGCCTGCAGCTGGCACCCCGCCGCGCAGCCAGCGCGCCAACCACCACCGAAGCGGCCACCGCATGAGCCCGCGCGTCTCTGCATCCAAAAACCCCGGCCTTCCCATGATCGTCAGCAAATCCACCATCGAAAAGCAGGCCACCGAGGCAGCAGGCAAAGGCCAGAGCATCAATGACGCCTGCCCCTACCCCTTTGGCACCGAGGCTGCAGACCACTTCAAGGCCGTCTACCTGCTGGCACTGCCCAAAGCGCAGGCCAGCACCCCAAGCAAGGACACGCCAGCATGACCCCCTCCCACTGGATCATCACCGCCCACGGCGCCGACCAACCCATCAGCGGCCCCGCCGCAATGCTGGGCACCATGCCCACCATCGAGGTCATTGCCCACAGCCTGGCGCAGATCAACCGCTTCACCGGCCACGCCGTGCGCCCCTACAGCGTGGCCGAGCACAGCCTGCTGGTGTGCGACATCGTGGCAGGCATGGGCCTGGGCCCCGCCGCCCAGCGCGCGGCCCTGATGCACGACGCACACGAATGCCTGTGCGGCGACGCGGCCAGCCCCGTCAAGTGGGAGCTGGGCACAGCATGGATGGCGTTTGAAAACCCGCTGGCCATGCTGATGCGCAAGCACTACGGCCTGCACGCCACCTACACCGGCTGGCGCGAAGCCATCAAGCAGGCCGACCTCATCGCCCTGGCCACCGAGCGCCGCGACCTCACCCGCTTTGACCCCGCCACCAACGCCCCCTGGCCCATCTTGGACACCCCAGGCGCCCGGGTGCTGCCGCTGGACACCGTGGACCTGAACAGCCCCGTGCGCGTGGCCATGAGCTGGCGGCACCACCGGGATGCGTTTGTGGAGCGGTACCAGACACTGACGACGCAGTGCAGCGCGCGGGGCGAGGTGGTGGCATGAGCAAAGAGCGCCCCATCCTTTTCAGCGGGCCCATGGTCCGCGCGCTGCTGGATGGCAGCAAGACGCAGACGCGGCGGGTGATGAAGCCGCAGCCCACCGAATTCGTGGGTGGCCCCGGCGTGACATCGCGTGACGGCTCACCCGCGCCGCTTGTGCCTTTGGACGATTCAGTGGAGCCATACGGCCGCGAGATTGTCTGCCCCTACGGCCAGCCCGGCGACCGGCTGTGGGTGCGGGAGACATGGCAAGGACCACTGCTGCAAGAGTTTGAGGTTGATGCGGACCCTGACTGGCACTATGCCAGCCACATCCACCAATACCAAAACCCAGCGCATTGCGAATATGCCGCAGACGGCGGGCCGAAGCCTGAGTACACGGACGCCGACGACGTCATGCGTCAGGGCTGGCGCCCCAGCATCCATATGCCCCGCTGGGCCAGCCGCATCACCCTCGAAATCACCAGCGTGCGCGTGGAGCGCCTGCAGGACATCAGCGCAGACGATGCGCGCGCCGAGGGCTGCCCCGACAAACCCATACCCGGCGCAGAGCAGGCCAGCGTGGACCTACTGGCAAAGCTCTGGTACCACGATCTATGGGAACAGATCAACGGCCCCGCCAGCTGGGCCAGCAACCCTTGGGTGTGGGCCATCGAGTTCCAGAGGCTGCCATGACCCACCCCACCCCCGAACCCGGCAGCTACGAGGCCCGCCACCCCACGCCGGTGCAAAAGAGCGCCGCCACCCGCGCCGCCAACGCAGCCCGCCGCCGCGCCCAGGCCGAGCGCGTGGACCGCGAGGCGCGCGAGCGCAGCGAGTTTTTGAACAGCCCCCACTACCGCTGCCCCGAGCTGGACCGCAACCCCGGGCTGACCGATGCCCGCTTTGCCGCCTACCACCTGCCCAGCCGCGTGGGCAACCGCCTGCACTTCCCTGACGGCCACATTGAAGAGGTACCCCAGCCATGAGAACCGCACACCGCCTGGCCAGCCTTGCCAAGCGCGCCCCCCTGGCGCAGCCCAAGGCCATGCCCAAGTTCTGGCGCACCAGCACCAGCCCGCAGCAGCGCCTGGACGCCCAGCTCATCCACTGGGACCTGATCAACCGCTTTACCTCCGGCACCGCCGACCGCGCCGACCTGTGGGACTGGATGGAAACCGGCTTCACCTACTCGCAGCTGATGCGCCTGCTGGCCGAAGACGGCACCGATTTCACCCCCGAGGCCATGGCCGCCATCAACGACCAACTCAACACCTATGAGGCCATCGCCCTGCGCCACGCCCGCACCGGCCGCGTTGGCTTCAACGCCGCCGAGCTGCTGACCGCCCGCGCCGCCGCCTCGGTGTTCGACAGCCTCATCGAGCTGGACCGCTTCGGCCTGGCCGAAAAGGCCGTGATCTGGAGCACCGAGCAGATGGTGCATGTGCGCCGAAAGATGCTGGCCGCCGCTGCTTAACCCCCCACCACCAACCCGACCAACCCCACCACCACCACCACAAAGGCACCCACCATGCACATCGAAACCGTCAACATCACCCTGCTGCAGCACGAGGCCCCGCATGCCGCACCCAGCAGCATGGACCAAGCGCTGCAGATTCTGCAGTCCCTGCAGCGCGCCGCTGAAAGCACCACCCTCTGCACCGTGGCAGCCCCATCCGCTCCCGCACCAGCGCCCACCGCCGCACTGACGCCACCAGTACCCGGCCAGCCATGGCCCGGCCAGGGCGGCATCTACATCTGCACCCTGCCCACCCAATTTGGCCTGCCAGCCCGTCACCTGGTGGTGGGCACCAACGAGGCCGAAGACCTTACCTGGGGCCCATACGGAGAAGAGGCCCCAGGCGCCACCAGCCAAACCGATGGCCGCGCCAACACCGCCGCCTTGACCGCCAGCGGCAAAGGTCACCCCGCCGCCACCTGGGCCAGCCAATACACCGAAGACGGCCACGCCGACTACCACCTGCCCAGCCGCATCGAGCTGCTGATGTGCTACCTGCACGCGCCCCAGGTGTTCAATACCTCGGGCTGGTACTGGAGCAGCTCGCAGTCCTCGCGCTACGGCGCCTGGTGCCAGGGCTTCGAGTACGGCGGCAGCGACGCCTACCTCAAGGACGACGAGTTCCGCGCCCGTCCTGTCCGCAGCATTCAACTTTAGTCCTTCACCCCTTCGCCACTTTCACCCACCCACCACCGGCGCGCAGCGCCGGTCCGACGCAAATTTTTGAAAGGCAGCACCCCATGCGCACCATCACCCTCCCACTGTTCGGCACCCTCCTTTCCACCCACGGCGGGCACTTCGGCGCCATTCTGCGCGGCGCCGCCGCTGACGGCAGCGAGGACTACGCCCTGATCGTGTCAGAGGCATCGGCCGATATTGAAGACACCACCTGGTCTGAGGACTACACCACCATCGCGGGCGCCGACAGCAAGACAGACGGCCGCTCCAACACCGAGGCCATGGCCGCCGCAGGCCTGCAACTGGCCCTGCGCATCCAGGCCCTGGACCTGGGCGGCCATACCGACTGGTACCTGCCCGCCGCCGCCGAGCTGCGCGCCCTGTCGGCCACCGTGCCAGAGCTTTTCCAGCAGAAGGACTGGTACTGGAGCAGCTCGCAGTGCTCGCGCTACGACGCCTGGTGCCAGGACTTCGAGTACGGCGGCAGCACCGCCCGCAACAAGGCCAACGAGTTCCGCGCCCGTCCTGTCCGCAGAGTTCAACTTCAAGCCTTGAACACTTAAGCCCTCCCCAGCAGCAGCACGGCGCGTAGCGCCGTCCGCGCGATTTTTTTGGCCCACACCGACCCCGCTTTGCACCCATGTCTCTCGCCACCGACCTCGAAATCCACAAACAAGGCACCGCCCTGCTGGACCTGTGCACCGACGTGCAGGCCCGCATACCCCGCGCGTTCCGCGCGTCCATGGGGTACCGCATTTCGGATGAGTGTGTTGAGATACTGGTGCTGATCGGTCGCGCCAACGCCGCCCGCCAGCCGCAAGACCGGGCAACACACCTGGAGCAGCTGCTGGAGCGCCTGCAGGTCGCGCAAATCCTGCTGCGCACCGCACACGCCAAACGGCTGATCGCCACCAAGCTGTGGGCCACCAGCATCGAGCTGACCGACACCATCGGCAAGATGGCCAACGGCTGGCTCAAGAACGCCCGCGCCCGCATGGGCGTGCACACCGGCGACGGCGACGCACCCAGCAGCGCCACCGCCATTACGTCAGCAGGCCCCGGCTACACACCCGGCCTGTTCGACAACGCCGCAGCGCCTGCAGCATGACAGCCAAGGCCGCCATGCCCGTGCGCTTTATGAATCTGGTCGAGCCGCTGGGCGCCTGCACACCCGCAGGCCTCACCGCCAGGCGCACCACGGATACCACCGCGCGGCACACCAGCGCGACCCGGTCCGGCGCAGTTCCCCCGCTGATCGGCTGCGCAAGCCTTCGGCAGGGCGACGTAGATAGCTCGACGCTTCGCAGTACTCGCGCAACAACGCCTGGTGCCAGGACTTCGAGTACGGCAACAGCAACGCCAACAACAAGGACAACGAGTTCCGCGCCCGTCCTGTCCGCAGATTCAACCACCCAGGCGGGCTTCATCGCCCGCCACCCAATTTCTGTACGCCACCATGAAAGCCATTGATCTCTTCGCCGGAGCAGGCGGCTTCAGCACCGGCGCCATCATGGCCGGTTGCACAGTGGTGTGGGCGGCCAATCACTGGCCCGCAGCCGTGGCCGTGCATGCCGACAACCACCCCACAACAACCCATGCCTGCCAAGACCTGCAGCAGGCCGACTGGCGCATCGTGCCAGCGCACGACCTGCTCATGGCGTCTCCAGCCTGCCAGGGCCACAGCAAGGCAAAGGGCAAAGAGCGCCCCCACCACGACGCCATGCGCTCCACCGCCTGGGCCGTAGTGTCCGCCGCTGAATGCCACCGGCCCGCCGTGGTGCTGGTTGAAAACGTGCCCGAGTTCGCTGCATGGCAACTCTACCCGGCTTGGTGCGCTGCCATGCACGCACTGGGCTACGCCCTGGCGCCGATGATTCTGGATGCAGCCGACCACGGCGTGGCCCAGCACCGTCGCCGTCTGTTTGTGGTGGCCACGCGCAGCAAACACCCCATCGAACTGGCCCTGCAACCACAGCCGCACATAGGCAGCGGCCAGATCATCGACTTTGACGCAGGGCGCTGGCAACCCATCCACAAGCCGGGCCGCGCCGCCACCACCCTGGCACGCATAGCCCACGGCAGGGCGCGCCACGGCAGCCGGTTCGTGACGGCCTACTACGGCAACGAACCTGGAGGGCGCAGTCTCGGCCGCCCACTGGGCACCATCACCACCATCGACCGCTGGGCCGTGGTGGACGGCGAACGCATGCGCATGTTGAGCGTGCCTGAATGCCGCCGCGCGATGGGATTTCCCGACACATACCGCCTGCCAGAGCGCGCAAGGGACGCCATGCACATGCTGGGCAACGCCGTGGTGCCCATCGTGGCGCGCGACGTGATCAACGCAATAAAGGCCGCGGCATGACTACCCCCACCCTCAACACCCTCCTGCAGGCCTACATCGACTGCCGCCAGCACAAGCGCAACACCGCCAGCGCACGCGAGTTTGAGCAGCACCTGGAGCGCAACCTGTGCGACCTGCACGCCGAGCTGCTGGACGGCAGCTACCGGCCCGGCCGCAGCATCTGCTTTGCCATCACCCGCCCCAAGCCGCGCGAGGTGTGGGCCGCGCAGTTCCGCGACCGCATCGTGCATCACCTGCTGTACAACCACATCGGCCCGCGCTTCGAGGCATCCTTTGTGGCCGACTCCTGCGCGTGCATCCCAGGCCGGGGCACCCTGTACGGCGCCCAGCGGCTGGAGGCCCAGGTGCGCAGCTGCACCCAGAACTGGGCCTGCCCCGCCTTCTATCTGAAGTGCGACTGCGCCAACTTTTTTGTCAGCATCCGCAAGCCCATCCTGCTGCAGCGCCTGGCCGCCCGCATCCATGAGCCCTGGTGGCGGGCCCTGGCCACCACCATCCTGATGCACGACCCGCGCAGCGACGTGGAGGTACGCGGCAAGGCCAGCACCCTGCGCCGCGTGCCCGCACACAAGAGCCTGTTCAACGCGCCCGCCGACACCAGCCTGCCCATTGGCAACCTGAGCAGCCAGTTCTTCGCCAACGTGCTGCTGGACGGCCTGGATCAGTACGCCAAGCACAAGCTGCGCGCGCCGCACTATGTGCGCTATGTGGACGACTTTGTGCTGCTGCACCCCGATGCCCAGTGGCTCAGCGCCGCGCTGCGCGACATCACCACCTGGCTGCCCGCGCACCTTGGCGTGCAGCTCAACCCCAGCAAGACCATCCTGCAGCCGGTGGACCGGGGCATCGACTTTGCGGGCCAGGTCATCAAGCCCTGGCGCCGCACCACCCGGCGCCGCACCCTAGCCAGCGCCCTGCAGCGCATCGAGCACATGCCAGCAGCCGAGGTCTTCAGTGCAGGCAACAGCTACCTGGGCCTGGTGCGCCAGGCCAGCCACAGCCACAAGGAGCGGGCGGCAGTGTGCCGAGCACTGCTCAAGCGCGGGCATGCAGTGGAAGGGATGAATTTGAGCAAGGTATTTCGGAGGAATGAGACATGACTAACCCCGCAACCCCAGAGGAAGCCGAAACGCTGGCCACCAAAGCCGTCAGCGACTACCTGAACGCCTGCCGCATGGACAGCGCCGAGAACCTGGGCAACTACCTCATGAAGCTGGCAAGCGTGGTGGGCGTCGCAATGGCCCGCGCCGAAGGCTGCGACATGGCAGCCGCACGCCTGCTGGGCACCGCGCAGTTCATCACCCAAACCATGCCGCAGACACCGGCACGGATCACCCCATTGCAGTAAGTCATCAATGACCACCATGTCCGCCCTACCCAAAGACCAAGCACCCGAAGCGCTGCGCACCCAGTTCGAGGCGCTGGCCAGCGATCCGTCATTCAAGCTGAGGCGCTCGCGCCGTGGCACCTATGTGAACCCAGCAGTGGCACGCGATTGGAAGTGGTTTCAGCTTGGGGCAAGCCATACCCAGGAGCTAGTGGCCTACGCCGTGTTTTCTGACAACGGGAACATCCGCCTTTGGTCTCAAAAACCAATCAACCACCCAGACGCCCAGCCCCTCTACAAACCAGCGTCCCAACAGACAACCACGACCCGCGAAGCGGCAGCGCCGCCAATCGATGGCGAAATGGCACTGATCGAAAAGGCCGCCCAGCGCGTCGGCATTAAGAGCCTGCTGAACCACGGGGCCGGTTCACTGGTGTGGTCAGAAGGCGTGCACGGCGTCACTCAGGGTGACCTGGTGGCATACACGCGCGAGATTGCTTTGCACTGCGCCGTTGCTTTATCCGCCACCACCTACACCACCGAGCCAGGAGGAGCCTGATGCACAACCCAACCAAAACCCACAGCCGCGTCAGCCCCCAAGGCCAAGCAATGGGTAAGAACACCACCCGTCTGGCCGCCCTGGGCCTGCAGCGCCTGCAAGCCCAGGGCCTGGCCAACGTGCAGGCCCCAATGCTGCGGGCGGAAATGTGCAAAACCTGCGCATGCCAACCCAACACCGTGCCCAACGGCTGCCTGCAAACGCAGATGGATTTTCTCAAAGCAGCTGCAGAGGGCCGGCCATTCCGCTGCCACGCACCCAACGACGGCCGCCTGTGCGCAGGCTGGGTGCGGGCCCGCGCCGAGCTGGCGGCCAACCCGCTGCCGCCCGAGGCTATGAAGCTGATCGAAAAGTGGGACTACTCGCCGCCGGATGAGGAGCAAGCAACATGAATACCTTTTTCGCCCTCATGGCCGAATACGGCACGGCCCAGATCCCCGTAGAAAAGTGCGCCAGCCTATTTGGCCTGTCCCCCAAAAAGGCCGAGGAATACGCCGGCCGCCAGCGCCTGCCCGTGCCCGCCTTCCGCATCGGCTCGCAAAAGAGCCCATGGCTGGTGGACGCGCACCAGCTGGCCAAGCACCTGGACGCCGTCAAAGAGCAGGCCCGCAAGGACTGGGAGCGCATGCAGACGGCCGAGGCAGCGCCCTAGCGCTCGGGCACATCCTCTGGGTGCAGGTGGGTGTAGCGCTTGAGGGTGGCCCAGCTTTCATGCAACGTGAACTGGGCCACCTCCTGTATGGAGTAGCCCCGCTCAAACAACCGACTGGTGGCCTCATGCCGCAAGTCGTGGAAGTCCAAGTCCTCAATCTCCAGCAGCTTGCACGCCCGGGTGAATGCCGCACTGACCGACTTTGAATTAAACGGGAACACAAGCCCGGCATCCTTGCCCGCCGCCTTGGGCTGGCGCTTGATGATCGCCACCGCCTCCACTGGCATGCGGAATTTGCGCCGGTTGCCCTTCTTTTGGCGTGGGTGCTTCACATCATCCAGCCAGGCCACCGCCTTGTCCATGTCCACATCCACCCAGCGCAGGCTGCAAATCTCCGCCTGCCGCCGCGAGGTGGCCAGCGCAAACAGCATGATTTCCACCATAGGAATCTTGGCCCGGGCATCCCGGCTCTTAAAGTGAGCCAGCAGCCTGCTTTCCTCATCCGCCGACAACCGGCGCGACCGCTGCCGCGACTTAGCCACCACCCGCACGCGTAGCAGCTCCTCCCGGGCTCGGTCCAGCGCCATCAGCGGCCCCGGCAGGTCACGCGCCACGGCCGCATGCATCAGCACCTGGCGCAGCCAGATCAAGTCATTGAGCACCGTGGATGGGCCAGCACCATCCACAGACCGGCGCAACCGCGCATGCTCCATGAAATCCTGCGCCGTGAGCTTGGTGGCGTCTTTGGCCGCCAGGGCCGTGCCCTTGAGCCGGTTGATATCGGCTGTCTTGCTGCGCCCCCACTCGGTCACGTTTTTGGCCGCGCTGACATAATCCGTGATCAACGTTTCCAGCGTTACCCCCTTCACCAAGGGTTTCCCGCTGGCGCGTACCGCCTCCAACTCCGACTCCCGGCGCCGCTTCCACTCTTCAGCCAGCACCTTGCGGCTGAACGTTTGCGCCTCGCTGTGGATCACCTTGCCATCCCGCTTGATGCGGATCTGCGCGGTGTAAGAGGTCGTGCCGTCGGCGCGCTTGCGCGCAGTGATAGTGCCCATGGAGTGCGGTGCTACAAGCCCAAATTTGTAGCACTCACTGTAGCACCACCAGACCAAAAACCAGTGAAAACCGGGCAAAACGGCGGAAAACCAGACAGAGCCAAAATGACCGAGAACCAAGCCCAAAGCCTTGCACAGCAAGGAAACCCGCAAGAATTCAGCCCTTGGCGAATGTCAGTGGCGCCGATGATGGACTGGACTGACCGCCACTGCCGTTACTTTCACCGGCTGCTGACCCGCCAGACCCTGCTGTACACCGAGATGGTGAACGCAGGCGGCATTCTGTATGGCGGCACCGAGCGCCACCTGCGCTACAACGCCGAAGAGCACCCCGTGGCCCTGCAGCTGGGCGGCAACGAGCCCGACAAACTGGCCCAGGCCGCCAGGCTGGGTGAGGAATGGGGCTACGACGAAATCAACCTGAACTGCGGTTGCCCCAGCGACCGCGTGCAGCGCGGCGCCTTTGGAGCCAGCCTGATGAAGGCCCCCCTGCTGGTGGCCGACTGCGTGAAGGCCATGAAGGACGTGGTGAGCGTGCCCGTCACCGTCAAGCACCGCATCGGTATCGACAAGGTGGAGGACTACGGCTTTGTGCGCGACTTCATCGGCACCGTGGCCGAGGCAGGCTGCACCGTGTTCATCGTGCATGCGCGCAACGCGTGGCTGCAGGGCCTGAGTCCGAAGGAAAACCGCGACATCCCTCCCCTGCGCTACGAGGTGGTGCACCGCCTGAAGGCTGAGTTTCCGCAGTTCACCATCGCCATCAACGGCGGCATCACCACGGATGACGTGGTGCAGGAGCAGTTGCAACATCTGGACGGCGTGATGATCGGCCGTGAGGCGTACCACAACCCCTGGTGGCTGGCCCGCTGGGACCAGCTCTACTACGGCGGCACTCCCTGCCCCCTGACCCGCGAAGAAGTGGAATTGGCCATGGTCGAGTACATGGAGCGCGAAGCCGCGCAACATGGCACCCCCTGGCCCCACATCGCCCGCCACATGCTGGGCCTGCGCCACAGCCTGCCCGGCGCCCGCATCTGGCGCCAGGTGTGGAGCAACCACCTGCTCAAGGACCGCCCCGCGCGGGAGGTGCATGCGTTAGCGATGCAGGCCTACGCGAGCGCTGCGCCCGAGCAGCAAACAGAGCCGGGCGCGCTGGCAGCAGCAACTACCTAATCAACCGTCCCACCCAGGCCGCCAGCGGCTCAGGTCGGCCGAACAGATAGCCCTGCAGGCACTCGCACTGGCTCTCAACGAGAAAGTCGGCCTGGGCGCGTGTCTCCACCCCCTCGGCCACCACGCGCAGGTTCAGGTGGCGGGCCACCGAGGTGATGGACTGCACGATGGCCGTGTCGTTGGGGTCGTCGGGTGTGTCGTCCACAAAGCTCTTGTCGATCTTCAGCTCGTAGAGCGGGAGCCGTTTGAGGTAGGCCAGGCTCGAATAGCCGGTGCCAAAGTCGTCGATGGAAAAGCGCACACCCAGCTGCACGATCTCGGTCATGCGGGCGATGGTGTCGTCCAGGTCTTCGATCAAAAGGCTTTCGGTCACCTCCAGGATCAGCAGGGCCGGGTTGGCACCGGTGTGGGCCAGGATGTGGCGCACGCGCTCGACAAAGTCGTCCTGGCGAAACTGCCGCTCGCTCACATTGACCGAGAGAGACAGCGCATGCCCTGCCCCCTGCAGGCGAGCCAGGGTTTCGCAGGCCTGCTGGATCATCCAGTCGCCCATGCGCAGGATCAGGCCCGAGGCCTCGGCAATCGGGATGAAGCGGCTGGGCGGGACGTTACCGCGCACGGGGTGGTCCCAGCGCATCAGCAGCTCGCCGCCCACCACGTTGCCGGCCGCATCCACCTGGTTTTGCACAAAGGCCGCCAGTTGGCCCAGCGCCTGCGCTTTTTTCAGGTCCTGCTCCAGCGCCAGACGCTCCTGCACGTCGGCCTGCATGGCCGCTTCATAAAAACGGATGCGGTTGCGCCCCAGGTCTTTGGCACGGTACATGGCCGTGTCGGCCTCGCGCAGCAGGTCTTCCACACCTTCGCCTCGTTTGGGGAAGAGCGTGATGCCGATGCTGCCGGTGGTGCTGTAGAGGTGGGTGTCGATGGTGTACGGCGCCTCCAGCGCGGTACGCATTTCTTCGGCCACCAGCAGCGCGGCGCGCCCGGCGGACTCCATGTCCGACGCCACGTTGTGCACCAGCACCACAAACTCGTCCCCACCCAGGCGCGCCACGGTGTCGCCCGGGCGTTGCAACTGCGTGAGCCGCTGCGCCACCTGCATCAGCAGCATGTCGCCCACCGTGTGCCCCCGCGCGTCGTTGATCTGCTTGAAATTGTCCAGGTCGATGTAGAGCACGGCCCCCACCTGGGCGGCCTTTTGCGCATTGGCCAAAGCGTGTTCCATGCGGTCCAGCAGCATGCGCCGGTTGGGCAGGCCGGTAAGCGCATCAAAGTACGCTAGCTGGTGCGACCGCGCCTCGGCCTGCTTGCGCTCGGTGATGTCGCGCGACAGCGCGATGAACCGGGGTTCGTCGCCAGGCGCGGCACTCTCTTTGCGCGCAATCGACAACTCAAACCAGTGGGTCACCCCGCCCAGCTCCAGCCGGAACTGGTGGCCTGACGAATACCCGGTGTGGTGCGCCGCTTGCAGCGCCGCTTGGCATCCGGCAGCGGCCTCGTGCGGCACCACATCGCGCAGCAGGCGGCCC
The DNA here is from genome assembly GCF_057809085.1 of Acidovorax sp. FG48. Lineage (NCBI taxonomy): Bacteria > Pseudomonadati > Pseudomonadota > Betaproteobacteria > Burkholderiales > Comamonadaceae > Acidovorax > Acidovorax sp. FG48. Next base: position 190,005 of record NZ_JBMDJH010000002.1, on the reverse strand, counting down.
AGAAACATCTCGGGCGGCACCGCCAGCTCTCCTGATCGGGCAGAACGGTAGTGGTGGATGCAGCCGTCCAGCCCCAGCTCGAACAGCAGATCAGGAATGGCGCTGAGCGTGCTTTCGAGGTCGTCGCGGGTGGCGCGCAGCTCGGCCGTCATGTCCCGTGCCAGGGCCACGGCACGCTCGCGCCCCGTAGCCAGCAGCCAGGTGAACCAGGCCAGGATCAGGCTCAGCACCGTGCCCAGCAGCGCCACCGGGTGGTGTCCATCGTCCTGAAAGCGCTGCACAAAGCCAGGCTGGGGTGCCATCTGCAATGTCCAGCGCCGCCCTCCCAGCTCCAGCTCGCGCCGCGCCTGCAAAGGCTGCCCACCCGCCCCCAGGGCCGGCGCCTTGAGGTTGCTGAACAGCTGCACACCTGAGGCGGCACCGGCGTCTCCAGCGATGGCAACAGGGGACACGGCACCCGCGCCCGGGGTGCTGTCGGTGATTTGCAGGCCGATGTCGGCGTCAAATTCACGGGACATGCCGTGGATCACATCCTCCATCAGAAACGGCGCCGACACCCAGCCCGCCAGCCCTTGCCGCCTGCCCTCCACCGAGCCGTTGTCGGCGTCGGCGCGGTACAAGGGCATGTACATCACCAACCCCGGAGCTGCGTTTTGCATCAGGGTCAGCCGCCCCGACAACGCCAGCGCTCCGGTGTCGCGGGCCCGGTCCAGCGCCTCCTTGGCGGGTGGAAGGGTCAGCACATCAAAGCCCAGGGCCTTGAGATTGGGGCCCTCCAGCGGTTCGATGTGGGTGATGGGGGCCATCAGTGCGCGCTCGCCGGACGGGCGCACCGCATATTGGTCAAAGCCGCGCTGGCGCATGTCCTCCAGGTGGGCGGTCAGCGCATTGCCGGGGAACTGCAGGATCAGCGAGACCCCCTGCAGCCCGGGCCGGGTGGCCTGCAACTGCAGCGCACTCACATAGGCCTGGAACTCAGCGCGGTCGATGCGCTCCGAGCCTTCAAAGTAGCCTTTGACTCCGCGCAGCACCACCTCGTAGGTCGCCATGCGGTCCTTGAGGTTGTAGGCGATCTGGTCGGCCGCCACCTCAAAGTTCTGCTCGCGCTTGGCCCGCGTGTTCTTCTCTTCGCTCTGCCAGTACAGAAAGGTCAGGCCCAAGGTCAGCAGCGCAATCAGCGGGGGCAGCACCACGGGCAACCAACGGTGGTTGCTCGTGCCAGCCACCCCGTCGGGCGCCCACGCCACCGGCCCCTGCGGTGCAGGCGCATCGGTGTGCGGAGCGGGTTCTGGTGTCATGGCATCCTGGGTGGTGGAGGCGCGTCGGCGGTACACAGGCTGTGGACCCGAGGGGCTGCACCATTATGAGCATCTGTCCTGCGCCGAAAAGGGGCATTTGCGCGCACAAACTGCACACTGCTTGCGAACGCTGTACGGCTATGCTCGCACCCGCTGTGCGGCAGTCCCGTGCCTGCGCACCAGCTCTCACCAATCAACCCGGCAACACTCAACCCAAAGGCCTGGCATGGCATCGCTTGATTTCGATCAGGAGGAATCCCAATTTCGCAGCTGGTATGCGGCGCAAGCCGTAGCGCTGGAAGACGCCTGCGCAGCGCTCACGGCGCGCGTGGCGACCGTGGTGACCCAGGCGGGCGGCGTGGACATCACCAAGGTCGAGGGCCGGGTGAAGGATGTGGATGAATGCGTGCGCAAGTTCGTGCGCAAGTACCGGCCTGCGCTGGAAGAAAGCAACACGCCCTACGACATTCAGGCCTACATCACCGACCTGATTGGCGTACGCGTGGTGTGCCTGTATGAAGACGAGCTGGAAAAGATCGCACAGATAGTTCGCGCCCATTTCGCGGTGATTGATGTGACCGACAAGGTGTCGGCCGTGGAGAGCACCGAGGCGTCGTTTGGCTACAAGGGGCTGCACCTGGACCTGCGGCTGAGCGTGGCCGAGCGCGACCTGCCCGAACACGCGGCGTATGCCCAGTGGCCTTTCGAACTGCAGGTGCGCACCATCATCCAGGACTCGTGGAGCGTGCTGGACCACAAGATCAAGTACAAAAAATCCATCCCGGGGCAGCTCAAGCGGCGCATCAACGTGCTGTCGGCCCTGTTCGAACTGGCCGACCGGGAGTTCCGCCAGATCCGCGATGCCACAGCGGCAGAACTGCTTCAGGCCCCGGACGAAACTGCCGAACCCGCACCCGACGCGGCCGCGGATTTGCAGGCCCCCGCCCGCGCTGCAGCCCCCAGCAGCGAGCTCAACGCCTTCACCTTCCTCAAGATCGCCACGCATTTCTTCAAGGACTTCGAGTTTGAACCGTCCAAGGTGGATGGTTTTGTGGACGACATCCAGGCCTGGTCGGCAGGCATGACACGCGCCCGTTTCAACAGCCTGATGCGGGAGACGATTGGCGTGGTCAAGCGCTACAAGCAGCACTTTGAAGACCAGAACCCCCAGGCCAGCTTCAACCCCTACACGGTGATCCGGCACTGCCTGTACCTGAGTAACAAGACCGCCTTCCGCCCCGCGCTGCGCAATTCGGCCCGCGAGTCGTTCGAGGCGTGGCTGAACGACAACGCGGAGCCCAAGCTGCAGGGATAATGACAAAATGGGCCAAGCGCTCGTGTGTATTGCGCCAGATGCTACCAATTTTGATAGCTACAGACTGGGCCATGGCAGCTCCCTGAAGGGCCACTGCGCTGTGGCGGGGCCTAGGGCGGTTTGTCGCAAAGGCGACTGGACATTGGTGGTTTTACTCCATGCGCTTGTTACCAAGTGCTGCTATATTGCACTGCAACAAAACGGAGTTTCGCCCCATGCTGTACCACCTCTACGAAACCCAGCGCTCCTTGATGGAGCCCTTCACAGATTTTGCGCAGGCGGCTTCCAAGTTGTTCAGCAACCCGGTCTCGCCGCTGAGCCAGACCTCGGTGGCCCAGCGCATGGCCGCCGGCTACGACCTGCTCTACCGCCTGGGCAAGGACTACGAAAAGCCCGCCTTCGACATCCACACGGTCGACGTGGACGGCATCGGCGTCGCCATCCATGAGCGCATCGAGGTGGACAAGCCGTTTTGCGAACTGCGCCGCTTCAAGCGCTTTTCGGACGACCCCGCCACGCTGACCAAGCTCAAGGGCCAGCCTGTGGTGCTCATCGTGGCGCCGCTGTCCGGCCACTACGCCACGCTGCTGCGCGACACCGTGCGCACCATGCTCAAGGACCACAAGGTCTACATCACCGACTGGAAAAACGCTCGCCTGGTGCCGCTGTCGGAGGGTGAGTTCCACCTCGACGACTACGTCAACTACGTGCAGGACTTCATCCGCCACCTGCAAGGTATCTACGGCAACTGCCACGTGATCAGCGTCTGCCAGCCCACGGTGCCGGTGCTGGCTGCCGTGTCGCTGATGGCCAGCCGCGGCGAGAAAACGCCCCTGACCATGACCATGATGGGTGGCCCCATCGACGCCCGCAAGTCGCCCACGGCGGTGAACAACCTGGCCACCAACCGCAGCTACGAATGGTTTGAGAACAACGTGATCTACCGCGTGCCGGAGAAATTCCCTGGTGCCGGCCGCCGCGTTTACCCCGGCTTTTTGCAGTACACCGGCTTTGTGGCCATGAACCCGGACCGCCATGCGTCCAGCCACTACGACTACTTCAAGAACCTGATTAAGGGCGACGACGCCAGCGCCGAGGCCCACCGCAAGTTCTACGACGAGTACAACGCCGTGCTGGACATGGATGCGGACTATTACCTCGAAACCATCCAGACCGTATTCCAGGACTACAAGCTGGTGAATGGCACTTGGGACGTGCGCTCCCCCGCCGGCAAGCTGGAACGCGTGCGCCCCCAGGACATCAAGACCACCGCCCTGTTCACGGTGGAAGGCGAGCTGGACGATATCTCCGGCTCAGGCCAGACCGAAGCTGCCCACGACCTGTGCAGCGGCATCGTGCGCAAGGAGCAGCGCCACCTGGAGGCCAAGGGCGCAGGCCACTACGGCATCTTCAGCGGCCGCCGCTGGCGCGACATCGTGTACCCCAAGGTGCGCGCCTTCATCCTGGAACACGAACTGCCCGCCAAGCCTGTGGCTTCGACTGCAGCCCCGGCAGCGCCCAAGCTCGCCAGCCCCTCGCCCGCCCCCGCCAAGGTGGCACCGGTAGCCAAAACCACCACGGCCAAAGCACACAAGGCAGCCGCCAAGCCTGCGCCAGCCCGTGCTGCGTCCAAGCCCGCCGGTGCCACGGCGGTGGCCACACGCTGGGTACAACCGGCAGCCACCCCCACGGGGGCCGCCCAGGAGCCCACTGCCGACCTGAGCACGGCGCAGACCAGCGCTACGGCGGCGCCGTCCACCCGCAGTAGCGGCAAGAGCAAGGCGCGCAAGGCTTGAGCCACCCCGCTTCCGCCAGCACCGCACCAGCCCACGCTGCCTTAGCTGAACTCGCAGCGCGGATCGATGCCGCCCTGCCCCAGACGCAGTGCACGCGCTGCGGCTACCCCGACTGTGCAAGCTATGCGCAGGCCATCGCCCAGGGCGAGGCTGCCATCAACCAGTGCCCCCCCGGGGGCGCTGAAGGTGTCGCGCGCCTCGCCGCCATCACGGGCCACGCCGTGGTGCCTTTGAGTGCCGACCACGGCGTGGAGGGACCACGCACGGTGGCTTTCATTGACGAAGCGTGGTGCATTGGCTGCACCTTGTGCATCAAGGCCTGCCCCACCGATGCCATCGTGGGCTCCAACAAAAAAATGCACACCGTCATCGAGCCCTATTGCACAGGGTGCGAGCTGTGTATCCCTGTTTGCCCCGTGGACTGCATCCAGCTCGACAACGCCAGCGGTGGCGCGACCGGGTGGGCCGCGTGGTCTGATGCGTTGGCACTTCAAGCCAAGCAACGCTACCAACAGCACCGCCAGCGGGTGCCGCTGGAAGATGTCGAGGACGATGGATTCGGTGCACAGGCCGATTCCACAACAACCGCCTTGTCATCAACCGCCTTATCGCGCCCGGCGGCCACTGCAGTGGCTGCTGAGGGCATAGAAGCACGCAAGGCGGCCATTGCCGCCGCCATGGAGCGCGCGCGCCAGCTGCGTGAAAAAGGATCGCGCTGAAAGCGGCACCCCAAAAGCGACGCCCAGGTCTCTGGACGAGAAACTGCTGGTCTGCGGACTACCGCGCGGCCAGTGACTTGTACACGCCGCAGCCCACGTACCAATCGCCCACGCGGCTCACGTAGGACATCTTGGTTTGCACCGCGCCCGTGGCTGGGTTGGTGATGTCGTACTCCACCCACCCTGGGGCGCGGTCGGCCTGGGTCACGATGTCGCTCACCAGCCGGTCGCCTGCAATGCCGGGGATGTCCTGCACGCGGGTACCCACCTTGGCCTGGTTGCCGCCAAAGGCCAGGTAGGTGCCGCCAGCATCCAGCACAAACACATACATGTCGCGGTCATGGTAGGGCTGCGTCTTGTCGGTGATGCTGCGCAGAAACTGGTCGCGCGAGGTGGTCTTGTGCAGCGCCACTGCCTTGTTCACCAGGGCCACCGCCTCGTCGGCCGTACCCTGCTGCAGCCGGAACGCCGCCACCGCCTGGGACAGGGTGGAGGCGCGGTGCTCCAGCGCCTCAGCCTGCGAAACGGCGTGGCCCACCATCTGGGCGTTGTGCTGCGTGATCTGGTCGAGCTGCTGCACGGCAGAACTGACCTCGCTCAAGCCCGTGCTTTGCTCGGCGCTGGAGCCGGAGATCTCGGTCATGCTGGCCGCCACGCTGCGAATGCCGCTGGCCATGTTGGCAATGCCTTCGCCAGCCGACCGGATCAGGCCCGCGCTGGCCTCCACCTGGTTGACCGAGGCGCCGATCAGTTCACGGATCTCGCGCGCCGCGTCGCCCGAGCGCTTGGCCAGCGTACGCACCTCACCCGCCACCACGGCAAAGCCTCGGCCCTGCTCACCGGCGCGGGCGGCCTCCACCGCAGCATTCAGGGCCAGGATGTTGGTCTGAAACGCAATGCTGTCGATGACACCGATGATTTCGGTCATGCGGCGCGCGCTTTGCTGGATGGCCTCCACCGACTGCACGGCACGCGCCATGGCCTCGGCCCCGCTGTCGGCGGCCTTGCGCACCTCGGCGGCACGGGCATCGGCGCTGCGCGCGGTCTGTGCGTTGTTCTGCACGGCCGACGAAAGCTGCTCTACGCTGGCAGCCGTCTGCTCTAGGTTGGCAGCTTGCTGTTCGGTGCGTTCAGCCAGGGAGCGGTTGCCTTGCGCCAGGCTCTGCCCCGCATGGGCCACCAGTGCCGCGTTGCTGCGAATGTCCGCCACCATGGATGAGAGCGTGAGCACCATCCGGTCAAGCGATTGGGCCATAGACCCGACCTCGTCCCGTCCGTTGACACCCGCACGGGCCGACAAGTCGCCGCGCGTGGTCTGCTCCATCGCATGCGCCACGCTCTGCAGGTCGGAGGCCAGCCCCATATACAACGCGCACAGGGCATAGAGCACCACGGCACCGGCCAGCGCCACAGACCACCACGGGGCATCCATGGCGGCCATCGCCAGGGCGCCCGCCATCAACATACCCAGCGTGATCAGTTTGCCCGGCAGGTGCCACCTGCGCATCCACCAGAGTCCGGGGCGCAGCGGTAGGAATCCAGACATCTTGTCTCCGTTATCGTTTTTGAAAGGGAGCCATGCTAGGTGTCCGCTCTTACGTCGGATTGACAACCCCATCCGGCGCGCGCGGGGCTTGCCTCCGCGCATTGCCCCGACCATTGCCACGGCGTGGACGACACCTGGCAGCGCGCCTTGGGCGCACGCCCTTCGCCCATAATGTCGCTCCATGAATCCCCTGCTCTCCCATCTCCAGCCCTACCCCTTCGAGCGGCTGCGGCAACTCTTTGCGGGAGTCACCCCCCCGGCGGCCTACAGCCCCATCAGCCTGGGCATGGGTGAGCCACGCCATCCTACACCGCAGTTCATCAAAGATGCACTCAGTAACAACCTGGGTGGACTGGCCAGTTACCCAGCCACCGCAGGCGAACCCAAGCTGCGCGAGGCCTTCACACAATGGATACAACAGCGCTATGCGCTGACCCTGGACCCGGGCTGCCAGGTGCTGCCGGTCAACGGTTCGCGCGAGGCACTGTTTGCGTTCGCGCAGACCATCATCGACCCCTCGCAAGGCCAGCCGCTGGTCGTCTGCCCCAATCCGTTCTATCAAATCTACGAAGGTGCCGCCCTGCTGGCGGGCGCCCAGCCGTATTACGCGGCCAGCGACCCCAGCCGCAACTTTGCGGTGAACTGGGACGCCGTGCCCGAGGCTGTGTGGCAACGCACCCAGTTGCTCTTCGTCTGCTCCCCCGGCAACCCCACGGGCGCCGTGATGCCGCTCAGCGAGTGGAAGAAGCTGTTTGAGCTGAGCGACCGATACGGCTTCGTGATTGCCTCGGACGAGTGCTACAGCGAAATTTATTTCCGCGACGAACCGCCGCTGGGTGGCCTGCAGGCTGCAGCGCAACTGGGGCGTGGCCACTTCAAGAACCTGATCTCTTTCACCAGCCTCTCCAAGCGCAGCAACGTGCCCGGCATGCGCAGCGGCTTTGTGGCTGGCGATGCCGCGCTGATCAAGTCCTTCTTGCTCTACCGCACCTACCACGGCAGCGCCATGAGCCCCATCGTGCAGGCTGCCAGCATCGCCGCCTGGAGCGATGAAAAGCATGTGGTCGAAAACCGGGCGCTGTACCGCAAAAAGTTTGCTCAGGTCACGCCACTGCTGGCCGGTGTGATGGAAGTCGCCCTGCCCGACGCCGGTTTCTACCTGTGGGCCAAGGTGCCGGAAGCCCTTGGCATGGACGATGCCGAGTTCGCGCGCGCCCTGCTGGCTCAATACAATGTGACGGTGCTGCCCGGCAGCTACCTGGCCCGCGAGGCCCAGGGGAGCAACCCCGGCGCCCAGCGCGTGCGCATGGCCCTGGTGGCCGAAGCCGAAGAATGCGTGGAAGCCGCGCTGCGCATCGTGCAATTCATCCAATCCCGTACTGCCTGATCTGATCGACAACAACATGACCCAACAACTCCAAACCCTCATCGACAACGCCTGGGAAAACCGCGCCAGCCTCTCGCCCGCCGCCGCCCCCAAGGAGATCCAGGACGCCGTCGAGCACGTGATTGCCGAGCTGAACAACGGCAAGCTGCGTGTGGCCACCCGCGAAGGCGTGGGCCAGTGGACCGTGCACCAGTGGATCAAGAAGGCCGTGCTGCTGTCTTTCCGCCTGAAGGACAACGAAGTCGTCAAGGCCGGCGACCTGGGCTTTTACGACAAGGTGCAGACCAAGTTTGCCCACCTGTCCGAAGAAGAAATGAAGGCTACTGGCGTGCGCGTGGTGCCACCTGCTGTGGCCCGCCGTGGCAGCTTCATCGCCAAGGGTGCGATCCTGATGCCCTCGTACGTGAACATCGGCGCCTACGTGGGCGAAGGCACCATGGTCGACACCTGGGCCACCGTGGGCTCGTGCGCACAGATCGGCGCGGGCGTGCACCTGTCCGGCGGCGTGGGCATTGGCGGCGTGCTGGAGCCTCTGCAGGCCGGCCCCACCATCATTGAAGACAACTGCTTCATTGGCGCCCGCTCCGAGGTCGTCGAAGGCGTGGTGGTCGAAGAGAACTCCGTGCTGGGCATGGGCGTGTACTTGGGCCAGAGCACCCCGATCTTCAACCGTGCCACCGGCGAAATCAGCTATGGCCGCGTGCCTTCCGGCTCGGTGGTGGTGAGCGGCAACCTGCCCAAGACCGCCGCCAACGGCGCACCTTACAGCATGTACGCTGCCATCATCGTCAAGCAGGTGGACGCGCAAACCCGCTCCAAGACCAGCATCAACGACCTGCTGCGCGACTGATTGCGCTGCATGAGCGCGGCCTGATGGGCTGCCTTGCCGACAGAGACTGACAACAAGAGGGAAACACCATGAGCACGATGGAACGAATTCTTCGCCTGATGGCAGAGAAAAAGGCCTCCGACGTCTATCTGTCGGCCAACGCCCCCGCGCTGATCAAGATCAACGGCGAGTGCGTGCCCATCAACAACCAGATCCTGCCGCCCGACGCACCGCGCAACCTGCTGTCTGAAGTGGTCCCCCCGGACCGCATCGAAGAGCTGGAGGAAACCGGCGAACTCAACATGGGCGTGCCGCTCAGCGGTGTAGGGCGCTTCCGGGTCAGCGCCATGCGCCAGCGTGGCAGCTACGCGGTGGTGATCCGCTTCATCTCGCAGCAGATTCCCGAGTTTGACACCTTGGGCCTGCCCCCGGTGATGCGCGAGCTCATCATGGAAAAGCGCGGCCTCATCCTGATGGTGGGCGCCACGGGCTCGGGCAAGAGCACCTCGCTGGCGTCGATGATCGACACCCGCAACGAGGCGCTGACAGGCCACATCCTCACCATCGAGGACCCGGTCGAGTACCAGTTCAAGAACAAGAAGTCCATCGTCAACCAGCGCGAAATCGGCAGCGACACCCAGTCCTTGCAAACCGCCCTGAAGAACGCGCTGCGCCAGGCGCCCGACGTGATCCTGATCGGCGAAATCCGCGACCGCGAAACCATGTCGGCCGCCATTGCCTATGCGCAGTCGGGCCACCTGTGCCTGGCCACGCTGCACGGCAACAATAGCTACCACGCGCTCAACCGTATTCTGAGTTTCTACCCGGTCGAGGTACGCCCCACCATGCTGGGCGACCTGGCATCGGCCCTCAAGGCCGTGGTGTCGCAACGCCTGGTGCGCAAGACCGACGGCGGCCGGGTGCCTGCGGTCGAGGTCATGCTCAACACCAAGCTGGTGTCCGATCTCATCGAAAAAGGCGACTTCTCGGGCGTGCGCGAAGCCATGGAGAAATCCATGGCCGAAGGATCGCAGACCTTCGAAGAAGCGCTGGCCCGTCTCATCATGGACGCGCAGATCGACCGCAAGGAAGGCATGGCCTATGCTGACTCGCCCACCAACCTGATGTGGCGCCTGCAAAACGACTTTTCCCTGGCCGCCAATGCCGCCAAGGCCCAGAAAGAAGCACGCGATGCCCCCGACGATACACCGTCGTTCACCGAGATCGTGCTGGACGTCAAGCCGGCGGCATGATGTGATGCCGCACGAAGCGGCCTGCGGAACCCTTCCTTGAGGGGACGCCGTGCTCGGTGCCGAGCGTCTCTCGCACGGCAGCCCTTGCCCGGGCTGCGTCGTGTCGCTCCCCGTCTCCATGATCGCAGCGCGGCTGCGTGTCTCCATTTCCTGATTCTCATCCCATGTCCCGAACCCTGCACCTGGCTGAACAGCTCATCTCCCTGCCTTCCATCACACCGGAGGACGCCGGTTGCCTGGACCTGCTGGCCGCGCGGCTCGCCCCGCTCGGGTTTGTGTGCGAACGCCTGGACAGTGGTCCCGCCGACTTCCGCGTCAGCAATTTGTGGGCGAAACGGCCGATAGCGCAGGTGAATCATGCCTCAGCAGCTATCAAAACCGTAGTATTCGCGGGGCACACCGATGTCGTCCCCACCGGTCCATTGGCCCAATGGAGCAGCGACCCGTTCGTGCCCACCCACAAGGACGGCAAGCTCTATGGCCGGGGTGCCAGCGACATGAAGACGTCTATTGCCGCCTTCGTGGTTGCAGTGGAAGAGTTCCTGGCCGCCACGCCTGCTCCGTTGATCGAGCTGGCATTTCTGCTGACCAGCGACGAGGAAGGTCCCTCCGTCGATGGCACCAAGGTCGTGGTGGAACAGCTCAAGGCGCGCGGCGAAAAACTCGATTACTGCATCGTGGGCGAACCCACCTCCGTCGAGAAAACCGGAGACATGATCAAGAACGGACGGCGCGGCACCCTGAGCGGCAAGCTCAGCGTGCGTGGTATCCAAGGCCACATTGCCTATCCGCAGCTGGCCCGCAACCCCATCCACCAGGCCCTGCCCGCGCTGACGGAGTTGGCATCCACTGTGTGGGACAACGGCAATGCATTCTTTCCGCCCACCAGCTGGCAAATCAGCAACATTCATGGCGGCACGGGCGCGACCAACGTGATCCCCGGGGAAGTGGTGATCGACTTCAATTTCCGCTTTTCGACCGAATCGACGGCAGAGGGCTTGCAGCAGCGAGTGCACGCCGTGCTCGACCGCCATGGCCTGGAATACGACCTGCGCTGGACGCTCGGCGGCCAGCCCTTCCTTACGACGCCCGGCGAGCTGGTGGGCGCCGTGCAGCAGGCCATCGCGTCCGAGACAGGTATCACCACCGAACTGTCCACCACCGGAGGCACCAGCGACGGCCGTTTCATTGCGCAGATCTGCCCCCAGGTGATCGAACTGGGCCCCCCCAATGCCACGATCCACAAGATCGACGAGCATGTGGTGGTGGCCGACATCGAGCCACTCAAGAACATTTACCGCCGCACGCTGGAAAACCTGCACGCTCAGGCCCTGGCGGTGACCGCATGAGCAGCACGAACCATCCCCTGACCGGCAACACCATCGGTGCGCTGGTCGAATCTGGCGCCCAATGGCTGGCCTCTGCCGGGGTGTTCTTTGGCCACGGCACCACCAACGCCCATGATGAAGCCGCCTGGCTGGTGCTGTGGCGCCTGGGCCTGCCGCTGGACAGTGATCTCTCAGACGCACCAGATTCCATCAAAAATCAGGCCGTAGCGCCTGACCAGCTTGCCCTGGTAGCTACACTTTTTGAAGAACGCATCCGTACACGCAAGCCCGCCGCCTACCTCACGCGAGAGGCCTGGCTGCAGGGCGTGCCCTTCTACATTGACGAACGCGCCATCGTGCCGCGCAGCTTCATCGCCGAGCTGCTGGCCGATGGCAGCGTGGACGGCTTCCTGAGCGAAAACACCCGCCAGGTGCTGGACCTGTGCACCGGCAACGGCAGCCTGGCCGTGCTGGCCGCCATGGCCTGGCCCGAAGTCGAAGTGACCGGCGCCGACATCTCGGCCGACGCCCTGGCCGTAGCCCGCATCAACGTGGACAAACACGGCCTGCAGGACCGCATCAGGCTGCAGCTCTCTGATGGCCTGGCCGCCCTGCCCGGCCCCTGGGACTTGATCCTCTGCAACCCGCCCTATGTCAATGCCGACAGCATGGCCGCGCTGCCCAGCGAGTACCGTGCCGAGCCTGAACTGGCCTTGGCCGGTGGCAAGGACGGCATGGACTTTGTTCGCCAGCTGTTTGCCGCAGCTCCCGACTGCATGACTGAGGACGCCGTGATCCTTCTGGAGATCGGCAACGAGCGGGCAAACTTCGAGGCGGCTTTTCCGCAACTACCGGTTTTCTGGCTGGAAACCAGTGCGGGAGAAGACCAGGTTTTGCTGGTTACCCGGCAGGCCCTGGCCGCCCAAACCCGGCTCACGGCACAATAGAGCCCTTTGCGCCACCTTGGGCAGCTGCAGCGGCTCTGCCGTTCATAGCTGCACTGGCCCCCAGAGTTTTGTATGCCACCCGCCTCGCGCGGGTGTGCTTTTTTCTGTTTCCCGGATGATCACCCTCAAGAACGTTACCCTGCGCCGAGGCACCAAAGTCGTGCTCGACAGCGTGTCCACCACCATCAACCCTGGCGAAAACGTCGGGCTTGTGGGGCGCAATGGCGCAGGCAAATCCAGCCTGTTTGCGCTGCTCAGTGGCAAGCTGCATGAAGATGGCGGAGACTTTCACATTCCGTCGAGCTGGCGCATGGCCGAGGTCGCACAGAACATGCCCGAGACTGACCAGTCGGCTACCGACTTTGTGCTGGAAGGCGACACGCGCCTCGCCGAGGTACAGCGCCAGCTGGCCGAGGCTGAAGCCAGCGACGATGGCATGGCCATTGCCCATGCGTATTCCGACCTGCACGACGCCGGCGCCCACGATGCCGTGGCCCGCGCCCAGGCGCTCATCCTGGGGCTGGGTTTTCGGGTGAGCGAACTCGACCAGCCCGTCAACAGCTTCTCGGGCGGCTGGCGCATGCGCCTGCAATTGGCACGTGCGCTGATGTGCCCCAGCGATTTGCTGCTGCTGGACGAGCCCACCAACCACTTGGATCTGGACGCGCTCGTCTGGCTCGAAGCCTGGCTCAAGCGCTATGCAGGCACCATGATCGTGATCAGCCACGACCGCGAGTTTTTGGACGCGATCACCAACGTCACCCTGCAAATCCAGCAAGGCGAATTGAACCGTTACGGCGGTAACTACAGCAAGTTTGAAGAACTGCGCGCCCAGCAGCTTGAACTGCAGCAAGCCAGCTTTGCCAAACAACAGGAGAAGATGGCGCACCTGCAGAAGTTCATCGACCGCTTCAAGGCCAAGGCCAGCAAGGCCAAGCAGGCGCAAAGCCGGGTCAAGCAACTTGAACGTATGGAGAAAATCGGACCCGTGCTGGCCGAGGCCGAGTTCACTTTCGAGTTCAAGGAGCCAGCCAACCTGCCCAATCCGATGCTTGCCATCAGCGACGCGTCGTTTGGCTATGTGGACGAAGAAGGTACGCCCACCACCATTCTCACGGGCGTCAACCGCTCGGTGCTAGCTGGGCAGCGCATCGGTATCCTGGGCGCCAACGGACAGGGCAAGTCCACGCTGGTCAAGACCATTGCGCGGACCATGAAGCCGCTCGCGGGCAGCATCACGGAGGGCAAGGGTCTGAACATCGGGTACTTTGCGCAGCAAGAGCTCGATGTGCTGCGCCCCAGTGAAAACCCGCTGGAGCACATGATCCGTCTGGCCAAGGAGCTAGGGCCGGATGCCAAGCAACCGAGCCGTGAGCAGGATCTGCGCAGCTACCTGGGCAGCTTCAACTTCACCGGCGATATGGTCAAACAGGCCGTGGGCACCATGAGCGGTGGTGAAAAGGCGCGCCTGGTCCTGGCCATGATTGTCTGGCAGCGCCCGAACCTGCTGCTGCTCGACGAGCCTACCAACCACCTGGACTTGGCCACCCGCGAGGCGTTGGCCATGGCGCTCAACGACTTCGACGGCACCGTCATGCTGGTCAGCCACGACCGTGCACTGCTGCGCTCGGTGTGCGAGGACTTCTGGATGGTGGGCCGGGGCGTGGTCGGCCCGTTCGACGGAGACCTCGACGACTACCAGCGATACCTGCTCGAAGAATCCAAGCGCCTGCGCGAAGAAGCGCGGCTGGCCGAGCAGGCACAACAACAGACCTCACAGGCTCCTGTTGCAGCCCCAACCGTCGCACAGCCAACGTTGGTACCTTCCGTGGCTGCGCCCCCACCGGCGTCCTCTTCCCCCCCCGCACGCGACGGACGGGAACAGCGCAAGCTGGATGCCCAGACCCGTCAACAACTGGCTGAAAAGACCCGTCCGCTGAAGAAAGAGCTGGAGCAGATCGACAAACGCTTGGCTGCGTTGAGTGCAGAACGCACCGAATTGGAGCAAAAACTGACGGAAACCCTGCCTCCCCCAGAGATCGCCGAATGCGGCCGGCGCCTGAAAGCCGGGAACGAGGAAACGGAAAAACTGGAGGAGCGCTGGCTGGAAATTTCTTCTGAGCTCGAAGAAATTTCAGCGGCTTCGTTAGGCTGAAGATGTAAAGTCCTGTAAATTTCCGCTGGAATTTTCAGGAATTTACCAAACCATATATGAATGTATTGCTATAAAAAATGTAGCTATTTTTTGGGCCAATCTACAGGCTATTGCGGTTGCATTTTTTTGCGAAAGGCTGTCAACGAACCATGGACGGGCCGCGTTGTTGGTACATCACAGGAGTTTTCCACCATGAATACCACCGCAATCTTGTCCGCTTGGCCCGAAGACGAACGCGACCGCAAGCGCGCTCCCGCCCGCCTCTGAAGACGTTGCAGCCCAGCCTCTGTGGTGCATAACGATGCCGCCGCACAGCTCACAACAAGCATAAACCGTACCAGAACAGGAAAAATGCAGGTGCCTACATAGACCCCGCATTTTTCAGACGGCCCTAGCAAGGTCAGATCCATCGATCGGCAGTCCTTGCAAAGCCCAACAAAAAACCCCGCTTTCGCGGGGTTTTTTGTTGGCTCAACAGAGATGTGCCACTCTCAGCCCATGTGCAGGCCACCATTGACCGAGAAGTCTGCACCCGTGGCGTACCCGCCCTCTTCCGAGGCCAACCAGGCGATGATCGAGGCAATTTCGCTCGGTTCGCCCAGGCGCTTGACGGGGACGGTGGCAACGATCTTCTCCAGCACATCCGGGCGGATCGCCTTGACCATGTCTGTGCCGATGTAGCCGGGGCTGACCGTGTTGACGGTAACGCCCTTGGTGGCCAGCTCTTGCGCCAGGGCCATCGAGAACCCATGCATGCCCGCCTTGGCTGCGGAATAGTTGGTTTGACCTGCCTGGCCTTTTTCGCCGTTGACCGAACTGATGTTGATGATACGGCCCCAGCCCTTTTCCACCATGTCCGATACCACTTGCTTGGTGACGTTGAACATGCTGTTGAGGTTGGTCTCGATCACAGCGTCCCAGTCTTCGCGGGACATCTTGAGGAACATGCGGTCGCGCGTGATGCCGGCGTTGTTCACCAGCACATCGATGGTTCCGTGCTCTGCCTTGGTCTTGCCGAAAGCTTCCACCGTGGAATCCCAATCACCCACGTTACCGACCGACGCATAAAACGTGTAGCCCAGGGCCTTTTGCTCGGCCAGCCACTTGGCGTGGTCCCGTGTGGGGCCGCAACCAGCGATGACCTTGAAACCTTCCTTGTGCAGGCGCTGGCAAATGGCGGTACCGATGCCTCCCATGCCACCGGTGACATACGCGACTTTCTGGCTCATGTGATTTCTCCTTGTTAGTGATTGGCTCAGGACCCACTCTACCGAAGAAATTGGACGCTGCCGTGAAGGAAAACACTGAAGCCCTTTCCTTTTTGACATATCCACATGCGTCACACCATTGACGCAAGACAAGCTTAGCGATGGGTCACAGGAATGGTGCCTTCAGATGCACCAAAACCAGGCAGCCACCAAGCGCCTATTGACTGTTGTACAGCAGAAAGACGCCCCCGGAGGGAGCCGCCAGGGAGTAGGCGACTAGGCGTGCCGTGGCGCCAGCGGCAAGGATTCCCACCCTGGTTTGGCAAACAGATAGCCCTGCTGGTAGCGGACGCCCAGCGATCTCAGGTAGGCCGACTCTGCTGGGGTCTCCATGCCCTCGGCCACGATGTCGATGGATAAACGCTGGCATACCAGCACGATGCCGCACACAATCGCCTGCCGCACCGGGTCCTGGTCGATGTTGCGGATCAGCTCCATGTCGATCTTGAGCACATGGGGCTGGAATTGAACCAGCATGTTCAGCCCCGCATAGCCCGCACCAAAGTCGTCGATGGCCGTGATGAGGCCCTGGCGCCGGTATTCATTGAAGATGGACTTGAGGTGGGCGCCGCTGGTGACCTGTTCGCCCTCGGTCACCTCGAACATGATGCGGTTGTGCGGAAAATCGAATTCCTCTGCTGCTTCCATGGTGGCGCGGATACAGGTCTCCGCCCGGTACACCGCGTTGGGCAGAAAATTGATGCTCAGTCGGCAGTCTGGCAAGCTGGCCAGCCCGAGGCGCGACGCGAGTTCAATCGCCTTGACGCGGCAGGCTTGGTCAAACCGGTAGCGGTTGGTGTCATCCACCCACGACAGCACCGTCCCGGCCGACTCGCCATCCACACCGCGCACCAGCGCTTCGTAGGCGAACGGACGATCCAACTCCAGATCCATGATGGGCTGGAACGCCATCGTGAAGTCGAACGGAAGCTGCGTCTTGTCTCGACAGGATTGGCAGCCCACGGGTTCGAAGGGTTGGGCAAAAATGGTCGCTGTCATGGGCAAACATGGTAACGCATCATTACAAACTTGCGGTCTGATGGTGCCGGTGCAGGGACAGCGTTTCTCGAGGCGCGCCGGTCTGGATCTGAGGGTGGTGATTCAGAGAAGGCTCTCTTAGACGCGATACAACACTCTCTGGAATTGGCTGCTAGAAACAACCAACAAAAAAGGCCGCATGTCCATGCGGCCTTTTGAGGCGGGATAGGTAGCACCTTCGATCAATGCATCGTCCGAACTACTCAGCTATCCCAAGCTGAAGCTGAAGCTGACGCTTAACGCTCCACCGCCAGCGACACGCCCATGCCACCGCCGATGCACAGCGCGGCCAAGCCCTTCTTGGCGTCACGGCGCTGCATTTCGTGCAGCAGCGTCACCAGAATGCGGCAACCCGACGCGCCAATGGGGTGGCCAATGGCAATGGCGCCACCGTTCACATTGACCTTGGCAGGGTCGATTGCCAATTCCTTGTTCACGGCACAAGCCTGGGCGGCGAAGGCCTCGTTCAGCTCGAACAGGTCCACATCGGCCACATTCCAGCCTGCGCGCTGCAAGGCCTTGCGCGAGGCCGGCACGGGGCCCATGCCCATGGTGGCGGGGTCCAAGCCGCTGGTCCCAAACGCGGCGATGCGGGCCAGAGGCTTGAGACCCAGGGCCGCAGCCTTCTTGGCGCTCATCACCACCACGGCGGCGGCGCCATCGTTCAGGCCCGAGGCATTGCCCGCCGTCACGCTGCCCGCCTTGTCAAACGCGGGGCGCAGTCCCGCCAGGGCTTCGGCGTTGGTCTTGCGGTTGAGGTATTCGTCGGTGTTGAAGAGGATGGGGTCGCCCTTCTTTTGCGCCAGGCTCACGCCGACGATTTCATCGACAAACTTGCCGGCATCTTGGGCTGCGGCTGCCTTTTGCTGGCTGGCCAGGGCCAGGGCATCCTGCATGTCGCGGGTGATGCCGTATTGCTTGGCCACGTTTTCAGCCGTGATGCCCATGTGGTACTGGTTGTACACGTCCCACAGGCCGTCCACGATCATGGTGTCCACCAGCTTCCAGTCGCCCATGCGCTGGCCGTCGCGCGAGTTGGGCAGTACGTGCGGTGCCAGGCTCATGCTCTCCTGGCCGCCGGCCACCACGATCTCGCTGTCACCCCAGGCCACGGCCTGGGCAGCCAGCATCACGGCCTTGAGGCCAGAGCCGCACACCGCGTTGATGGTGAGTGCGGGGGTTTCCTTGGCCACGCCTGCTTTCATCGAAGCCTGGCGCGCCGGGTTCTGACCCACGCCAGCTGCCAGCACCTGGCCCATGATGACTTCGCCGATCTGGTCGGACGAGAGGCCTGCGCGGGCGATGGCTTCGCGGATCACGATGGCGCCGAGGTCGGCCGCGGGCGTCTTGGCCAGCGAGCCACCAAACTTGCCCACAGCAGTGCGGGTGGCCGAAACGATGACGATGTCTTCCATGGAATGTCCTTGTAGTGGTGAGTGGTGGTTCAGTGATTCTCGCAGCGACAAAAGTCAGGACTTTTGCGTATCAGGCTTTCTGCTTGACGTAGCGGCCGGGCGCGGGCTCGATGGCCTTGAACTTGGTGCCTTTGCCATAGGCCTTGGGCGCGGCAATCTGTTTGCCCGCATGGCTCTTGAGCCAGCCTGACCAGTCGGTCCACCAGCTGCCGGGGTGCTCGGTAGCGCCTTCCAGCCATTGGTCCAGCGTGCCTGGGAACTTGCCGTCGGCGCGGGTCCAGTGGCTGCGCTTGCCCTTGGCGGGTGGGTTGATCACGCCCGCGATGTGGCCTGACGCGCCCATCACAAAACGCTTTTTGCCTGGCAGCACCTGGGTGGATGCATAAGCAGCCGTGGCCGGCACGATGTGGTCTTCGCGCGAGCCATAGATGTAGACCGGCAAATCGAGATTGCCCAAGTCCAGCTTTTCGCCGCACACCGTGAGCTTGCCTGGTTTGACCAGGTTGTTCTCCAGATAAAAATTGCGCAGGTACCAGGCGTAGAACGGACCGGGAAGGTTGGTGCTGTCGCTGTTCCAGTACAGCAGGTCAAACGGCGGCGGCGTTTCGCCCTTGAGGTAGTTGCCCACCACGTAGTTCCAGACCAGATCGTTGGGGCGCAAGAAGCTGAAGGTGGACGCCAGGTCCTGTCCCTTCATCAACCCGCCATGGCCCATCTGCATCTCGCGGAACTTGACGAAGGCCTCGTCGATGAACACATCGAGGATGCCGGTGTCGCTGAAGTCGATCAGCGTGGTAAGAAAGGTGGCACTGGCCACGGGCTCGTCGCCACGCGCCGCCAGCACAGCCAGCGCGTTGCTGAGGATGGTGCCCCCCACGCAAAAACCCAGCGTGTTGATCTGCTCGGCGCCGGTGATGTTCTGCACCACGTCAATGGCGGCCATGGCGCCGTCTTCCACGTAGTCGTCCCAGGTCTTGTGGGCCAGGCTGTCGTCGGGGTTGCGCCAGCTCACCACAAAGGTGCGGTGGCCTTGTTCGACGGCGTAGCGGATCAGCGAGTTTTCGGGCTGCAGATCGAGGATGTAGAACTTGTTGATGCAGGGCGGCACCAGCAAAAACGGCCGCTCGTACACCTTGGCCGTGAGGGGCTTGTATTCGAGCAGCTGAAACAGTTCGTTCTCGTACACCACCGCGCCTTCGGTGGTGGCCACATTGCGGCCCACCTCGAAAAGGCTTTCGTCAGTCATCGACACGTGGCCTTGCGTGATGTCGTGCAGCAGGTTCTGCATGCCCTTGGCAATGCTCTCGCCCTTGGTCTCGATGGCTTTCTTCTGCGCTTCAGCATTGAAGGCGAGGAAATTGCTGGGCGCCATGGCGGCCATCCACTGCTCCACGCCAAAGCGGATGCGGGCCTTGGTTTTTTCGTCGGCCTCGACCGCCTCGGCCAGGCCCATCAGCGTGCGGGCGTTGAGCAAGTAGGCAGCCGCAGAAAACGCCGCCACCGGGTTGCTGGCCCAGCCTTCGCCGGCAAAACGCTTGTCCTTGACTTCCGGGGTGCCCTGCAGGCCCTGCGCCCAGAGCTCCTGCGCTTCCTTGAGGTACTGCTGCTGCAACGCCTGCAGTTTGGTCTGCGACAGCTTCAGGGGCGCTGCGGCAGGTACCTGCGCCCCGAGGTCCAGTTTCTGAAACGATTGCAGCGCCTGCGACCAGCTTTGCCCGAAAATCTGCTGGAACTGCTGGGCGCTCTCGGCCCAGGGTGATTCAGAAGTCATGCTCATTCCTCAATGGTTGGTCGCTCGCAGCGGCTGGGGCCTGATTTTTGTTTCGCGGGTTCATTGTTGCCCACCCCATGGGGCATGGCAACGAATTCAATGCTTTCAGTGCACACAAATCAATGTACCTCATCGTCATCGCCTGGACCTACGTCACGCTCATGATGGCGGTGGCCGAGGCCACCAGCCCACAGGGCACTGTGCTGGGCGCCATCATCACGTTTGCGTTGTATGGCCTGCTGCCCATGGGCATTCTGGTTTACATCCTGGGCACGCCGTCGCGCAAGCGCAAGATCAAAGCGCGGGAGGCGGCCGAACAGGCTGCGTATGACGCGGAACAGGCCGCAGCCCGCGCGACCGATGCGGGCGCCGAACCCGCAGCGTCAGCCGCGCCAGATGCAGGCGGCAAAGCGCCCGCTGCCGCCGAGGGCAACGCTGTCGCGGCGGTGCGAAAAGAACCGTGAGGCCTGCGTAACGGTGCACCAGGGTGCGGTGCTGTCATTGCCGTAAATGGCGGTGATGCCCATGGCACGCAGGCGCAACCGGGCCAGCCCTGCCAGATCGCACAGGTACTTGCCCGGTGCATCGGGCCGGGCCACAAAGCACTGAGCGGCCGCAGCGCCCAGGGCACCCGGGGCGTCGCAGAACGCTGCACGCACCTCCGCCCCGACCTCGAAAGCCGTGGGGCCGATGCAGGGGCCTAGCCAAGCCACCGTGTGGGCAGCAACCTCTGAAGCATACGGAGAGCCAGGCGCCATTGCTGCATTTTTGATAGCTGCAGAGGCTTGATGTACTAGCGCTTCATGGCAAAAACGCTTGAAAACCGATTCCAGCACGCCCTGCCCTGCGTGCCCGGCCAGTCCGCGCCAGCCGGCGTGGGCTGCAGCCACCACTTGGCCTGAGCGGTGAGCCAGCAACACGGGCAAGCAGTCGGCCACCATGATGGTGCAGACGGCGCCGGGTGCACTGGCCACGCAGGCGTCGGCCTCTGTCCCGTCGGGCGTGCCCGCATCAAGCAGCGCCACGCCTTCGCCATGCACCTGACTCAAGAACACTGCACGCGTGCCCGGGGTCGTGGCTTGCAAGGCGGATTGAACGATCTGCCGGTTGGCGGCCACCGCCTGCGGATCGTCGCCCACATGGGCGCCCAGGTTCAACTGGTCGTACGGTGCGCGGCCCACGCCGCCCGCGCGCGTGGTGCACAGCGCATGCACACCGGGCGGTGCAGGCCAGTCGGGCACCAGCCAGTCTGCGTGCTGGCCCTGTACCGACGAAGACGCAGCCGTCACGCTTCGTTGTCCGGGCACGCCGAGGGCTGCGCCTGCTGGAACGCGGGCAGTGCCATGCAGGCGTCGAACGCACTCATGGTGCGCGGCAGGCCATCCAGGCTGACCTTGAAGCGCTGGGCATTGAAGATCTGCGGCACCAGGCAGCAGTCGGCCAGCGTGGGCGTGTCGCCCCAGCACAGCACCGAGGGCGCCATGCCCTGCGCAGCGCGCTCTTGCGCCAGCAGGTCAAGCTGCCGCTCGAACGCCTCCAGCCCACTGCGCACCCAGTGGTGGTACCAGGCGTTCTTGGCATCCTCGTCCACCTTCAGTTCATGCACCAGGTACTTGAGCACACGCAGGTTGTTGATGGGGTGGATTTCGCACGCCACCATCTGCGCCAGTGCGCGCACCCGAGCCCGCGCCAACGGGGTGGCGGGCAGCAAGGCAGGCGTGGGGTGGGTTTCGTCCAGGTATTCGATGATGGCCATGGACTGCGACAGCGCCGTGCCGCCATCGGTCACCAGCGTGGGCACCAGCGCGTCCCCAATGCGGCCCGCGTAATCGGGGGCCTTGTGCTCGCCCTTGACCAGATGCACAGGCATGTAGTCGTACGGCAGGCCCTTGAGCTGCAGCGCGATGCGCACGCGGAACGAGGCGGAGGAGCGGAAGTAGTTGTAGAGCTGCATGGCGGAGGGGGGCCTGGGGTCGGTCAAAGGAGGAATGAAGCCTGTGCGGCACGATGCCGGCAGGCCAGAGAAAGAGTGCGCCCGGCGGCCAAGGGCATCCCCGTCAGGCGCCCGAGGTGCCCGCCGGATCCTGGTGGTTGTAGACGACTTTGGAGAGCAGCACCATCAGGTCGGCGCTTTCCTGTGCGGTGAGCGGTGCCGTGAGGCGTTCCTGCACGCGCTGGGCGGCGTCGCGCATCTGCAGGGCGGCCACTTCGCCCTCGGGGGTGATCCACAGCAGTTTGCGGCGGCGGTCGCGGGTGTCGGGCTCGCGGCGGATCCATCCGCGCTTTTCCAGGCGCCCGATCACCGAGCCGGACGTGGCCGCATCGAACGCCACGCGGGCGGCCAGGGTGACCTGGTCCTCGCCCGGCTGGGCCAGCAGCTCGTGCAGGATGGCGAACTGCACCGGCGTCACGTCAAATCCGGCCGTCTCTTCCATGAAAAGTGCCACGGTCCGCTGGTGGGCGCGGCGCACCAGGTGGCCCGGCGTATTGTGGAAATCGAAGCTCTTTGCCATGGGCGCGAGTGTAGCGCCCCCCAGCAGAGGGTCAGCGCCCATGGCACACTGCCACACTGCGGCGCGCACGGTACTGCGCGCGGTTTTTTGACAGCATTCCCAGAACCATTGAAAGGCAGACATGAGCTACGTGTTTCCTCCAGCCCCCGTGGTCAGCGTGCCCGTGGTGGGCAGCGGCGAACGGTTTCCGGTACATCGCATTTACTGCGTGGGCCGCAACTACGAAGAACACGCCAAGGAGATGGGCTTCACCGGCCGCGAACCACCCTTCTTCTTCCTCAAGCCTGCGGATGCCATCGTGGTCGTCAACGCGGGCGAAACCGGGCAGCTGCCCTACCCCAGCCTCACGGCCAACCTGCACCACGAGATCGAACTGGTGGTGGCCATTGGCAAGGGCGGCAAGAACATCCAGGCTGCCGACGCTTTCAGCCACATTTATGGCTACGCCGTGGGCCTCGACATGACCCGCCGCGACCTGCAGAACGACATGAAGAAGCAGGGCCGCCCCTGGTGCATCGGCAAGGGCTTTGACGCCAGCGCTCCCATCGGCCCCATCACCCCGGCAGCGCAGGCAGGTGACGTGGCCAACGCGCCCATCTGGCTGCAGGTCAACGGCGCCGACCGCCAGCGCAGCACCGTGACCCAGCTGATCTGGAACATTGCCGAGACCATCGAGCACCTGTCGGCCGCGTGGGAGCTGCAGCCCGGCGACCTGATCTACACCGGCACCCCCGAAGGCGTGGGCGCTGTGGTGCGTGGCGATACGCTAGAAGGCGGCGTGGGCGGCCTCACGCCTTTGCGCCTGACCGTGGTCTGAGCGCCACCGGGCGGCCCCGCCGCCCGGCCAGGTGAACGCAATGCTACGATTTTCATAGCTGGCAGCGCATGTTGCACTATCGCTACCAGCCCATTTGACCCTCAAACCCCTGCATGACCTACCGCAGCCCCATCAAACATTGCCGCGCCTGTGGCACCGCCGTGGTGTACCGCCTGCCGGACGACGGCGACACCAAGCAGCGCGCAGTCTGCCCCGCGTGCAATACGGTGCACTACGAGAACCCGCTCAATGTGGTGGGCACGGTGCCCGCGCTGCCCGATGGCCGCATCCTGCTGTGCAAACGCAATATCGAACCCCGGTGGGGCAAATGGACGCTGCCCGCAGGCTTCATGGAGCTGGATGAAACCACGGCCCAAGGGGCGGCGCGTGAGACTGACGAAGAGGCTGGCGCGCAGATCGAGATCGGCCCCCTGTTCAGCCTGCTGAACGTGCGCCGCGTAGGCCAGGTGCATCTGTTCTACCGCGCCACGCTGCTGAGCGACCAGTTCAACCCGGGCTACGAAACCATCGAGGCGCGGCTGTTTGCCGAAGACGAGGTGCCCTGGGACGAGCTGGCGTTCCGCACCGTCAAGGAAACGCTGGAGTGCTACTTTGCCGACCGCAAGGCAGGCACCATGGGCATGCATTTCATCGACATCGAATAGGCGCGGCCATGACGGTTGCCACCTCCACCGCATCGCCTGCATCTTCCGCCCAGGCCAGCACTCCACCCGATGGTTTGCCCGCCTACCGCCTGCTCACCGGTCCCGACGACGCCAGCTTCTGCCGCCGCGTGAGCGACGCGCTGGCGCTGGGCTATCGGCTGTATGGCTCACCGGCGGCCACCTTCAACGGGCAGACCGTGATCGTGGCCCAGGCCATCGTATGGCCCGGCGTGGTGGCCTGACCGCGCAGCCCGACCGAGAAATTCAGCGACGCGTAAACCCCGCGCCGCGCCCGCTCATTCGCCCCCCACCCGCTCCTCTGCGGGCACCGGTGGCGACACCGAGCCCGGTGGGTCGGTAGTGACCGGCGGCAAACCGCCCGCACCCGCAGGCCGGGGCGGCATGCCGGGCACCGGGGCCTGCTGCGGGTCGGTGCGGAACAGGCCACGAATCCAGTCGCGCATAGTGCTGAGCGAGCTGTCGGGCGGTGGCGGCGGACTGGTGTCGAACTCGTCCACAAACCGGTCGTTGCCGTCGATCACCTTGTTGCGGATGGCCTGCTGCATGAACTCGCCCACCATGGGCAACGCACTGCGCGCGCCCTGCCCCCAGTAGTCGCTGCGCAGCGTGATGCGCCCGTCGTTGAAGCCGGCCCAGGCGCCCGCCACCAGGCGGGTGTGCATCAGGATGAACCAGCCATCGGTGTTGTCTTGCGTGGTGCCGGTCTTGCCCGCCACGTCGGCCTGGATGCCGTACCGCGTGCGGATGGCCGTGGCCGTGCCCCGGTCCACGGCACCGCGCATGGTGTTGCGCAGGGTCTGGGCAGCCCGGGGCTGGAAGACCTCTTCCGGCACGGGCTTGGCAAAGGTCTCCAACACCTTGCCGTGGCGGTCTTCGATGCTGGTGATGAGCACGGGCTCCACATAGCGGCCCAGGTTCACGATGCTGCTGTAGGCCGAGATCATCTCCTTGAGCGTGACCGGGCTGGTGCCCAGCGCGAGGGACGGAACCTCCTCCAGCTTGGACTGCCGCACGCCCAGTGCGCGTGCCACTTCGGCCACGCGGGCCGGGCCCACCTGCTGCATCACCTGCGCGGTGATGGTGTTCTTGGACAGCGCGAGGCCATCGGCCAGCGTCATGGGCTGGTCGCTGGGCGGGCCACCGTCGGTGGGGCGCCAGACGCGGCCACCGCCCAGCGGGATTTCGACGGCGGTATCCATCAACGTGTCTTCGGGCGTGGCGCCGTTAGCAAACGCGGCGCCGTACACAAACGGCTTGAAGGTAGAGCCCGGCTGGCGGCGCGCTGCCTGCACGTGGTCAAACGGGTCTTGCGCAAAGTCGCGGCTGCCCACCCAGGCCAACACATGGCCGGTGACCGGGTCTTGCGCCAGAAAGCCGGCCTGCACACGCGTCTTTTCGGCGCGCAGCTTGGCCATGAAGGAGGCGTCATCCATCAGCGCCTTCAGGGCGTCGTCAGGGGCGTCGCCTTTGTCAACGGCGGCGCGGTATTCGGCGCTCTCGCGCACCAGGGTCTGCACCAGCTCGTTCTTGGGGCCCCAGCCGTTGCGCTGCGACCAGGCGGTGTCTGCCACGCCTTGCAATTGCCGGCCCTGCCGTGCCACCGCCTGGTTGGCATAGGCCTGCAGGCGCGAATCGATGGTGGTGCGAATCACCAGACCGTCCGAATACAGGCTGTAGCCCTTGCTGTCGGCCCAGTCGATGAGCTGCTTGCGCAGCTGGATCGCAAAGTGCGGCGCCGGACCCATCACCTCCGTCTGGCGTTCGAAGTTGATGCGCAGCGGGCGTTTTTGCAGGGTCTCGAACTGCTTGGCATCGAGCTTGCCCCGCTTGACCATCTGCGACAGCACCGTGTTGCGGCGGGCCTGCGCGCGCTCGGGGTTCAGCACCGGGTTGTAGTAGGCCGTGCCCTTGAGCATGCCGATCAGCGTGGCGCTTTCCAGCACGTTGAGCTTGTCGGCCGACTTGTCAAAGTAGGTGCGCGCGGCCATCTCGATGCCGTAGGCGTTGTAGAGAAACGGCACGGTATTGAGGTAAGTCTCCAGGATTTCGTCCTTGGAATACGACGCCTCGATCTTGAGGGCGGTGATCGCCTCCTTGAGCTTGCGCGTGAGCGTGCGCGAGCGCCCGATTTCCTCCGGGAACAGGTTGCGCGCCAGCTGCTGGGTGATGGTGGAGCCGCCCTGCGGGTCCCCACGCAGGGTCAGCACCACCGACGACGCCGTGCGCCGCCAGTCCAGCCCGAAGTGCTTGTAGAAGCGGTGGTCCTCGGTCGCTATCAGCGCGTCCACCACGTTGGGCGAGATCTGGTTCAGCTCCACCCACTCGCGGTTGGCCCAGCGGTATTCGGCCAGCAGCTTGCCGTCGGCCGACATGAGCTGCGCCGGCAGCTCGCTCTTGGCCTTGCGGATGTCGCTGATGCCGGGAGTAAAAGGCACCAGCGCCAGCGTGAACACCAGCAGCGCAGCGGGCACCGCCACCACCGTCCACAGCAGCAGGCGCCGCACGGGCCGGGGAACCCAGGCCAACAGGCTCGCCATGCGGGCCCGGAAAGAAAGCAGCCAGTTGTGCATCAATGAATCGCCGGGAGATTGGGGGTCGCTTCAGGACCGCCCCACCAGGGGCCGGTCAGGAAGGAGAAAGGGGAATGAGAACGCGAACAAAGAGTCGGGCATGGTGCACCGTGCTCCGTCAGACACCCTGGCCTGACAACAGTTCCAGCATGCCGGCTTCGTCGAGCACGGGCACACCCAGTTCCTGGGCCTTGGCCAGCTTGCTGCCTGCTTCTTCGCCCGCCACCACGTAGCTGGTCTTCTTACTGACGGAGCCGGCCACCTTGGCGCCTGCGGCTTCGAGCATGTCCTTGGCCGCGTCGCGGCTCAGGGTGGGCAAGGTACCGGTCAGCACCACTGTCTTGCCCGCCAGGATCTGCGGAGCGCGCTCGGCCACCGGCCCCTCGGGCCAGGTCACGCCGCAAGCGCGCAGTTGCTCGACCACCTCGCGGTTGTGCGGCTGCTGGAAGAAGGTGTGCAGGCTCTGCGCCACCACGGGGCCCACATCGTTCACCTCCAGCAACTGCTCCACGCTGGCATCCATGATGGCGTCCAGCGTGCCGAAGTGGCGTGCCAGGTCCTTGGCCGTGGCCTCGCCCACATGACGCAGCCCCAGACCGAACAAAAAGCGTGGCAAGGTGGTCTGCTTGGATTTTTCGAGCGCGGCCAGCACGTTCTGGGCCGATTTTTCGGCCATGCGCTCCAGCGCGATGAGCGATGTGAGGCCCAGCCGGTACAGGTCGGGCAGCGTGCGGATCACATTGGCATCCACCAGCTGGTCCACCAGCTTGTCGCCCAGGCCCTCGATGTCCATGGCACGGCGCGCGGCAAAGTGCAGGATGGCCTCCTTGCGCTGCGCGGCACAGAACAGGCCGCCCGTGCAGCGGTGGTTGGCCTCGCCCTTTTCGCGCACCACGGCGCTGCCACACACGGGGCAGGCCTTGGGCATCTGAAAATTGGGTACATAGCCCGTGCGGTTGCCCGGCATCACGCCCACCACTTCGGGGATCACATCGCCCGCACGGCGCACGATGACGGTGTCGCCCACGCGCACGCCCTTCTTGCGGATCTCGAACAGGTTGTGCAGCGTGGCGTTGGTGACGGTGACGCCGCCCACAAACACAGGCGCCAGGCGTGCGACCGGCGTGATCTTGCCGGTGCGCCCCACCTGCACGTCGATGCCTTCGATCCTGGTGGCCATCTCCTGCGCGGGATATTTGTGCGCCACGGCCCAGCGCGGCTCGCGCGTCTTGAAGCCCAGGTCGCGCTGCAGCTGCAGCGAGTTGACCTTGTAGACGACGCCGTCAATGTCGTACGGCAGCGCATCGCGGCTGGCACCCACCTGCTGGTGAAATGCTACCAATTCAGTAGCGCCCACCGCAATCTTTACCTGCACCGCGACCGGAAAACCCCAGGATTTCAACGTCTGCAGCATCTCGAAATGCGTGCGGAACACGGGCCCACCCTCGGCAGGCGGCGTGATGGCGCCCAGGCCATAGGCAAAAAAACTCAAGGGCCGCTGGGCGGTGATGTTGGAGTCCAGCTGGCGCACCGCACCCGCAGCCGCATTGCGTGGGTTCACAAAGGTCTTGCCGCCCTGCTCCCGCTGGCGCTCGTTCAGCGCGTCGAAGTCGGCGCGGCGCATGTAGACCTCGCCGCGCACTTCGAGCAAAGAAGGCACACCGTCGGGCAGGGTCAGCGGAATCTGGCGGATGGTGCGGATGTTGTGCGTCACGTCCTCGCCCACCTCGCCATCACCGCGCGTGGCGGCCTGCACCAGGCGGCCGTTTTCATAGCGCAGGCTCATGGCCAGGCCGTCAAACTTGGGCTCGGCCACGTATTCGATGGCAGGGTCAGCATCCGTCAGACCCAGCTCGCGCCGCACGCGGGCATCAAACGCCTGGGCGCCCGTCGCTTCGGTGTCGGTTTCGGTGTGAATGCTGAGCATGGGCACCGTATGGCGCACGGGGGCCAGGCCCTCCATCACCGCGCCAATCACGCGCTGCGTGGGCGAGTCGGGGGTGACCAGGTCAGGGTGCGCGGCTTCCAGCGCCTGCAGCTCGCGGAACACGCGGTCGTATTCGGCGTCGGGCACGGTGGGCTCGTCCAGCACGTAGTACTGGTGCGCCCACTGGTTGAGCTGGTCGCGCAGTGCTTTGATTTTGATAGCAGGCTGCGCTTGATCCACGGGCGCTGAGGCCGAAAAAAGGTCGAAATTCTCGGTCATTTCAGTGATCGACCCCGCTGTGCACCGTATGCGGCCTATACGACTGGCGCAGTCCATGCCAGGGACACCGAGCCAGGGCCGCCCCGCAGCGAAGGTGTCGTCCCCCTTGAGGGGGAAGACGCCGAAGGCGGCTCAGGGGGTGCTTCATATCTTTAGCTGAACAGGCGCCGCGCCAGCACCGACCCCGCCGACAGGTCCCGCCCATCGAGCTGGTCGTACAGCAGCTCCAGGTCGGCGGCGATCGGGTCCATGGCCATCGCAGGCAGCGGTGTGCCGTTCTGGTCGCAGAGCACACCGTCCATGGCCTGGCACAGGGCGGCGGCCACGTCGCGCAGGCGGGCAAAAGGCTGTTCGGTGCGGTGGACCTGGGCGACATCGAGACTTAAAGTGATGTCGCGAATGGCGGACTGATCGGGGTCGTCGGCCAAGGCAGCCTGGGTGTCGTAGCCCAGCGTGAGCAAGGGCGGCAGGCCCTGGGTGCTGGCAGGCAGCACCAAGCGGCCGGGCATGGCGCCGGGCACAAAGCCCAGGCGGGCGGCATTCTGCTGCACATAGCCGGGGCTCCACGCGGCCTGGCGGGCCCGCAGCATGAACATGAGCTGGGCATCGTGGTCGCTGGCGAACTGGTCCAGTTCACGGGCGCGGGCCACTTCCTGCAGCATGTCGGGGAAGTCGGGGGCAGCGTTGATGGCGTCGGCAAAGGCCTGGGCCTTCATCACGAATTCGGAGAACTCGATCTCGTTGAGCGCGCCCATGCGGTTGGCCAGTTGCACGCCCGCCTGGAAGGACTGGTAGCGCTGGCCGGGGGCCGGGGTTTCCCACTGCTGGGTGGCTTCGTTCAGGCCTTCAATGGCAAAGGGCTTGCTGCCTGCGCGGCGGGTGGGCGGCAGCGCGGCCAGGGCCGCGTCGCCGGACACCACATGCTCGGGCTGTAGCGAGGCGATCACATCGATGAGCGGGTCCAGCCCCGGGCGGCGCTCGGGCGAAAACGGCGGCACGGGCAGTTGCAGGGCGTCGCCCGCGTCCACGTTGTGTTCAGACGGCTCCGGCCCCCGGTCCAGGCCGTGGAACTCGCTGGGTGGCATGGCACCGGTCGCTCCCGTGTCAAAGCCGGGCTCCAGGCGCTGCGCGGGCTCCACCGCCGGGTCGTGCTCGGTGGGCAGGGCGCGCTTGGGCGCGTTGCGGCGCGAGGTCCAGGTGTTGTACGCCACGATCAGGGCCAGCACCAGGCCACCGATGATGGCCAGACTCAGTTGCAATGTGCTCATGTTTGAATGAATGGGTTCAAGCGTCCACCATCGAGAGGGCCGATTCCATATCGACGGCCACGATGCGCGACACGCCCTGCTCCTGCATGGTCACGCCGATCAGTTGCTCGGCCATTTCCATCGCGATCTTGTTGTGGCTGATGAACAAAAACTGCGTGCCCTTGCTCATGCTGGACACCAGCTTGGCATAACGTTCGGTGTTGGCGTCGTCCAGCGGCGCGTCCACTTCGTCCAGCAGGCAGAACGGCGCGGGGTTGAGCTGAAAGATGGCGAACACCAGCGCAATGGCCGTGAGGGCCTTTTCGCCGCCCGACAGCAGGTGGATGGTCTGGTTTTTCTTGCCGGGCGGCTGCGCCATCACCTGCACACCTGAATCCAGAATTTCGTCGCCCGTGATGATGAGCTTGGCCTGCCCGCCGCCGAACAGCTCGGGGAACATGCGGCCAAAGTGCGCGTTCACGGTGTCGAAGGTGCCCGAGAGCAGCTGGCGCGTTTCGCCATCGATCTTGCGGATCGCGTCTTCCAGCGTGTTCATGGCCTCGGTGAGGTCGGCGGTCTGCGCATCGAGGAACACCTTGCGCTCGCTGGCCAGCTTGAGTTCATCCAGCGCGGCCAGGTTGACGGCGCCCAGGGCCGTGATCTCGCGGTGCAGGCGGTCGATTTCGCTTTGCAGGCCGCCGATGCGCACATTGCCCTCCTCGATGGAGCGGGCCACGGCTTCCAGGTCGGCCTGGGCGTCTTGCAGCAAGGTGGTGTACTGCTCCAGGCCCAGGCGCGCAGCCTGTTCCTTGAGCTGGAATTCGGTGATGCGCTGGCGCAGCGGGTCGAGTGCGCGCTCCAGCTGCATGCGGCGCTCGTCGCTGGCGCGCAGCTTGGTGGTCAGGTCGTCGTATTCGCTGCGCTGGGCGGCCAAAGCCTTCTCGCGCTCCATTTTGAGTTCCAACGCGGCCTGCAGGCCGCCTTGCGCTGCGGCATCCGACAGGCGGGCAAGCTCATCGCGCGCACGCTGCTCTTCGTCGGCCAGGGCCTTGGCTTGCTGGGTGGCGGTTTCGATGGAGCGGTTGAGCTCGGCGCGGCGCGCCTCCAGGCTGCGCTGCGAGAACGTGGCCTCTTGCGCCTGGCGCTCCAGCGTGCGCTGCTGTTCACGGCAGGCGGCCAGCTTGCGCTCCGCCTCGATGACCTTGTCGCCCAACTGGGCCTCGCGCTCCTGGCTGTCGGCCAGTTGCATGTCCAGCTCTTCAAAGCGCGCCTCGGCGGCCACGCGGCGCTCCTGCAGGTCAGCCAGTTGGGCCTCGACCTCGGCCAGGTCGCCATCGATCTGTGCGCTGCGGGCGCGGGTCTGCTCGGCGAGTTGCGTCAGGCGCAGGGTTTCCACCTGCAGCTCGTGCGCGCGGCTCTGGGCCTCGGTGGCTTCACGGCGGGCGGACACCAGGCGCTGCGAGGCGTCAGCATAGGCGGCCTCGGCGCGGACCAGGGCAGTGCGAGACTCTTCGGCGATCAGGGCCTGCGCGCGCAGTTCCTTTTCAAGGTGCTCGATCTCTTGCGCGCGGGCCAGCATGCCGGACTGCTCGGAGTCCTGCGCATAAAAGCTCACGCTGTGGGCGCTGACGGCATGGCCCGTGGGCACAAACACCGTCTCCCCAGGTTGCAACTGGCTCCGGCGGGCCAGGGCTTCGTCGAGCGTGGGGGCGGTGTAGCAGCCCTGCAGCCAGTCGGTGAGCACGGCGCGCAGACCCGCGTCATTGAGGCGCAGCAGATCGGACAGGCGCTGGTGCTGGGACGGCGCCTCGGGCTGGCCGGCTGCAGGCGCGCTGTAAAAGGCCAGGCGCGCCGGAGGCGCATCGTTGCCGCCGGAGCCCAGAAAACCGCGCACCATGTCCAGGCGCCCGACTTCCAGCGCGGCCAGACGCTCGCGCAGGGCGGCTTCGAGCGCGTTTTCCCAGCCCTTTTCGATGTGGATACGGCTCCATAGGCCTTGCAGGCCGTCGAGGCCGTGTTTGGCCAGCCAGGGGCGCAGCTTGCCGTCGGTCTTGACCTTTTCCTGCAGCGCCTTCAGGGCCTCCATACGGGCCGATAGCTCGGCCTGGCGCGCACTTTCGGCGTTCACCGCCTGCTGGCGGGTGCGGCGGTCTTCGTCCAGCTGGGGCACGGACTCCTGCAGCTCGTACAACCGTGCCTCGGTGGTTTCGGCAATCTCCTGCGCTTCTTCGAGCTGCTCGCGCAGGTTGTTCAGGCGGGCTTCGTCGGGCGCGGCCAGCGCGTTGCGGTCAGTGCGCAGGCGTTCAAAGCGGGCGTCCAGCTGGCGGCTTTGCTCGTCAAAGCTGCGTTGCTCGGCGGCCAGCACGCCTATCTGCTGCTGCACCTGCACGACGCTGCTGCGCTGCTCGGCCGTGCGGGCCTGGGCCTGGCGCAAGGCTTCTTCCAGGTCGGGCAGCTGCATGGCCTGCTCTTCGACCTGGGCGGCGAGCAGTTCGGCGCGCTCTTCGGCATCTACCCCCGCACCGGCCAGGTTTTCCAGCTCCACATCGGCATCTTCCTTGCGGGCTTGCCACTGCGCGATCTGCTCGGCCAGTTGCACCAGGCGCTGCTCCACGCGCTGGCGGCCCTCGACCACGTAGCGGATCTCGGCTTCGAGCTTACCGACCTCGGCCGTGGCTTCATAGAGCTTGCCCTGGGCCTGGTTGACTTGGTCGCCCGCGGCGTAGTGGGCCTGGCGGATGGTTTCGAGGTCGGACTCGACGGCGCGCAGGTCGGCCATGCGCGATTCGAGGTCGTTCACGGCCTGCAGGCCGTCCAGGCGCACCTTGTTCTGCTGCTCCTCGGCCTCGGTCCGCTTCAGGAACCACAGCTGGTGCTGCTTGAGCGTCGCATCGGCGTGCAACGTGTTGTATTTGGCGGCCACCTCGGCCTGCTTTTCGAGCTTTTCGAGGTTGGCGTTCAGCTCGCGCAGGATGTCTTCGACCCGCGTGAGGTTCTCGCGCGTGTCCGACAGGCGGTTTTCGGTCTCGCGGCGGCGCTCCTTGTATTTGGAGACGCCCGCAGCCTCTTCGAGGAACAGGCGCAGTTCCTCAGGGCGGCTTTCGATGATGCGGCTGATGGTGCCCTGGCCGATGATGGCGTAGGCGCGGGGCCCGAGGCCCGTGCCCAGGAACACGTCCTGCACGTCGCGGCGGCGCACAGGCTGGTTGTTCAGAAAGTAGCTGCTGGTGCCATCGCGGGTGAGCACGCGGCGCACCGCGATTTCGCCAAACTGGCCCCACTGGCCGCCCGCGCGGTGGTCGGAGTTGTCGAACACCAGCTCCACACTGGCGCGGCTGGCCTGCTTGCGGGTGGTGGTGCCGCTGAAGATCACGTCCTGCATGCTCTCGCCGCGCAGCTCGCTGGCCTTGCTCTCGCCCAGCACCCAGCGCACCGCGTCCATGATGTTGGACTTGCCGCAGCCGTTAGGCCCCACCACGCCGACCAGTTGCCCGGGCAGCATGAAATTGGTGGGTTCAGCGAACGACTTGAAGCCGGAGAGCTTGATCGAGGTAAGACGCACGGATCAGATGGCGGGTAGATGCAGAAGAGACGCGGCGGTCAACCAGGGCGCCGGTGCGCAGTCCCGGCGTACAACACCCCGGCAGGGCCGGGTATGGGCAAGGCCGGAATGATACCGCGCCGCCTGCCCGGCCCCGGGGCGCAAGGGCCGCCAGGGGTGCCCGCAGGCCGGCTGGCACCAAAAATCCAGCCAAATCGGCCTGATGCGCTAGTGCAATATGGTTTTATTGCTATCGATTTTGATAGCCAAAGGCGACGACCATCAAGGCAGCACACACACTTGGTTACGCCCGCCCGACTTGGCCTTGAACAGAGCTTCGTCCGCGCGGGCCACTGCCTGGGGCAGATGCTGCAGCGCAGAGATCTCGCACGCGCCAATGGACACGGTGAGCTGCTCGGGCTCGGTGATGCCCTCCACCGCGCGACGCAGCTTTTCGGCCACCTTCAGCGCGTCGGGCAGTGCGGTCTGGGGCAGGCAGACCAGAAACTCCTCGCCGCCCCAGCGAATGATCTCGTCGCCGCGCCGCAGGGCATCGGTCAGCACCCGGGCCACTGCCTGCAGGGCCTTGTCGCCCGCATCGTGGCCAAAGCGGTCGTTGATGCTCTTGAAACGGTCAAGGTCCATGAGCAGGATGGACGAAGCGGGCTCAAACAGGGAGGCCCGGTACACACGCCGGTCGATCAGGTCCACCGCGTGGCGGTTCAGCAGCCCGGTCAGCGCATCGTGGTAAGCGGCGCGCTGCAGCTCCTGGCGCTCGGCGGCCACGGTCATGAGCGAGCCGAACAGTTCTGCCAGCCCCGCAAACAGGCTCTCGCCAACCTCGTCAAAGTAGCCATCGCGGTCGGCGTACAGCACAAAGATGCCGCTGTAGCCATTGAAGGTGGAGGCAATGGGCAAGGCCAGCACATGGTGAATACCGTGGTGGCGTGCCGCCTCGCGCCAGGGGCCAAACGGGGAAAGCTGCGACACCGTGAAAGGGCCCGCAGACTTGCCCTCCAGCGTGGTAAAGGCAGGGCCGATGCGGGTGAGCAGGTTGCGCTCGATGGTCAGCGACTCGGCATAAGCGACCGCCGGGCCTGCGTACACCTGCGGGCGGATGGTCTGCGTGTCGGTCGGGCCGAACCAGGTCCACGCCAGGCGGATGTGACTGGTGACATCCACGATGGCCTGGCACACCCCGCGGATGATCTCCAGCTCGCTGCGCCCCAGGATCAGCTTGGCAGAGCGCTTGAGCAGCATCTCGGCGATCACCGAGCGCTCGCGTTGTGCGTCAAACCCTGAGGCTGCTGGTGCCTGTGGTGTGGAAGCGGACGGCAGAGATTTTTTGAAAAACATGGAAACGGCAGCGGTCAAGCGCCCGCATCATAGGTGGCGCGGCCAGCCTGCGGGTGCAAAGGGTCTACGGCGTCGCGTTGCTGGCCGCACCCATTCCCTGGCCCCGCACGCCCGGCGCAGGGCCGATGCCATCAATGGCCTCCATCCAGGGTGCCATCCAGAGCACCGTTCGTGCGGCGAACCAGTGCCTCGAACTCGGCCACGGCCACGGGCGGACTGAGCAGAAAGCCCTGCCATGCGTGGCAGTGATGGCGCTCCAGAAACTCGCGCTGCGCCTCGGTTTCCACGCCCTCCGCGATCACGCGCAGGCCCAGGCTGGTGCCCAGGGCCACCACCGTGCGTGCAATGGCGGCGTCGTTGGGGTCGGTGAGCACGTCGCGCACAAAGCTCTGGTCGATCTTGAGCTGATCCAGCGGCAGGCGCTTGAGGTAGCTGAGCGATGAATAACCGGTGCCAAAGTCGTCCAGCGAAAAGCCCACGCCGTAGCCTCGCAACTGGCCCATCTTGTCGATGGTGTCTTCCACGTCCTGCAGCAGCAGGCCTTCGGTCATCTCCAGCTTGAGCTGGTGGCCGTCGGCCCCTGCCCCCGCCAGTGCGGCAAGCACCTGGGCCACAAAGCCCGTCTGGTGGAACTGCCGGGGACTCACGTTGACCGCAAGGCTCAGCGTGGCCAGGTCGGGCTGCTGGGCCCACGCGGCCAGACGGCGGCAGGCCGCCTGCAGCACCCATTCGCCCAGCGGCAGGATCAGGCCGGTTTCTTCGGCCAGCGGGATGAAATGCGCGGGCGAGATGAAGCCGTCGCGCGGGTGGCGCCAGCGCAGCAGGGCCTCGGCGCCGATGATGCGGCCGTGGTCGATCTGGGGCTGGTAGTACAGCTCGAACTGGCCCTGGGCCAGGCCCACGCGCATGTCCAGCTCCAGCGTGGCGCGGGCGCTGACCACGGCCTGCATCTGGGGGTCATAAAAGCGCAAGGTGTCGCGCCCCGCATTCTTGGCCTGGTACAGCGCCAGGTCGGCGCGCTTGAGGAGTTCATCCACCGTCTCGCGCGTGCCGCTGTAAATGGTGACGCCCATGCTCAGCGAGCTGTGGTGCGCGTCGCCGTCGATCTGGTACGGCTCGCGCAGCACGCCCAAGATGCGCTGGCCCACGTCTTCGGCGCGTGCAGCGGCCTCTTCAGGACTGTCGCCCAGGTCTTCCAGCACTACTACAAATTCGTCGCCGCCCTGGCGGGCCACAGTGTCGTCCTCGTGCACGCAACTGCGCAGGCGGTGCGCCACCTGCAGCAGCAAGGCATCGCCCCGGTCGTGGCCCCGGGTTTCGTTCACCGTCTTGAAGTTGTCCAGGTCCAGCATCAGCAAGGCTCCGCTGCGCTGGTGGCGCGCACTGGTGGCCAGCGCCTGCTGCAGCCGGTCCATCAGCAGGCGGCGGTTGGGCAGGCGGGTGAGCGGGTCGTAGTAGGCCAGCTGGTTGATCTCTTCCTCGGCAGCCTTGCGCTCGCTCAGGTCCTGCATGGTGATCAGGCGCCCGCCTTCGACAAAGATGCCGGAGATCTCCACCGGCTTGTATTTGCCGTCAGCGCAGCGGATCGTGTACTCGGCCAGCGGGATGATGCCCTGGTGCGAGGTATCCAGCAGCCGCTGGCGGATGGCCTCCCGCTCGGTAGCGTCGGGGTAGGCGCGCTGCCACCAGGTGTTGGTGTCGGGCACTTCCTCCTGCGTGTAGCCACAGATCTGCACATAGCGCGCGTTGCGAAAGCTGATCAGACCGTCGTCCTGCACCAGGCACAGGCCCATGGGCAGGCGCTCCAGGATGCTGCGCAGGCGTTGTTCGTTGGCGCGCAGGTTTTCTTCCATGCGCTTGCGGGCTGTGATGTCCTGCACCACGGCAATGTGGTAGCCCGGCGCCGAGCCCGAGGCCCACATCGACGACACGGTGAGGTCGCCCCAGACCTCGTGCCCGTCCTTGTGGATGTAGCGTTTTTCCAGCCGGTACTCGGGCACATCGCCGCTCTGCAGCCGCCTCACTTGCGCCAGATCCGCCGCCAGGTCGTCGGGGTGGGTGAGGCTCTGAAAGGTCATGCCCACCAGTTCCTGCGGGCTGTAGCCCAGGATGTCGGCGTAGCGCTGGTTGACGCGCACGAACTGGCCCGTGGCCGAGTCCACTTGGGCCACACCCACGGTGGCCTGGTTGAACAGTGCCCGAAACCGTTCCTCGCTCTCGCGCCGCGCCTCGTCGGACAGCTGGGCTCGCACCAGCGCCAGCGTGCGCTGGCGCACCAGCAAGGCCACGGTGGACGCCAGCAGCAGCGACACCAGCGCGGCAGCCAGCCCGGCCAGCCATGGCAGGCGGGTTTCAGACGGGGTGAGGAACGACGGGGTGGGGTAGAAGGTGAGCTGCCAGCGCCGGTCGTGCACCGCCAGCACACGCACCAGGGGCCGCGCGCCGGGCAGGCCAGGGGCGGTCTGCTCCAGCAAGGGGCGCACGACGTTGTCACCCGAGTTGGGGCGCACGGGCCCCAGGTCGTCCATGGCAACGGCGATCCCGTTCAAATACCCTTGGCTGCCCAGCCCCTGCACCAGGTCATAGACCCGCAGCGTGGAGGCCACCGCACCCACAAAACGCTGCTCGGCCGTGCCAGCCGTGGGGTCAAACACCGGCACGCGGATGACGATGCCCGCGCGGTGCGAGGATTCCTGCAGCAGGTCGAACGGGGCGGACACCACGGTCTGCCCGCTGTCGCGGCTGTAGCGCATCGCCGCCAAGTTGGTGGGCTGTGCGCTGATGTCCAGCCCCAGCACACCCTCGTTGCCAAACATCGGCCAGAGGTACTCGGCCACAAAGTATTCGGGCCGCTCACCGGGCGGGTGGATCTTGAACTGGGGCAAGCCTTCGGGGGACAGCGAGGTGTCGGCCCGCACCCGGGCCTCGTAGGCCTCGCGCTCGGGCCCTGGCACCCAGCGCGTGAAGGACAGGTTGCGCACGCCGGGGTACCGCTGGCCCACCTCCATCTCGCTGGCGGCCCGTTCAAAGTCCAGGCGCGACAGGCGCGGGTTGGCGGTAAAAAGGCCCCGCAGCCCATTGACCACCTCGGTATGGCCTGCGATACGCTGGCTCAGTGCGTCGGAGAACGCCCTGGTTTCCTGTGTGAAGCGGGCCTCCTCAATCTGGGCCATCGACGCTGCCTGATGCTGCGCCAGCCACAAACTGAGCACCAGGCCCAAGGCAGCCACCCCAATGCCCGCCACCCAATGCCGATAACGGCTTTGGGGCGCCTGCGCAGCCAGCGGGGAGGGATGAAAAGAAGTCAGAGACGCACCTTTGCGTTACCAGCCCCCAATGGGGCCGGAGGCCATGCAAGTTGCGCAGGATAGCGGCAATCCAGCCCCAGTGGAGCCAACATTTGGTTACGGCGAAAAATTTAAGAAAAAAGTGCCGCCAGCGCCACAGTGGCATGCCTGACAAGCTATGAATTGATGAGCATATTTCATAGTCCAGGCACCCACGGGTTTACCCGATGACTGCGCCCGTGGCCACCGGGTACGGCGCAAAGCGGCTTCGATTCTCGTTCACATCCAGCGCGCGCCCTATGGGGGGAAACGCCCGCTGCGGACAGGCATCGCGCTCACACACCTTGCAGCCCATGCCGATGGGCACGGCGGCCTCGGGGTTGGCCAGATCCAGCCCGCGCGCATACACCAGTTGTGGCGCATGGCGGATGTCGCAGCCCAGCGCCACCGAAAACTCCTTGCCCGGCACGCCCCACCCGCCCCCGCTGCGCGACACGGTGCGCGCCACCCACAGGTAAGCCCGCCCATCCGGCATGCGCGCCACCTGCGGCACGATGCGCCCGGGTTGGGCAAAGGCCTCGTACACGTTCCACAGCGGGCAGGTGCCGCCGATCTTGCTGAAGTGAAAGTGGGTGGCTGACTGCCGCTTGCTGATGTTGCCCGCGCGGTCCACGCGGATGAAGAAGAACGGCACGCCGCGTGCACTGGGCCGCTGCAGAGTGGACAGGCGGTGGCACACGGTCTCGAAGCCGACACCAAACTGCTGGCCCAGTCGGTCGATGTCGTAGCGCGCCGCTTCGGCCGCCTGCAAAAAGGCCGTGTAGGGCAGCACCAGCGCCCCCGCAAAGTAGTTGGCCAGACCGATGCGCGCCAGCGCCCGGGCCTGGTCGCTGGACAGCCCGGCGCTGTCGGCCAAGCGCTGCAGCTCCGCGCCCTGCTCCAAAAACGCCAGCTGCGTCGCCATCTGAAACGCGCGCTGCCCGCGCTCCAGCCCCGCCGCCAGCTGCAGCAGCCCGGCCTCGGCCTGGAACACGCGCTGCGCCTGGCCAGGCAGGTCGGCCACATCCACCACGCGCACCCCGTGGGCCACGAGCAGGCGTTGGGCCAGCGCCTCATCGGCCCGGCCGGGAAGCAGGCCCCAGTCGGCGGCACATCGCTCGGCCGCGTCGTCCAGCTCGGCAATGTGGTTCTGGCGCGCAAAGAAGAAGTCGCGTACTTCTTCATAGGCCATGGGTGGGTGCGGGGCCAACACGCCCTCGCCGCTGCGGTCATTGCCCAGGGCCGCCAGCCGCTCCAGGGCCTGCCGGTGCCGCTGGTGGAGCGCCAGTAGTGTGCGCGCGACGGCAGGCATACCTGCGGCCAGCTCGCGGATCTCGGCCAGCGAGACGGCATCGCCCGCGCCCTCCCCGCCCACACCCGCAGGCAGGTCAGCCAGCACCTCTCGAAGGCCGGTGATCAGACGCGCCTCGTCGTCGTCAGAAAACCGCTGCACATCCACACCGAACACGGCGTTGATCTTGAGCAGAACGGGCACCGTGAGCGGGCGCTGGTTCTGCTCCAGCTGGTTGAGGTAGCTGGCCGACAGGTCCAGCGCCCGGGCCAGCGCCACCTGGGTCATGCCGCGCTCTTCGCGCAGGCGGCGCAAGCGCACACCCATGAAGGTTTTTTTCATTCCATCTTTCTCAGTGGTGCTTCGCAGCACCTTCACCATCATTCGCAATATTTGCAAATTGACGGTTTTGCATTCGCAATCATTCGCCAATTCAGCCCTTACAGAGGGGTGCCATTGTGCGTAAATTGCGAAGCATGACAACCCCCACTGGCACCGTCGAGCTGACGGAAATCGTGTTCCCCGCCGAAGCCAACCACTACGGCACGCTGTTTGGCGGCAACGCCTTGCAGCTCATGGCCAAGGCGGCATTTCTGGCAGCGCGCGGCACCGCACAGCGCGATGTGGTGATGGCGGGCGTGACCGACGTGCGTTTTCTGGCCCCAGTGCCCGTGGGCCATGTGCTCACGCTGCGCGCCTGGGTCAGCCGCATCGGGCGCAGCTCGCTCACCGTGTGCGTGACCGGTCTGGCCGCCACGCTGGGCTCGCCCCAGGACGAAGTGCTGAAGGGGATTTTTGAAATGGTGGCGGTGGATGGCAAAGGCCGCCCCGCTGCCATCACCAACACATATGTAAACCAGGAGACCGCATGACTACCACCGTTGAAACCCCGGGCTTCAAGCCCAAGAAGTCCGTCGCGCTCTCAGGCGTGACGGCGGGCAACACCGCCCTGTGCACCGTGGGCCGCACGGGCAACGACCTGCACTACCGGGGCTACGACATCCTCGACATTGCGGAGGTCTGCGAGTTTGAAGAAATCGCCCACCTGCTGGTGCACGGCAAGCTGCCCACACGCGCCGAGCTGCGGGCCTACAAGTCCAAGCTCAAGGCCCTGCGCGGCTTGCCGCTGTCGGTCAAGCAGGCGCTGGAGCAACTGCCTGCCGCCAGCCACCCCATGGACGTGATGCGCACGGGCGTCTCGGCCCTGGGCTGTGCGCTGCCTGAAAAGGACGACCACAACCTGCCGGGTGCGCGCGACATTGCCGACCGGTTGATGGCATCACTGGGCTCCATGCTGCTCTATTGGCACCACTGGGCCAGTTCGGGCCGTCGTAGCGAGGTGGAGACCGATGACGACTCCATCGGCGCGCACTTCTTGCACCTGCTGCACGGCTCCAAACCCAGCGCGGCGTGGGAGCGTGCCATGCACACTTCGCTCAACCTGTATGCCGAGCACGAGTTCAACGCCAGCACCTTCACCGCCCGCGTGGTGGCGGGCACGGGCAGCGACATGTATTCGGCCATCACCGGCGCCATCGGTGCGCTGCGGGGCCCCAAGCATGGCGGCGCGAACGAGGTGGCTTTCGAGATCCAGAAACGCTACGACAGCCCGGACGAAGCCGAGGCCGACATCCGCCGCCGCGTGGAGGCCAAGGAGGTGGTCATTGGTTTTGGTCACCCGGTCTACACCGTGAGCGACCCGCGCAATGTCGTCATCAAGGGCGTGGCGCGCGGTTTGTCGGAAGAGGCCGGTAGCACCAAGATGTTCGACATTGCCGAACGGCTGGAATCGGTGATGTGGGAGGTGAAAAAGATGTTCCCCAACCTCGACTGGTTCAGCGCCGTGAGCTACCACATGATGGGTGTGCCCACCGCCATGTTCACTCCGCTGTTCGTCATCGCACGCACCAGCGGCTGGGCGGCACACATCATCGAGCAGCGGCAGGACAACAAGATCATCCGGCCGAGTGCGAACTACACCGGGCCGGAAGACCTGGCGTTCGTACCAATCCAGGACCGCAAATAAAAATCAAGACGACCCAGTACCCAGCCCCATGGCCATGAACACCCTGTACCGCAAGCAACTGCCCGGCACGCAGCTGGACTACTTCGACGCCAGCGAGGCCGTCAATGCCCTGCAACCCGCCGCCTGGGCCACCCTGCCCTACACCGCCCGCGTGTTTGCCGAAAACATCGTGCGCCGCGCCGATCCGGCCACCATCAACGACTGCCTGTACCAGCTTATCGAGCGCAAACGCGACCGCGACTTCCCCTGGTACCCGGCGCGCGTGGTGTGCCACGACATCCTGGGCCAGACGGCGCTGGTGGATCTGGCGGGCTTGCGCGATGCGATTGCCAAGGAGGGTGGCGACCCGGCCCAAGTGAACCCCGTGGTGCCAGTGCAGCTCATCGTGGACCATTCGCTGGCCGTTGAATGTGGCGGGTTCGACCCCGATGCGTTTGCCAAGAACCGCGCCATCGAAGACCGCCGCAACGAAGACCGCTTCCACTTCATCGAGTGGACGAAGAAAGCCTTTGCCAACGTAGATGTCATCCCGGCGGGGAACGGGATCATGCACCAGATCAATCTGGAAAAGATGTCGCCGGTCGTGCAGGTACAAAGCGGCGTGGCCTACCCCGACACCTGCGTGGGCACCGACAGCCACACCCCGCACGTCGATGCGCTGGGCGTGATCGCCATCGGCGTGGGCGGCCTGGAGGCCGAGAACGTCATGCTGGGCCGCGCATCGATGATGCGGCTGCCCGAAATCGTGGGCGTGCAGCTGACCGGCCAGCGCCAGGACGGCATCACCGCCACCGATGTGGTGCTGGCGCTCACCGAGTTTTTGCGCAAAGCCAAGGTGGTGGGCGCCTACCTGGAGTTCTTTGGCACCGGCGCAGCCAAGCTCACGATTGGCGACCGCGCCACCATCTCCAACATGGCGCCTGAATACGGCGCTACGGCGGCCCTGTTCAGCATCGACGAACAGACGCTGGAGTATCTGACGCTGACGGGCCGCGAGGCCAACCAAGTGAAGCTGGTCGCGACCTATGCCAAGGCAGCGGGATTGTGGTCCGACACCCTCAAAGACGCTGTCTACGCACGCAACCTGGTGTTCGACCTGTCGAGCGTGGTGCGCAACCTGGCCGGCCCCTCCAACCCGCATGCGCGCGTGGCCACGTCCGACCTGGCCGCCCAAGGCATCGCGGGCCCCTGGGCCATGCCCGCACCACAGGACGGCACGATGCCCGATGGCGCCGTGGTCATCGCCGCCATCACCAGCTGCACCAACACCAGCAACCCGCGCAACGTGATCGCCGCAGCGCTGCTGGCGCGCAACGCCAACCGGCTGGGCCTCACGCGCAAGCCCTGGGTCAAGACCTCGCTGGCGCCCGGCTCCAAGGCGGTGGAGCTGTATCTGAAGGAAGCGGGCTTGCTGGCCGACCTGGAAAAGCTCGGCTTTGGGATCGTCGGCTTTGCCTGCACCACCTGCAACGGGATGAGTGGCGCGCTGGACCCTGCGATCCAGCAGGAGATCATCAACCGCGACCTGTACGCCACCGCCGTGCTCTCGGGCAACCGCAATTTCGACGGGCGCATTCACCCCTACGCCAAGCAGGCGTTCCTGGCCTCGCCCCCGCTCGTGGTGGCCTATGCGATGGCGGGCACGGTGCGTTTTGACATTGAAAAAGACGTGCTGACAGTGGTGAACGGAAGGGAAATTCGCCTCAAAGACCTGTGGCCCAGCGATGAAGAAATCGACGCGGTGGTGAAGACCGCC
Organism: Acidovorax sp. FG48; assembly: GCF_057809085.1. NCBI lineage: Bacteria > Pseudomonadati > Pseudomonadota > Betaproteobacteria > Burkholderiales > Comamonadaceae > Acidovorax > Acidovorax sp. FG48. Next base: position 146,605 of record NZ_JBMDJH010000002.1, on the reverse strand, counting down.
GTGAAGCCCGCGCAATACCGCGCCGTGTACGAACCCATGTTCGCCATCCGGCCGGGCGATGGCCAGCGCGTGTCGTCGCAGTACGACTGGCGCCCACGATCCACCTACATCCGCCGCCCGCCCTACTGGGACACCGAAGGCATCGGCGCGCTGGCCGCCCACCCACGCACGTTGAAAGGCATGCGCCCCCTGGCCATCCTGCCCGACAACATCACGACCGACCACCTGTCACCCTCGAACGCCATCCTGCGGGACAGCGCAGCAGGCGAGTACCTGGCCCGGATGGGCGTGCCCGAGGAGGACTTCAACTCCTACGCTACGCACCGGGGTGACCACCTCACCGCCATGCGGGCCACGTTTGCCAACCCGCAACTGGTCAACGAAATGGCGGTGGTGGATGGCCAGGTGAAAAAAGGATCGCTGGCCCGCGTGGAGCCCGAGGGCCAGGTGATGCGCATGTGGGAGGCGATGGAAACGTATCTGAACCGCCGCCAGCCGCTCATCATCATTGCCGGTGCCGACTACGGCCAGGGGTCGAGCCGCGACTGGGCCGCCAAGGGGGTGCGGCTGGCGGGTGTGGAGGTGGTGGTGGCGGAGGGCTTTGAGCGCATTCACCGCACCAATTTGATTGGGATGGGGGTGCTGCCGCTGGAGTTTGAGGTGGGAGTCAACCGCACCACGCTGGGGCTGGATGGGACGGAGGTTTATGAAGTGGAAGGTGATCTGAAGCCCGGGGCGGTGGTGACGCTTGTTGTTCAACGCAAGTTGGGTGAGGCGGTGAGGGTCCCCATGCGCTGTCGGCTGGACACTGCAGAGGAGGTGTCGGTGTACGCGGCGGGTGGTGTGCTGCAGCGTTTTGCGCAGGATTTTTTGGCAGCGCGGGCTGCGGTCGCCCCCTCTCCCCAACCCCTCTCCCGCGAGGGGAGAGGGGCTCGCGCACGATGACAATCGCTGCTATTTGTCTTGCTCCCCTCGCCCCTTGTGGGAGAGGGGCCGGGGGAGAGGGGGCCCCACCCATGGACCAACGCCAGTTCACCAAAACCCTGCGCCAGAACATGACCGACGCCGGACAGCTGCTGTGGAAGCACCTGCGCGCTCACCGCATGGACGGCCAGAAGTTTCGCCGCCAGCAACCCATCGGCCCCTACATCGTGGATTTTGTGCACTTCGGCCTGCGGCTCATCGTGGAAGCGGATGGCGGGCAACACGTGGATTCGGAGCACGACGCGATCCGCGATGCGTGGCTGCGCAGCCAGGGCTTTGCCCTGCTGCGCTTTTGGAACAACGACATCTTGCAAAACACCGACGCAGTGCTCGAATCCATCTACACAGCCATACGCGAAGCCGCCGTGTCTCTCCCCCCCTCTCCCCCCGCGGGAGAGGGGCTGGGGGAGAGGAGGTCTCACCACGATCACCACCCGTTCAACAAGCCCATCATCCCTGTCGCGCCACCGGAGAGGGACACCGTGCAATGACGCGCCACCGACCACAAATCAAGATCCCCGCTACCTACATGCGTGGCGGTACCAGCAAGGGTGTGTTCTTCAACTTAGCGGATTTGCCCAAACCCGCCCAGCAACCCGGCCCCGCCCGCGACGCCATGCTGCTGCGTGTGCTCGGCAGCCCCGACCCGTATGGCAAGCAGATCGACGGCATGGGCAATGCCTCGTCCAGCACCAGCAAGGCCGTGATCCTGAGCCGCAGTACGCGGCCAGGGCACGATGTGGACTACCTGTTTGGCCAGGTGTCCATCGACCAGCCTTTGGTGGACTGGAGCGGCAACTGCGGCAACCTCTCGGCCGCCGTGGGGCCGTGCGCCATCCACATGGGGCTGATCGACGCTGCAAGCATTCCACTGGACGGCAGCCTCACCGTCCGCATCTGGCAAGCCAACATTGGCAAGACCATCATGGCGCACGTGCCGATCACCCACGGGCAGGTGCAGGAGACGGGCGACTTTGAGCTGGATGGCGTGACCTTTGCAGCGGCCGAGGTGGCGCTGGAGTTTCTGGACCCTGCCGACGACGACGGGCAAGAAGGTGGCGCAATGTTCCCCACCGGCAATGTCGTGGACACATTGGAGGTCCCGGGTGTCGGCACCTTCGCCGCCACGCTGATCAACGCGGGCATCCCCACCATTTTTCTCAGCGCACAGGAACTGGGCTACACCGGCACAGAGTTGCAGCGGGCCATCAACAGCGACGCAGAGGCGCTGGCACGCTTTGAAACCATCCGCGCACACGGCGCCGTTCGCATGGGCCTCATCCAGGACGTGAGCGAGGCCGCCACACGCCAGCACACGCCCAAGATCGCCTTCGTCGCACCACCCGCCAGCTACACGGCATCCAGCGGCAAAGCCATTGACGCCAAAGACATCGACCTGCTGGTGCGCGCCCTCTCCATGGGCCAGCTGCACCACGCCATGATGGGCACAGCGGCGGTGGCCATCGGCACTGCGGCTGCCATACCAAGCACGCTGGTCAACCTGGCAGCGGGCGGGGGCGTGCGCAGCAGCGTGCGGTTTGGCCACCCCTCAGGCACCTTGCGTGTGGGGGCCGATGCAGCGCAGGTCAACGGCCAGTGGAAGGTGACCAAGGCCCTGATGAGCCGCAGCGCCCGCATCCTGATGGAAGGCTGGGTGCGTGTGCCTGGCGGTATTTTTTGAGTTTTTTGGCCCCTTCCGCCTGTCCATCAATCCTTAATAGCTACAAGAACAATAGCAAATCAAGTCCCTTGCAATTCATGAACACCAAACAACAACTCAAGGCCCTGGCCCACGCCCGCCGGGGTGTCATCGTGCCCGGCGCGTTCAACGCGCTTTCCGCCCGTGTCGTGGCCGACCTGGGCTTTGAAGCCATTTACGTGACCGGCGCAGGTGTCACCAACATGTGGTTCGGCCTGCCAGACCAGGCCTTCATGGGCCTCACCGACATTGCAGACCACACGGCCCGCATCCGCGATGCGGTGGAGCTGCCGCTCATCGTGGATGCCGACACGGGCTTTGGCAACGCACTCAACACCTACCACGCGGTGCGAACGCTGGAGCGCGCAGGTGCGGACTGCATCCAGCTCGAAGACCAGGTCAGCCCCAAGCGCTGCGGGCATTTCAACGGCAAGGAGGTGATCAGCACCGACGAGATGCTGGGCAAGATCAAGGCCGCCGTGGACGCGCGCCGCGACCCCAACACCCTCATCCTGGCACGCACGGATGCCTGCGCCACCCAGGGCTTTGAAGCGGCAGTGGAGCGCGCCCAGCGTTTTCAGGAGGCGGGTGCCGACATCCTGTTTGTGGAGGCCGTCACCACGCTGGACGAGATCCGCGCCCTGCCCCAGCGGCTGGCCGCGCCCCAACTGATGAACATGGTGATCGGCGGCAAGACGCCCATCACCAGCGCTGAAGAACTGGCCACCCTGGGCTACGGCCTGGTGCTGTACGCCAACGCCGCGCTGCAGGGCGCGGTGGCGGGCATGCAGAAGGCGCTGACCGTGCTGCGCGACACCCAGCGCATTGATGAAGACCCCGCTCTGGTGGCGCCGTTTGCCGAGCGCCAGCGGCTGGTGCAAAAAATGGCCTGGGATGCGCTGGAGGCCAAGTACGCCAGCGGCAGGCCATAGCACCGCAAACGGTGCGAATGGTGCAGATGGATTGAACCAAGCAAACACCTGTCTCGTTTTTGCATTCGAGACAGCACAAGCGGTTGGCGCGGAGCACAATGGGTGAATCCGCCACACCGTGCACGCCGCCTGATGCAAAGCATTTCTTCACTGAACCTGGCGAACTTGTTGCTGGACGCCGTCTGCGTCGTTCAAACAGACAGCACGATCGTGTTTGTCAGTGCCGCATTCGAACGCATCTTTGGATACAAGCCCGAGGAAGTCATTGGCAAGCGCATGCTGGACATGGTGCACCCCGACGACCTGCCCGCCACGCAACGCCAGGCCCAGAGCGTGACCCAGGGGGAGCTGCAGCTGCAGTTTGAAAACCGCTATGTGCGCAAGGACGGCTCCATCGCCCACATTCGCTGGACGGCACGCTGGTTGCCCGACAGGCAAGTCCGGCTGGCCGTGGCCCATGACATCACGGAGCGCAAGGCCGCCGAGTCGATGCAGGCGGTGATCTACGCCATCTCCGAAGCCGCGCACACCACGCACAACCTGCAGGCGCTGTTCCAGCACATCCACCAGATCGTGGGCGGGCTGTTGCCAGCCACCAATTTTGCGGTGGCTCTGTATGACGCGCTGAGCGACCGGCTCAGCTTTCCGTACCACGTCAACGAGTACCTGCCAGCACCTGCGACGATGGCCCTGGCCGACGACGCCCGCTATGCCGAGGTGATCCGCGGCGGTGCCACCCTGCTGCTGACGCCGGATGCGCCCATGGCACACGCCCTTGGTGGCGAGCACCAGCCCTTGTACTGGCTGGGCGTACCCCTGCAGACGCAGCGCGGGCCGCTGGGCGCGCTGGTACTGCAAAGCTATACCGAGCAAGGCCGCTACACCGACAAGGACAAGGAGCTACTGCAGTTCGTCTCCACCCAGGTCGCGGCCGCCATTGAACGCAAACAGATGTATGAGCGCCTGGAGCACATGGCGCAGTACGACCAGCTCACGCACCTGCCCAACCGCCAGCTGTTTCTGGACCGGCTCAAGACAGCCCTGGCGCGCGCGCGGCGCGAGCAGACGCTGCTGTCGCTGCTTTTCATTGACCTGGACCGCTTCAAGGAAGTGAACGACACCCTGGGCCACGCCATGGGCGACCTGCTTCTGCAGCGGGTGGCACAGCGGCTGCTCGAATTCGTGCGTGCATCCGACACCGTGGCGCGGCTGGGGGGCGACGAATTTGTGGTGCTGCTCGAAGGCGGCCAGGCCCGCGAGCATGCGAGTGCAGCGGCCCACAAGATCCTGGCCGCGTTTGGCCAGGACTTTGACCTGGAAGGCCAGCGCCTGTACATCCAGCCCAGCATCGGGGTGGCCATCTACCCCGAGCATGGCGGCGAAGAACACCGCCTGCTGGGCCACGCCGACGAGGCCATGTACCTGTCCAAGCGCAACGGAGGGAATCAGGTGCGGGTGGCGCTGGCGCCACTGTACTCCTGATACGCCTGAAGCCCCCGACGCACAGGGACCGAACCGTGCAGCCGCCGTCCACGCCCGCGAGCAGCGCCTCTTTCAACGGGCAGCCCCAAGGTGTCAAAGCCGTCATGCTGCAGTTGGCCGTGCGCTCGGGCCTGACTGCCGTGGCCGTGCCAGTGGCGCTCGCGGTGACGCTGCTGCTCTATCCGGTGTGGTCATGGCTGGAGCGCACCACGGGCATCGAAAGCGTGGGCCACAGCGGGCCCGCCGGCTGGTGCTACCTGGCAGTTTGGGCGCCGATGGCTGCAGCCCTGCTTCTGCCTCCGCTGTGGAGGCTGGTGCTGGCACTTTGGCGTGGAGTTGAAGGCCCCGCGAACACCCCGCACTGAGCGCCATGTGCAGGCGCTGAGGGCCACACCCAACCAGCCCCTGTCTCTGTGCATCCCTGGAACGCAGAGACTTAATCACCAGCGCCTTAGGGATTCTTGGGCGCCGGCCGGTCGCCCCCAGCGGATCGTCGCACAATGCGGCCTTGCACCCGCAGCCCCTCGGCCGGATGCTCCGGCCCCTCTCCCGGCCCCTTCATCCCACCCGGCGCGCAGCGCCGCACACCCATGCTCTACAACGCCCTGAAGCTTGTCCATGTCTTGTCCATCATCGTGTGGGTGGGGGGCATGGTGTTCGCCCATTTCTTTTTGCGCCCCGCCGCGCAGTCGCTGGAGCCGCCGCAGCGCGTGCGGCTGATGCATGACGTGCTGCAGCGCTTTTTTACGGCCGTCACTGCCGCTGTGGTGCTGGTGCTGGGTAGCGGCCTGTGGATGATCGGCCGCGCGGCCAAGCAGGCCGTACAGACGGGCGGCGTGTTCTCCATGCCGCTGGACTGGACCATCATGGCCACGCTGGGCCTGGTGATGATCGCCATCTTTGGCCATATCCGCTTTGCACTGTTCCGGCGCCTGCAGCGTGCCGTAGCGGCCTCAGACTGGCCCAGCGGCGCCAAGGCCCTGGGCAGCATCCGCAGTTGGGTGGGCGTGAACCTGGCGCTCGGTGTGGTGATCGTTGTGGTCACCCTGCTGGTCTAGCCCCACCTGGCCCTCGCTCGCATTTCGTATTGATTGGATGGGCACGCAGGCTGCCGCCCCGCGCGGCAGTGCATACCGCGTGGCCCCAGGAGTTTTGACGTTGTTCCGTTTTTTCGAAAGCCGCCTTCCCCCCTACCCCGCTGCCGAGCCGCACTTGCCGCCCAAGGCCTTCTTGGCCTTTGTGTGGGACTGCACCCGGGGCCTGCGGGGCTACGTGGCCGCCATGGCAGGCCTGTCTGCAGCCATTGCCATATACGAAGCCTTGTTGTTTGCGGTGCTGGGCGTGGTGGTGGACTGGATCTCCACCTCCGCGTCTCCGAGCACGCTGTGGGCCGAACGCAAAGCGGCGCTGATCGGCATCACCGTGCTGCTGCTGGCGTCGGTGGTGCTGGTCGCCTGGCAGACCAGCATCAAGCACCAGGTGCTGGCCATCAACTTTCCGCTGCGCCTGCGCTGGAACTTTCACCGCCTGATGCTGGGCCAGAGCATGGCGTTCTATGCCGACGAGTTTGCGGGCCGCATCACCACCAAGATCATGCAGACCGCGCTGGCCGTGCGCGACATGATCTTTACGACCACCGACGTGGTGATCGGCATGGGCATCTACCTGGTCACCATCCTCGTGCTGCTGGCCGGTTTTGACGCGCGGCTGCTGCTGCCGTTTGCCGCGTGGATGGTGGCCTATGGCCTGGCCTGCTGGTACTTTGTGCCGCGCCTGGGCCAGGTGGGCAAGCAGCAGGCCGATGCGCGCTCGGTGATGACCGGGCGGATCACCGACGCGTACACCAACATCGCCACCGTCAAGCTCTTCTCTCACACGCGGCGCGAATCCGAATTTGCGCGCGCGGCGATGGATGCCTTCAAGCTCACCGGCTACGCGCAAATGCGGCTGGTGAGCCTGTTCGAGATCGTCAACCAGCTGCTGGTGGTGGCCATGATTCTGGGTGCCTGCGGCACAGCCCTGTGGCTGTGGTCTGCGGGCGAGGTGGGTGCGGGCGCCGTGGCCGCCGTCACGGCCATGACACTGCGCGTGTCGGGCCACGCCCACTGGGTGATGTGGGAGATGACCACCCTGTTTGAGAGCGTGGGCACCATCCAGGACGGCATCAACACACTGACCCGACCACGCACCGTGGTGGATGCCCCCGATGCCAAACCCCTGGTCGTGACCCAGGGCGAGGTGCGCTTTGAGGACATGAGCTTTGCCTACGGCAGCGGCCCCGATGCGCGCCCGGTCATCGACCGCCTCAACCTCACCATCCGCCCCGGCGAAAAGATCGGCCTGATTGGCCGGTCGGGCGCGGGCAAGTCCACGCTGGTCAACCTGCTGCTGCGGTTTCATGATGTGCAGTCCGGCCGCATCCTCATTGACGGACAGGACATTGCGCAGGTCACCCAGGACAGCCTGCGCCGCCACATCGGCATGGTCACGCAAGACACCTCGCTGCTGCACCGGTCCATGCGCGACAACATTCTGTACGGCCGCCCCGATGCCAGCGAGGCCGACCTGCACCAGGCGGCCGCCCGTGCCGAAGCCGCCGACTTCATCGCCACCCTCACCGACTTGCAGGGCCGTACCGGCTATGACGCCCATGTGGGCGAGCGCGGTGTGAAGCTCTCAGGCGGTCAGCGCCAGCGTGTGGCCATTGCACGCGTGATGCTGAAAGACGCGCCCATCCTGCTGCTGGACGAAGCCACCAGCGCGCTCGACTCCGAGGTGGAAGCCGCGATCCAGCAAAGCCTGGACGGCCTGATGAAAGGCAAGACCGTGATTGCCATCGCCCACCGCCTGTCTACCATCGCCGCCATGGACCGCCTCATCGTGATGGACGGGGGCCGCATTGTGGAAGAAGGCACGCACGCCCAGCTGCTGGGCCAGGGCGGCGTGTATGCCCGCCTGTGGGGGCACCAGAGCGGCGGGTTCCTGGGCGAATCTGAAGAGGACTGAGCCCGCAAAGGCAGACAGGCCACCAGCCACATGGGCGACACGCTGTCGCGCACGCGGCTGTGCCCCGGGTGTGTTGTCCCTACGGTGGCGGGTTTCAACCACCGGATGGAATCGCACCGATGATCAAAGTCACCGCCGTCTACCGCTGGCGTGAAGGCGCCATCTTCAACCACGACTACTACCACTCCGAGCACATGCGCATCGCCCGCGCAGCATTGCAGCCGCTGGGCCTGGTGCGGCTGGAGAGCGACCGTGTTCTCTACCCTGGCGAGCCGCGCCCGGGGCAGATTGTGGCGCTGACCAACGCGTTCTTCAGCGACCTGAAGCAGGCCCAGACGGCCGCCAAGGCGACGATGGCTGAGCTGTCGGCAGACATCCCCAACTACACCAACATCCAGCCCGATTCGTACTTTGCGCAGGTGCTGGAGCACCCTGTCACCGCCTGACGGCCTCGTGGGTTTGCGGTGGGCGACCCACCCCTACCCACGTTCACGCAAGGCCTTGAACAGCAGGCCCAGGCACACGCCCATGCCCAGCAAGGGGATGGCCGCCAGCACCGCCACCACGGCACGCGCCAGGGGCGACCAGTCAAAGTCGCGCGCCGTACGCCACGCGCCCAGCGCGGCGATCAGGCCCAGCACCAGCATGCCCATGCGGAAGCTGGCTCCGGGTTTGAAGAAAGCCATCAGCAATGCCCCATTGGCCACACCAATGCCCAGCGCCGCATGGCCCAGGTGCCATGCAAACGTGGAGGTGGAGCGCCCATAGCGGGCATCGTCATGGGCATCGCCCTCGTCGCCATCGTCGTCCTCTTCGCCGCGATGCGTCGGGCCTGTGCGGCTGCGCGATGGGCTGGGCGCCTGCGAACGCGGAGTCTGTGGCTCTGGCGGTCTGGCTGTAGCTGGCGACGGCGGGGCGCCATCGCCCCGCCCCCACTCGCCTGCGGACAGACCCGCCGCTGCCGCTGCACCCACCACCCGCGCGGCGGCCCCACCCGGAGCCTGAAGACTCGGGGCGAGTCCACGCTCTTGCAGCACGCCGCGCAGCCGCCCGGGCTCGCGCAGCGCCATCACCAGCGCCCGCACGGGCCCTTGCTCCTGGGGTTTGATGCGCAGGTCGGCCACCTGCATGGTGGTGCCCCGTGTGTTGGCCAGCATGAACAGCGCCTTGGCCACCAGCGCGTCCTTGGGGCCGCCCTTGCCGCTTTCGATAAAGGTTCCCAGGTTGTAGGTGGCGTCGGCGTGGCCCGCCTCGGCCGCCTGGGCATACCAGGCGCGGGCCTGGGCCAGATTCACGGGGCTGCCATAGCGGCCGTGCTCGTCGCTGGTGCCCAGGTGAAAAGCCGCGTGCGGGTCCCCTTCGCGGGCGTACCAAGCAGGCAGGTCGCGCAGGGGGTTGCCAGTCCACACCAGGGGTGCTGCGGCACCTGACGTGGACGCAGCCGCAGAAGCCGCAGCCATGGGCGCCAGGCTGAGGCCGCCGGGCGATTCAGAGGCCTCCTGGGCCTGTTTCTTTTGCTGCACCCGCTGCCGCTGCTCTTGCGCAGCGGCGTTCCACTTGGCGGCTTGCTGCGCATCCGCCGGTCCACCCCAGCCGCGCTCAAACATCACGGCCAAAAGGCGTTTGGCAGGTTCATGGTCCCAGTCCGCCGCGCGCTGGCACCAGGAGCGTGCGTTCTCGTAGTTGGGCTGCTCCCAGCCGATCACGGTCTCCAGCGCCTGCAGAAACGCGGCCACCTCGTGGCCCTGGGCCGCTGCGGGCTCGAGTGCGTCTGCCGCTTCGATGCGCTTGCGCGAGTACAAGGCCAGTTGCTCGCTGCGGGCCACGGCGTCATCCACCGCCTTGCGCTCTTCGTCCACGATCTGCAGCAGTGGCTCGCCCGGCGCGGCCTTCAGCCGCGCCATCAGGGCCTGGATGCGGGCCTTGGCCTTGTCCGGAAAGCGCTCGTAGAAGGCTAGGGCGTCCTTGCGGTTCTCCGCATCATGCGCGCCCATGAGCTGTAGCGCAGCCGCCAGATCGAAATGCCTGCGCTGGCCCATGGTGCCAAATCGCAAGGCCCGGCCCAGCGCATACAGCGCTTGCGGGTTGCCCCGCGCGGCCCAGCGCCGGTACTCGGCCCAGGCCCTGGCGTCATCGCCCGCCTGCCGCGCCCGTGCCGCGTGGCGCACCTGCAGATCGGGCTCTTCCGGGGCATCGCCGTTGGCCAGGTAGTGCACGCCACTTTGCGGGTCATAGAGGTTCAGGCCCAGGCGGGCCGCTTGCTCCCAGCCATCGTCAAACGGTGGGCCCCAGTCAGGAAAGCGGGTGTTGATGCCCACGCCAAAGGTCGGATCGGTGATGTCAGGGCCGCCCAAGTAGATGTCCCAGAACCCTGGAAAGCGCGGCTCGACGGCCTGGGCCCACGCTGCGTACTTGGGGTTCATCGGCACCTGGCGGCCTGCCTCCACGCGCTCGTACTGCGCGTCCGCCTCGGCCTTGGTCGTGGGCCACGGCCAATCGGCGGGCTTTTCCCAGATCTGGATGGTGTAGCTCACAAATCCCTCCTCGGATGCCGCTCGGATGCGGCTTGTTGTGGGTGTTGACGCTCGTCAATTGCGAGCGGATTCTAGAAGCGCACCCCGCTCGCCTGCATCGCTGGCACTTCTCTGTTTTGTCCAGTGATGTGCCAGCACCACACCCGGATAACGCTCCCGCTTTTTGGGTAAAAATGGGCTGTAGCGCTGGTATTTCATGCGCTAAAAGCTCATTTTTTTATAGCAACCCATGTCCACACCACCCCTTTCCGCCATGGCCCTTGCCATGCCTGTGCCCACCGGCGAGCAGCTCAAGGCCGCGCGCGTTGCGGCCGGGCTCAGCCAGGCGCAGGCCGCCGAACTCATGGGCTACCCGCTGCAGACCGGCAGCCGGGGCGGCGTGCAGTCGCGCACCTGGCAGGCGCTGGAGAGCATGACCGACGAGCGCAACATGCAGGGGCCGGTGTTTGCGATGTTTCTGTTGCTCACCGGGCAGCATCCCGATCTCGTGCTCGCACCACGCTACCCATCGGCGGACGCCCCCGCAAACGCGCAAGCGCCCAACCCGCAATAAAAAAGGCGGAACGGCCCGAAGGCTGTTCCGCTAAGTCTTTACAGGGAGCAAAAGGGGTCAGCGGGCGATCAGTCCACCTTGATGTTGGCCGCCTTGATGACCTGGGCCCACTTGTCCACTTCGGCTTTCTGGAACGTGGCGATCTGGGCCACGCTCATGTCGGCAGGCTCCATGCCAAACCCCTTGAGGCGGGTCTGCATGTCGGGCTGGGCGAGGATCTTGCGGATCTCGTCGTGCAGGCGGCTCACCACCGGGGTGGGCGTACCCGCCGGCACAAAAATCGCCTGCCAGGACTGCACCTCGAAGTCCTTGAGCTCGGCCACTCCCGACTCCGCCACCGTGGGCACGTCGGGCATGGAGGCCAGGCGCTTGGGCGACGTGACGGCGATGGCGCGCAGCTTGCCGCTTTGAATGTGCGGTGCAGCCACCACCGTGGTGTCAAACATCATGTCCACCTGGCCGCTGATCACGTCCTGGATGGCGGGGCCGCTGCCCTTGTAGGGAATGTGCGTGAACTTCACGCCCGACTTGTAGGCCAGCAGTTCCACCGCCAGATGCTGTGAGCTGCCCGTGCCGGCCGACGCGGACGACAGGCCGCCCTGCTTGCCCTTGGCGGCCGTCAGCACGTCCTTCAGGGTTTTGTAGGGACTGGCGGCGGACACCACCAGCACCACCGGGTTGGTGCCGATCAGCGTGACGGGGCTGAACGACTTGATGGGGTCGTAGCCCAGCTTGGGGTACAGGCTGATGTTGATGGCATGCGAGCTGACGGTGCCGCCCAGCAGCGTGTAGCCGTCCGGGGCCGAGCGCGCGGCCGCCTCCGAACCAATGCTGCCTGCGGCGCCGCCCTTGTTCTCCACCACCACCGTGGTGCCCAGGGCTGTGCCCAGTTGCTGGCCGATCAGGCGAGCCAGTGTGTCGGTGGTGCCACCGGCGGCAAAGGGCACCACGTAGCTGATGGGTTTGCCGGTGGGCCAGGTGGTCTGGGCCATGGCGGGCAGCGCCATCAGCGCGCCTGCGGCTGCCAGGGCGACGGATTGGACCAGGGTTCTGCGTTGCATGTGTTTGTCTCCTTGGGGTAATGAAAAAAAAGGGCGATCTCAGGGCATGTCGACGATCTCGATCCAGTTGGGGTTCTTGCCCACTGGAACGCGGGTGGGTGCGCCGGGCAGGCCCGTGGCTGCGTCGACGGGGTGCAGGGCGACGTGGTGTGAATCCTGCCCCGCCGCGATCAGGAAGCGACCCGATGCGTCCACCGCAAAACCGCGCGGCGTCTTTTCGGTGGGCACCTGCCCCAGCGGTTGCAGCTGCCCCGTGGCGGCATCGACGCGAAACGTGCTCAGCGTGCTGGAGGTGCGCTCCGACGCATACAGCGTGCGGCCGTCGGGCGACAGGTGAATGTCGGCGGCCCAAGGCTTGCCGGTAAAACCTGCTGGTAATGTGGTGGTGCGCTGCAGCTGGCGCAGGGTGCCGCGTTCCTTGTCGTAGGCCATTACATGCAGGGCAGCATCCAGCTCGTCCAGCAGGTACAGGTGGCGCTGGTCGCGGCTCCAGACAAAATGGCGGGGGCCGGATTTTTCGGGCGCGACCGGCGTCAACGCGGGCTCGTGGGCAATGATCTTGCCTGTCTCGGCATCGAACTTCCAGGCCGACAGGTGGTCGCCACCCAGGCTGGTCGCCAAGACATAGCGGTTGGCGGCATCCGCATGGATGGCATGCGCGTTGGGCGCGGTGGTGATGAGTTGCTGCACCGCTCCCACCACGCCATCCTTGCCAATGCTGTTGACCGTGATCTTGTGGCCGGGGTAGGAGGCCGCAAACAGCCAGCGCCCGGTGGCGTCGGTGTCGATGTTGGCCATGCTGTCGGCCAGCGGCGCTTCGCCCAGCTTGCGCAGCTTGCCACTCGCCGGGTCAATGGCCAGGCTGACCACCCGAAACGGCTGCGAGCGCAGCGCCACATAGAGCACGCGCTTGTCCGGGCTGACAGCCATGGGCATGGCGGTGCCCCCCACTGCCGTGGTGTCTACGGGCTTGAGCGTTCCGGCGGCGCGGTCCAGCTCCAGCACCGAGACATCCTGGCTGTCTGCGTTGGCCACGTACACCCACGTGGCCGCTTGCGCCGCCTGGGCGCCCAACACGGCAGCGACGGCCAGCGCCACGGGCGCGGCCCGGCGATGGATGCGGAATGGGAGGGTCATGCAATGTCCTTTGAGAATGGCCGCACGGTGGCTGCGAAGCGCGCTGGCCGCCGTGGTTGCTGGGGTTTCGCTGCCTTGCTGGAGGCCACTTGGAGCGTGGCGCAACTGCTGGGGGTCGCTCATTGTGATATGTCGTCATACAACAAGGTTGGCATTCTGACCCAGGAAAGACAGGGATGAAGAAAGGGATTACCCGAAGTGGCGCATGGATCAAAGCGCCCGTTCATTGGCCTTTCCCAGCTATCTACAACTCAAAAATCTCAGTACAAACCCTGAAATTCCGTTGAATATGCCCACAACCCACGAGCAAGGGATTGTGTTTCTTTGAACCTAGTTGTACGATGACTAACAACACAAACACACGGAGACCTTCCATGAGCCTGCAACGTCGCGCAATTCTTCTGGCCTGCACCGCCGCTCTGGCTGCGGCATCCGCCACGGCCCAAACCGCCGACTGGCCCACCAAGACCTTGCGCATCGTGGTGCCCTACCCGCCCGGCGGCAGCTCGGACATCATTGCGCGCTCCATCAGCCAGGCGCTGTCCGAGTCGCTCAAGCAAAGCGTGATCGTCGAAAACAAGCCCGGCGCCAACGGCAACCTGGGCGCTGACTTTGTGGCCAAGGCCGAGCCCGATGGCTACACCATGCTGCTGTGCGATGTGGGTGCACTGGCCATCAGCCCCTCGGTCTACACCAAGCTGTCGTTCGACCCGTCCAAAGACCTGCGCGGTGTGACCATGCTGGCCTACTCGCCCCACCTGCTGGTGGTGCACCCCTCGGTGCCGGTGAACAACCTCAAGGAGCTGATCGCCTACTCCAAGAAGAACGAGCTGAACTTTGCCGTGACGGCCACCGGCAGCGCGCCGCATTTGGCGGGCGTTGCGCTGGAGCGCGCCAGCGGCGCACGCTGGCAGTACATCCCCTACAAGGGCGGGGTCACCGCCATCCAGGACACCGTGGCAGGCCAGACCCAGGTGCTGATGAACGGCATGCTGGCCACCCTGCCCCAGGTGCAGAACGGCAAGCTGAAGGTGCTGGGCGTTTCCAAGTCCACCCGCATGCCGCTGATCGGAGACGTGCCCACCATTGCCGAGCAAGGCGTGGCCGGCTACGAATCCGGCACCTGGCAAGGTGTGCTGCTGCCACGCGGCACGCCCGATGCCGTCGTGCAAAAGCTCAACAAGGCACTCATCACCGCCATCCGCGCGCCCGAGATCCGCTCGCGACTGGCCGGCCAGGGCGCCGAAGTGGTGACCATGACCTCCACCGAACAAGACCAGTTCTTTGCCAAGGAACGCGCGCGCTGGGCCAGCGTGGTGAAGGCCGCCAACATCAAGCTCGACTGAGCGCCACGGACACGCGTTTCATTCACATTCCTCTCTCGCTGCACTGATCATGACCCCTCAAGAACTCAAATCCATCATGGGCTCCGGCCTGCTCTCGTTCCCCATCACCGACTTCGACGAGCAAGGCAACTTCCGCCCCAAGACCTACATCGAGCGCCTGGAGTGGCTCGCCCCCTATGGCGCCAGTGCCCTGTTTGCCGCTGGCGGCACGGGGGAGTACTTCTCGCTCTCGGGCCCGGAGTACAGCGAGGTCATCAAGACCGCCGTGGAGACCTGCCGGGGCAAGGTGCCCATCATTGCCGGCGCCGGTGGCCCCACCCGCACGGCCATTGCCCACGCGCAGGAGGCCGAGCGCCTGGGCGCCCACGGCATCCTGCTGCTGCCGCATTACCTGACCGAGGCGGGTCAGGAAGGCCTGATCGCCCATGTGGAGCAGGTCTGCAAGAGCGTGAAGTTCGGTGTGATCGTCTACAACCGTGATCGCACCAAGCTCACGGCCGAGTCCCTGGCCATCCTGGCCGAGCGTTGTCCGAACCTGGTGGGGTTCAAGGATGGTGTGGGCAACATCGAGACCATGTCGTCCATCTACATGAAGCTGGGGGACCGCTTCTCGTACCTGGGCGGCCTGCCCACGGCCGAGGTGTATGCAGCCGCCTACAAGGCGCTGGGCACGCCGGTGTATTCGTCGGCAGTGTTCAACTTCATTCCGAAGACAGCGATGGAGTTCTACCAGGCGGTGGCGACGGACGACACGGCCACGCAGCACCGGCTGCTCAAGTCGTTCTTCATGCCGTACCTGGCCATCCGCAACCGGGTGGAGGGCTATGGGGTGTCGATCATCAAGGCGGGGGCACGCATCGTGGGCCATGACGGTGGGCCGGTGCGGGCGCCGCTGGTGGACCTCAAGCCCAGCGAGATGGAAGAGCTCAAGGGGCTGATTGACAAGTTGGGGCCGCAGTAAGAACCAGCGGGTTCAAGGCCTGCTCAGGGCCTGGTTCTCCAGGCCCTCGTTTTTTTCCCCAGTGAAAACCAACACCCCGGGCCCGGCCGTGCACAGGTCCGGGGGCAGTCCTGGCACGCCCATTCCACAACCATCAACACATCAACGGAGACAGAAAAGATGTTCAAGAAAATCATTCTGGCCACAGCCGCCGCCGTCACCCTTGCCGCACTCTCAGGTTGCGCCACCGGTGCGGCAGCCACCGGCTCCTCGGCATCGGCCGAGCAAGCTGTGGCAGCCGCCGCAGAAAAACTGCGCGTCGCCATGATCGACCCCACGCCTGCGGCGCTGACGGCCCTCGTTGCCGACGACCTGAGCTACGGCCATTCCGGCGGCCGCGTGGACACCAAGGACAGCTTTATCGGTGACCTGATCGCCGGCAAGTCCGACTTTGTGACCATTGCCATCACCGACCAGACCATCAGGGTAGTGGGCAACACCGCCATCGTGCGCCACACCCTCACGGCCGACACCAACGACTCGGGCAAGCCCGGCAAGGTGCAGATCAAGATCCTGGGCGTGTGGCAACAGCAAGGTGGCCAGTGGAAGCTGCTGGCCCGCCAGGCCGTGCGCGTCGCGGCTTGATGTAAACACATTGGGGCGGCCGTGTGCCGCTCTTCGCATTTTTGGCACTGTTGCCCCCCGGAACCATGACCACAGCCACCCGCCACCGCATCCTGCAAATCGGCAGCCTGCCCCTTCCCGCACTGGAGGCCGAACTGGCGGCCCGGTACGACGTCACCTGCCTGGCAGACCAGCCCGATCCAGCGGCCTTTCTGGCAGCGCGCGGTGCGGAGTTCACCGGGGTGGTAACCACTGCGGCCATTGGCGTCAAAGGCGAAGTCATCGCGGCCCTGCCCAACCTTCAGGTCATCAGCAGCTTTGGTGTGGGCTTTGACGCACTGGACATCGACGCCGCCAAAGCACGTGGCGTACAGGTGGGCTACACGCCCGGCGTGCTCAACGACTGCGTGGCCGACATGGCGTTTGCGCTGATGCTGGATGTGTCACGCCACGTGGTCGCCAGCGACCGTTTTGTGCGCCGTGGTGAATGGCCGAAGGCCCGGTATGCATTGGGTAGCCGCGTGTCGGGCAAGCGCCTAGGCATTGTGGGCATGGGCCGCATCGGCCAGGCCGTGGCAGAGCGCGCGGCGGGCTTTCGCATGGAGGTGGGGTACCACAACCGCCGCCCGGGACAGGAATGCGTACTGCCCTACTTCGAGTCGGTGACCGCGCTGGCGCAGTGGGCCGACTACCTCGTGCTCACCGTGGCAGGCGGCGCTGCAACGCGCCACCTCGTCAACGGCAAGGTGCTGGAGGCCTTGGGCCCCGACGGATTTCTCATCAATGTGGCGCGTGGCACTGTGGTGGACGAGGCGGCACTGATCGATGCGCTGACCGAGCGCCGCATTGCTGGTGCCGGCCTGGACGTGTTTGAGAACGAACCCACCGTGCCCGCCGCGCTGATGGCGCTGGACAACGTGGTGCTGACACCGCACACCGCCAGCGCCACGCATGAAACCCGGCGCGCCATGGCCGACCTGGTGCTGGAAAACCTGGAATCCTTCTTTGCAACCGGCGCCGTGCGGACGCCGGTGCCGGGCACGCCGGGCGCCTGAGCCGACCACTGCGCCCTGCGTAACGCTGCCCTCACAGGGAGGGCATGGGGCAGCTCAGCGTGTCACTTCACGCGGTCGCGTGAGATGTCCATGATCATGCGCGTGGCCAGGTACAGGCGCGGCACGATGGTGTTGATCTGCACGTACTCCGCATCGTTGGAGTGCGCGCCGTAGCCCGACAGGCCCATGCCTTCCACCACTGCGCCCTTGGTCTTGAGCGCGGCAAACGCTGCATCGGTGCCGCCGCCGGTGGCTTTTTCCACCACGTTGAGCGACATGCCCAGCTCCTGGTAGATGACCTTGCCGTAACCCGCCACGCGGCGGGATGCGTCGCTGGCCTCCAGCGGCGGGCGGCGCACTTCAAACTTCACATCCACCTTGGAGGCAGGCAGCAGCTTGCTCTTGACCTTCTCTTGCAGGCCTTTCTCCAGCCCGTCGAAATCGGCCACACGCAACGCGCGCGCATCGGCCTGGGCCGTGGCTTCGGCCGGAATCACGTTGCGGTTGGTGCCCGCCTTGGACACCGTCCAGTTCAGCTTGAGGCCCTCCTCGGTCTTGGACAAGTCCTTCATTTGCAGCAGCTGGTGCGACAGCTCATACAGCGCGTTCACGCCATCCTCGGGCTTGGCTCCGGCGTGCGATGCCTTGCCCTGCACCGTAAGGTAAGCCGCCCCAATGCCGCTGGTGGCCAGGCGCAGCGTGCCGTCGGTGCCGCCGCCTTCGAACGACAACACCACGTCCTGCTCGGACGCCACACGAGTGATGGTGCTGCGCCAGCCGGGCGAGCTGATTTCCTCGTCGCCGTTGATCAGCACGGTGAGCGTGCCGTAGTCCTTGAAGTTGAGCTTTTGCAGCAAGGCCACGGTGTGGATGATGAGCGCGATGCCCTGCTTGTCGTCCGAAATGCCCAGGCCATAGGCCTTGTCGCCATCGATGCGGAACGGCTGGCCTTTGAGCATGCCTTTCAGGTACACCGTGTCCATGTGCGCGATGAGCATGATCTTCTTGCTGCCCGTGCCCTTGAACACGGCCTGCACGGCAGGGCCCACCTTCTCGGGGGTATCGTCGAGGCGGTAGATGTCGCTGGTTTGCAGCACGTCCACCGTGCCGCCCAGTTGCTTGAGCTGGCTGGCAATGCGCTCGGCGATCTGATTCAGGCCTTCGATGTCCTTGCTGCCCGACTCGATATGCACCAGGTCACGCAGGGTGTCGAGCAGCGGCTGCTGCTCCTTCTGGGCCAGCGCATGGACCTCAGCAACAGGTGCAGCTTGGGCCAGGGTGGCGGCAAACGCCAGCGCCAGCGAGGCCATCAGGGGGCGGATAAACGAAGGGGCTGAGTGTGGGCGGCGCTGCGAATGGTGCATGGTGCAAAGGCTCGGTGAAGGAATGAGGAAAGCGATTATGGAGTCTTGCAACACCAATTTCAAACACTGATCCTCCTTGCAATGTTTCGGTCAGCGCCTGCGCGCCAGACTCAGCCCGCAGGCGCAAACACCTCGGGGCCCAGTCGTGACTTGTAGCCCCGGGGTTCGAACAGCCACATGCCATACAGCGGCAGAGATTCCGCCAGCCGCAGGGGCGCCACCAGCGTGGACGCACCGCCCAGCAACGCAGCGTGCGGCACAACAGCCAGCAGGTCGGACTGCGCCACCAGGTGCAACAGGCTGGCAAAGTCGGGGCAGCGCACGGACATCTTGGGCGCGGGCATGCGGCGCACACGGTGCGCTTCCGTCAACACATCCACCGGCCCGCTGACACTGGGCCCCACACAGGCCCACGCAGCGCCCTGCAGTTGCGCCAGCGACTGGGCCCGGACCCATGGGTGGCCTTTGCGCGCATAGACCTGGGGATGCAACTCGTACAAGGGGCGCTCCGTCACATCAGGATGCGCAAACTTGCGCGGTTTGGGGGCGATGACCGCATCAAAGCGCCGCTGCAGCAGGCCGTCCAGCAGACTGCCTTCATCGGCCGTCGCCATCTCCAGCGAGCGCCGGGCGTTGGGCAGGCACCAGCAGGCATACAGCAGCGGGCCACAGACCAGCGCCGCTGAAGAGGTGAGCCCCACCCGCAGCCGATGGCGTTCTGGCGCAGCCACCGAAGCGCGGGGCAGCGCCTCCACCCCTTGTGCCAGCGGCAGCGCCTGCGCGGCCACGGCCCGGGCCAAATCGGTGGGCACATGGCGACGCCCTTCACGCACCAGCAAGGGCTGCGCAAAGTGGGCTTGCAGTGCTTTCATGCCGTGGCTGATCGCGGGCTGCGACACGCCGCAGGCCTTGGCCGCCAAGGCAAACGAGCCTTTTTCGACGACCGCATGGAGGTATTGCAGATAGCGCAGATACATAAACACCTTTTATGTATAAGCCGCCATTGTCTCTTGTCGCACGGCGCGAACTTGGCGAAGCTACGCACTCCACTCCACGACCTTTGCAACGCCGCATATGAGCCCTACCCCCATCAACACCGTCCGCACCTACCTCGCCCACCTGCACGCCAGCCATACCGAGGGGCTGATCGCCTGCTTTGAAGACGATGGCGTGGTGCATTCGCCCTTTCTGGGCACCATGCGTGCGAGCGACTTCTTCCAAAAGCTCGCCCAGGCCTCCAGCGGCAGCGTGATCACGGTGCTGGATCTGTTTGCCTCCGCGCAGCCCAGCCGGGATGGATCGGTGCGCGTGGCGGCCTACTTCCGCTACGACTGGACCTTGAACGACGGCCGCGAGGTGACCTTCACCTGCGTGGACGTGTTCACGTTCGACGCGGGCAGCACGCGCATCCGCGACATGAACATCGTCTACGACACCCACCCACTGCGCGAAGAGGTGGGCGACAAGTACGCGCCGGACTAGGCTACAAAAGTTCTACGCCCTTGAGCGTCACAAAACTCGTCTCCCGCGTCACCTGCACAAAGTCCTGCAGGTACGGCTTGGCAGACAGGCTGGGCAGGCACGCGGCGTGCAGCTCGCCGCGCAGGCCTTTTTCTCCAATGGGCCGCGCCGTCACATACCCCCGGTCCAGGTAACTCTGCACTGCCCACAGCGGCAGCGCCGCCACGCCGCGCCCGCTGGCCACCAGCTGCAGCATGGCCACCGTCAGCTCGGTGGTGCGGCGTGGGGGGCGTACACCGGCGGGCTCCAGCACCTGGCGGATCAGGTCCAGCATTTCGTCGGGCACGGGGTAGGTGATGATGGTCTGGTCGGCAAAGTCCTGCGCCACGAGGTGCGGTTTGGCCACCAGCGGGTGCGTTTTGGCCAGCAGCGCGCGGATTTCAAAGCCAAACAGCGCGTGGTAGTCCACGCCCGCCTCGTCACCATCCACCTCCGACACGATGGCCACATCGGCCCGGCCCTGGTGCAACAGGCCTACAGGGTCGGCGTGAAAGCCGCTCACGATGTCCAGCTCCACCTCGGGCCAGCGGGTGCGAAAGGCGTCCATGGCGGGCATCAGCCAGTCAAAGCAGGTGTGGCATTCCACCGCAATGCGCATCTGTCCGCCCTGCCCCAGCACCAGCCGGGCGATGTCGCGCTCGGCCCCTTCCACCTGCGGCAGCACGGCATCGGCCAGCGCCAGCAGGCGTTCGCCCACGGCGGTGAACTGGGGCGGCACCGATTTGCGCTCGAACAGCGGTTGGCCATAGCGGTCTTCCAACAGCTTGATCTGGTGCGACAGCGCCGACTGCGTGAGGTTGAGCAACTGCGCGGCCCGCACCAGGCTGCCGCTGTCGCGCAGGGCGACCAGCGTGCGCAGGTGGCGCACTTCCAGGATCGACTGGTTCATTATTAATATTCAAGTTGATCGACTAAAACTTTCGTTTGAATAATAAACGAGCCCGCGCGACCATCGGTGCCTTCATTGCATTGCTCCATTCAGAAGAAGGAAATCACCATGTCGCTCGCCGCAGTTTCGGTAACCGCCACCACCCGCCGCCCCGTGCTCACGCACACCCTGGGCTTTCCGCGCATGGGGGCGCAGCGCGAACTGAAATTCGCGCTCGAATCCTTCTGGCGGGGCGACAGCACCGAAGCCGAGCTGCAGTCCACCGCCGCCCAGCTGCGCCAGCAACACTGGCAGGCGCAGGCCGATGCGGGCCTGGGCTATGTCACGGTGGGCGACTTTGCGCTGTACGACCATGTGGCCAACCACATCCAGCTGCTGGGCTGCGAGCCCGCGCGTTTTGGCTTTGATGCCCACGCGCCCGAGCTGGCCCGCTACTTTGCGATGGCGCGGGGCGTGTCGGCCCAAGCCGCCGACGATCACGCGGGCTGCAGCGCCGGTTGCACTGCAAAGCACACCACCGGCCAACCCGCGCTGGAGATGACCAAGTGGTTCGACACCAACTACCACTACCTCGTGCCCGAGTTCAGCGCCCACACGCAATTCCACCTGGCCAGCGAGCGCCTGTTTGCCGAAGTGGCCGAGGCCCAGGCGCTGGGCCACCGCGTCAAGGCCGTGCTGCTGGGGCCGCTGAGCTTTTTGTGGTTGGGCAAATCCAAGACGACCGGTTTTGACCGCTTCAGCCTGCTGGAGCAGTTGCTGCCGGTGTACGAAACCGTGCTGGCGCGCCTGAAAGCCCAGGGCGTGGAATGGGTGCAGATCGACGAGCCCATCCTGGGCCTGGACCTGCCCGATGCGTGGCGCCATGCCTTTGAGCCCAGCTACTGGCAGCTGGCCCGCAGTGCGCCCAAGCTGCTACTGGCCACCTACTTCTCGCCGCTGGCCGAAAACCTGCGCCTGGCCTGCCAGCTGCCTGTGGCGGGCCTGCATGTGGATGCCGTGCGCGCGCCCGACGAGCTGGTGGGCGTGGCTGACTGGCTGCCCTCGCATAAGGTGCTGTCGGTGGGCATCGTGGACGGCCGCAACATCTGGCGCGCCGACCTGGATGGGGCACTGCTAAAGCTGCGCCCCGTGGCCGACAAACACCAGGGCGAGCTGTGGCTGGCGCCATCGTGCTCGCTGCTGCATGTGCCGTTCAGCCTGCAGGCCGAAACGCAGCTGGATGCCGAGGTGAAGTCCTGGTTGGCGTTTGCGGTGGAGAAATTGGACGAACTGCGCGTTCTGTCTACCGCCTTGTCGCAGTGCGAAGCGGCCGTGGACGACGAACTGCACGCCGCCCGCACCGCCCTGGCCGCGCGCCGCGCCAGCCCGCGTGTGCACCGCGCCACCGTGGCCGCCCGCATTGCCGCCGCCGCGCCGGGCGCCGACCAGCGCGCCAGCGCCTTCCCCGCGCGGCAAAAAGCCCAGCGCGCGCGCCTCAAGCTGCCGCTGCTGCCCACCACCACGATCGGCTCGTTCCCACAGACGGCAGAGATCCGCGCAGCACGCGCCGCCTTCAAGCGCGGTGCGCTCGACGCTACGCACTACCAACAGAAGATGGAAGCGGAAATTGCCCTGGCCGTGCGCAAGCAGGAAGCGCTGGGCATTGACGTGCTGGTGCACGGCGAGGCCGAGCGCAACGACATGGTCGAATACTTCGGCGAGCAGCTCGACGGCTTTGCCTTCACCGCCAACGGCTGGGTGCAGAGCTATGGCTCGCGCTGCGTGAAGCCGCCCATCATCTACGGCGACGTGGCCCGCCCCACGCCCATGACGGTGGCCTGGACGCAGTACGCGCAGAGCCTCACCGCCAAACCCATGAAAGGCATGCTCACCGGCCCCATCACCATCCTGCAATGGAGCTTCGTGCGCGACGACCAGCCCCGCGCCACCACGGCCGACCAGATCGCCTGGGCCATCCGCGACGAGGTGTGCGACCTCGAAGCCGCCGGCATCGCCATCATCCAGATCGACGAGCCCGCCATCCGTGAAGGGCTGCCGCTGCGCCGCGCGGGGTGGAAGAGCTACCTGGAGCGCGCCACGCGCGCCTTCCGCATCAGCGCCAGCGGCGTGCGCAACGATACGCAGATCCACACCCACATGTGCTACAGCGAGTTCAACGACATCCTGCCCGCCATCGCGGCCATGGACGCGGATGTGATCACGATTGAGACGAGCCGGTCGGACATGGAGCTGCTACAAGCGTTCGGTGCAAGCGCCACAGGTGGCGCGGGCGACTTCAAGTACCCCAACGAGATCGGCCCCGGCGTGTACGACATCCACTCGCCCCGTGTGCCCGGAGTGCAGGAGATGGCCGCACTGCTGGAAAAAGCCGCCGAGGTGGTGCCCGTGGAGCACCTGTGGGTGAACCCCGACTGCGGCCTCAAGACCCGGGGCTGGCCCGAGACCGAAGCCGCCCTGCGCCACATGGTGCAGGCCGCGCAGGAAGTGCGTGAGCGGTTGCTGGAAGAAGCGGCGCTGGCCTGACCGATCCCCGGCTCAGCCGGCAGCGCGCTTCATCTCGGCCAACTTGACCAGCACCTGCAGCGCGTGGTTCAGCGGCGTCGGCACCCCCAGTGCGGCGCCGCGCTTGACCACATAACCGTTCAGGTGGTCGATCTCGGTGGGTTTGCCCCGCGCCAGGTCCTGCGCGGTGGACGAATACTGGCTGGGCATGGTGCTGGCAATGCCACGCACCGCCGCCTGCACATCGCCCGGAATCGTCACCCCATCGGCCGCTGCCACCGCCAGGCATTCGGCCACGATGTCGGCAATCACCTGCGTCACGCCGGGCACCTGCACCAGCGGGCCATAGGGCTGCTGCGACAGGGCCGACAGCGCGTTGTAGGCGCTGTTGAGCACCAGCTTGGCCCAGAGCGCACCGCGCACGTTGTCTGACACCTGGGTAGGGATGCCCGCTGCCGTGAGCTGGCGGGCCACCTCGTCGCTGCGTGGCGAAGGTGCAATCACCAGCTCGCCCCGGCCATGGTGCACCACATGCCCTGGGCCGCCCATGGCGGTGGCGACATACACCACGGCGGCGGCCACGGGGGTGCAGGCGTCCAGCACCGCGCGCACGCGTTCGTCGTTGTCCACGCCGTTCTGCAAGGTCAGCACCAGCGCGCCGGGCGCGAGGTGGGGGCATATCTGCTGCGCCGCGTCTTCCGAGTCGGACGACTTCACGCAGAACAGCACCACGTCCGCGCCGTGCACCGCGCTGGCCTCGGTGCTGGCCGCCAGGGGCACCTGCACGTCCATCGCCGCCGTCTGCAGCCGCAGGCCGTGGTCACGCACCGCCAGCACATGGGCGGGCCGCCCGATGAGCGTGACGGCATGGCCCGCGCGGGCCAGCAGGGCACCAAAGTAACAGCCCACGGCGCCCGCGCCCATCACAGCAAAACGCAAGGGCGGGCAAATGTCCGAGGCGGTGGGCAGGGAGACAGAGGAATCAGCGGCAGCGGTCATGGCGGTGTCCCGGTGGGCAAGGTAAGGAAAGGTGAAGCAACAGGGCGCCCCACTATATCGGCGGCAGCCTGCGCACCAAAAATCAAGGTTTTTGCGGCTGATGCGCTAGTCGAACATGCCTTGGAAGCTATCAAATACGCAGCAAATTCGTTCAAGGCGAGCTGGATCACAGGGCGGATTTCCAGTCACACGCACCAATTCCGGCACCGCCAACCGCCATCCGTTGCGCCCCGGCCGTGGGCCCTGCCCCCGCCCAAAGGCCCCTTTTCAGTGTCAGGAATTAAATCAATGCAAAGACAATAATTGTCTAGTCAATTAAATTCCTCATCCATGTCAGCTCCGCCCAAACCCAGCCAAGCCACCGCGTTCTACAACGCCGAGCACTACGACCCCAGCAAGCTGGTGCCCGAAAACAGCGTCGGCTACCTGATGCGCAAGGTGATGTCGTCCATCCGCACGCAGGCCGATGCCCAGCTGTCGCTGCATGAACTCACCTACGCCCAGTGGCTGCCGCTGTTCAAGTTGTCGCTGTGCGAGACCGCCACGGTGGCCACCCTGGCGCGGGACCTGGAGACCGACCCCGCCTCCATGACCCGGTCGCTCGACCGCATGGAAGCCAAGGGTCTGGTGGTGCGGGAGCGTTCCACCGTGGACCGCCGCGTCGTGCAGCTCAAGCTCACAGCCGAAGGCCAGCGCATCGCCGCCTTGGTGCCCCCCGTGCTGGCCGACGTGCTCAACGGCCACCTCAGCGACTTCAGCCATGACGAGTGGCAGCTGCTGCTGTCCATGCTGCGCCGCATGCTGGCCAACGGCGAAGCGCTGCGCCAGCAGACCCCCTCACCCACCGAACCCGCAGCCGGTTGATCCCGCCCTGTTGCCCTGCCCCTGGAGATTTCCGTGACCGCCACTGCCCCAACTCCCCTGTCCACCCGCTCCGCCCTCGCCGCCCACCTGGCGGTGTCGGCCGTTGCCCTGGCCGCCGCACTGCTGCTGGTGGGCTGCGCCAACCCAGGCCCCGCCCACACGCCACTCGCGCAAACCACCCCGGCCGCCGCTGGTCTGACCGCCGCCACCACCGACGTTGTGGTCACCAGCCAGTGGTGGAAAGCCCTGGGTGACGAGCAGCTCAACACCCTGATCGACACCGCCCTGCAAGGCAACCCCAGCCTGGCCGTGAGCCGCGCCCGCCTGGAGCAAGCCGTGGCGCTGAGCCAGGTGCGTGAGGCCGCCAACGGCCCGCAAGCCACGCTGGGCGTGGACGCCACCCGCCAGCGCTACACCGCCAACGGGCTGGTGCCCGCCCCCATCGCCGGCAACATCTACAACAGCGGCACCGTGCAAGCCAGCCTGAGCTGGTCGCCCGACTTTTTTGGCCAGCACGCCGCCGAGCTGCAGGCCGCCCTGGGCCAGGCCCGTGCTGCGCAGGCCGACGCCGCCGCCGCTGCCAACACGCTGGCCGCCCAGGTGGGCCGCAGCTATGTGGCGCTGGCCCGGCTGGTGGCCCAGCGCGACGTGGCCCAACGTGCGCTGGAACAGCGTGAAGAGCAACGCAAGCTGACGCAAGAACGCACCGCCGCAGGCCTGGACAGCCAGGTCGAACTGACCCAGGCCCAGGCCGCCGTGCCCGACGCCCGCACACAAATCGAAGCGCTGGACGAGCAGATCACCCTGGGCCGCCGCCAATTGGCCGTGCTGACCGGCCAGGCGCCCGATGCCCTGCCCCAGCTCACACCCCGCCTTGCCACCCTGCAACCCACCGCCGTGCCCGAGGTGCTGGGCGCCGATCTGCTGGGCCGCCGTCCCGATGTGGTGGCCGCCCGTTGGCGCGTGGAGGCGGCAACGCAAGGCGTGAACAGCGCGCGCAGCGAGTTCTATCCAAACATCAACATCGGCGCGTTCATCGGCCTGAACTCGCTGGGGCTGGACCGGCTGTTCAACGGCAGCTCACGCCAGATGGGCGTGACGCCCGCGTTGCGCCTGCCGATCTTTGACGGCGGCCGCCTGCGCGCCCAGCTGGGCGGCCGCGCTGCCGAGCTGGATGCCGCCATTGCCCTGTACAACGGCGCCGTGCTCGATGCGGTGAAGGAAGCCGGCGACGCCGTGGCCTCCATCCAGTCGCTCACCCGCCAGCAGGCCTTGCAGGACGAAGCCGTGGCCAGTGCCGAAAAGGCCTACCGCTTTGCGCAGGAGCGCTACCGCGCGGGCCTGGGCAACTACCTGGTGGTGCTGTCCACCGAAAGCCAGGTGCTGGCCCAGCGCCGCCTGGCCGTGGACCTGCGCGCCCGCCAGCTCGACACCCGCCTGGTGCTGATGAAGGCCCTGGGTGGCGGCTGGACCGACGACACGGCCGTACTGCACACCGCCGCCGCGCACTGACCAGCCCGGAACGCCACACCGCCCTATTCAGAAGCACATAACAACACATTCCAGAAAGACCATTGCCATGACCGCCAACAGCGAACCCCTCACCGCCAACGAGTCCAACACCGCCCGCCGCCGGGGCCTCACCCTCATCGCGGCCGCCGTCGCGCTGGTGGCCATTGGCTGGGGCGGCTGGCACTGGGCCAACGGCCGCCACGTGGAGACCACCGACAACGCCTACGTGGCGGGCAACGTGGTGCAGATCACGCCGCAGATCGGTGGCACCGTGGTGTCCATCGGCGCAGACGACACCGACTTTGTGAAGGCCGGCCAGTTGCTGGTCAAGCTGGATCCCGCTGACGCCCGCGTGGCACTGGAGCAGGCCGAGGCCCAGCTGGCGCAGACGGTGCGCGAAGTGCGCACCCTGTACGCCAACAACTCCACGCTGAAGGCGCAGGTCAGCCTGCGCAGCGCTGACCTGGCCCGCGCCCAGGCCGATGCTGCCCGCGCGCAAGACGACGTGAACCGCCGAACCCCGCTGATGGCCAGTGGTGCCGTGGGCAAGGAAGAGTTCCAGCACGCCACCGCGCAGCTGGCCGCCGCCAAGAGCACCGTGGCCGCCGCCCAGTCGGCTGTGCTGGCCGCGCAAGAACAACTGGCCGCCAGCCAGACGCAGACCGAAGGCACCTCCATCGAACAGCACCCCAACGTGCAGCGCGCTTCGGCCCGCGTGCGCGAGGCCTATCTGGCGGTGCAGCGCGCGCAGCTGGTGGCCCCGCTGGACGGCCATGTGGCCAAGCGCGGCGTGCAGGTGGGCCAGCGTGTGCAGGCCGGCGCCCCGCTGATGACCCTGGTGCCCCTGAACGACCTGTGGGTGGACGCGAACTTCAAGGAAAGCCAGCTCAAGACGCTGCGCATCGGCCAGACCGCCGAGCTGGAAGCCGACGTGTACGGCACCAAGGTGGTCTACCACGGCACCGTGACAGGCCTGGGCGCCGGCACCGGCGCGGCCTTTGCGCTGCTGCCCGCACAGAACGCCACCGGCAACTGGATCAAGGTGGTGCAGCGCGTACCGGTGCGCATTGCGCTCGACCCCAAGGAAGTGGCCGAGCACCCGCTGCGCGTGGGCCTGTCGATGGAAGTGAAGGTGGACACCGCCGACCAGAGCGGCAAGACCCTGGCCGACACCCAGCGAACCACCCCCGTGGCCGCCACCGCCGTGTTTGACGAGCAGTTCAAGGCCGCCGACGATGAGGTGGCGCACATCATCGCCGCCAACCTGGGCCGCAGTGGCAAGTCCGCCGTGGCAGTGGCATCGCCCAAAGTGAGCAGCCAGCCCGCAGTGCAGGCGCAAAAGCATGCGTCAGCCCCCGTGCAACCTGCAGTGCAAGCCCCCGTGGTGCAGTGAGCGGGGTTGACCGAGCATGACTGCCGCCAACCCCACTGCTGACGCCGCAGGCCAGGCCCCCGCTCCGGCGGCGCCTCCTGCAGTGTCGCCCCCTGCGGCGCCACCCGGCCCGCCCGCTGCCTATCCGCCGCTGCAGGGCACCGCCCTGCTGCTGGGCACGCTGTCGCTGTCGCTGGCCACGTTCATGAACGTGCTGGACTCGTCCATCGCCAACGTCTCCATCCCCGCCATTGCAGGTGACCTGGGCGTGAGCCCCGGCCAGGGCACCTGGGTCATCACCAGCTTTGGCGTGGCCAACGCGATCTCGGTGCCGCTCACCGGCTGGCTCACGCAGCGCTTTGGCGCGGTGCGCCTGTTCACCATGAGCGTGCTGCTGTTCGTGCTCACGTCCTGGCTGTGCGGCTTTGCGTCCTCGCTGGAGATGCTGGTCTTCTTCCGCGTGCTGCAGGGCCTGGTGGCCGGGCCGATGATTCCACTCAGCCAGACGCTGCTGCTGGCCAGCTACCCGCGTGCCTTGGCGGGCACGGCGCTGGCGCTGTGGGGCGTGACCACTCTGGTCGCGCCGGTGGTGGGGCCGCTCTTGGGCGGGTGGATCACCGACAACATCTCCTGGCCGTGGATCTTCTACATCAACGTGCCCGTGGGCCTGCTGGCCGGGGTGCTGACCTGGGGCATCTACCGCAAGCGCGAGACCCCCATCCGCAAGCTGCCGATTGACACCGTGGGCCTGAGCCTGCTGGTGCTGTGGGTGGGCGCGCTGCAGCTCATGCTCGACAAGGGCAAGGAACTGGACTGGTTTGCCTCGGGCGAAATCATCACCCTGTGTGTGGTGGCCGTGGTGGCGTTCGCCGTGTTCCTGGTGTGGGAGCTGACGGAAAAGCACCCGGTGGTGGACCTCAAGCTCTTCAAGGGCCGCAACTTCACCTTTGGCGCGCTGGCGCTGTCGGTGGCCTATGCGCTGTTCTTCGGCAACGTGGTGCTGCTGCCGCTGTGGCTGCAGCAGTGGATGGGCTACACGGCCACCTCGGCCGGCATGGCGCTGGCACCGGTGGGCGTGTTCGCCATCCTGCTCACGCCGCTGGTGGGCAAAAAGGTCGGCCAGTGGGACCCGCGCCGCATGGCCACGGGTGCGTTCATTGTGTTCAGCACGGTGCTGTGGATGCGTTCGCAGTTCACGGTGCAGACGGACTTCATCCACATCCTGATCCCCACGCTGCTGCAGGGTGCGGCCATGGCGTTCTTCTTCATCCCGCTGACCACGCTGACGCTGGCTGGCGTGTCGCCAGACCGCATCCCGGCGGCGGCGGGGTTGTCGAACTTCGTGCGCATCACCGCCGGGGCCATGGGCACATCGATTGCCACCACGCTGTGGGAGAGCCGCGCCGCCATGCACCACGCGCACCTGACCGAGGGGCTGGTGCAAGGCCAGGGCGTGTTTGCGCAGACGCTGGACGGCTTGATGGCCTCGGGCCTCACGCAAATGCAGGCGCTGGCGCAGATCAACCGGCTGATCGACCAGCAGGCCTTCACCCGCGCGGCCAACGACATCTTCCTGGGCTCGGCGGGCTTGTTCCTGCTGCTCATCGGGCTGATCTGGCTGACCAAACGCCCGGCGCGCACCGGCGGCGCGGGCGCGGCAGACGCTGCGGGCGCCCACTGAGCCCGTCCGCCGCGTGGCACGGCCTCGCGGCGGACACCCCAGACCAAAACGGCCGCAAGCGCTAGGGGATTATGCGCTGGTAGCTATCATTTTTGACATGGCGGCGCAGTGAGCCAGCGGGGCCGCGCCCTGCTGCAGTCCGCGCATCCCACAGCCGGTGTCGGAAATCCCTGACCGCGCGGCGGGCGCGGCACCTGCGGGCAGTTCGCGGGGTGCACCCAACAATGCACTCACCGCAAACCACTCCAACAAGGAACTGCCATGTCACTCTCGCTGATTCTTCTGATCGTTCTGATCCTCATCCTGGTCGGCGCGCTGCCCACCTGGGGCCACAGCCGCTCGTGGGGCTACGGGCCCAGCGGCGGGATTGGTCTGGTGGTGCTGATCCTGGTGATCCTGCTGCTGATGGGACGGATATGACGGGTATCTGAACTCCCGGTACATGCCACACAGCGTCTGCCCAGGGGAAGTTTTCAAATGCACACAGGGCCCTTTCGAGGGCCCTTTGTTTTGGGCGCTTCGCAGGGGCGCGCGCGGTAGGACGGCTACCCGGCCTCGGCCAGAAACGCCTAAATGATCAATTTGCAGCAAAAATACAATCAAATTGATAATATTGGCATTTCAATCATTTATTTGATATAAACGATAAATTCAAAGAATAGCCGTACCACCCCCACCATGCCCTTTTCCCCCTCCGCCATTGGCAACATGCGGCAGTTTCAAATCCGCCTGCTGCGGGGCATCCTGCTGGCCAATGTGGCTTTTGAGCTGCTGTTGCTGGCAGCGGGTGCGGCCGGGCTGGTCGCCACCCCCGGGTCGTGGAGCTTCACCCTGGGCGCTGGTACCGCATTCATGGCAGCGCTGTGGTGGGCCCTGCGCCGCTGGCCCCAGGTCTATGTTCCAGTGGCACTCATCCAGACCCTGATCGGGATGGCACTTTTTACCTACGCCCTGTGGCAGCCCCTGGGGCACGAGCTGCGCGCCGTGTGGTTCCTGATCGGGGTGGGTGCGGCCTACCTGCTGCTGGGGCGCGCGGCGGGTGTGGGCTACACCGCCGCGACCTTGGCCATCGTGCTGGGCAGCAACGGCATGCAAAGCGCGCCGTATTCGCTGCACGCGCTCATCATCTTCACGCTAGCCCTGTCGCTGAGCAGCCTGTGTTTTTACCTGTTCGTCAGTGAGGCGCTGCGCCTGTACCAGCACCTGTCCGAGCGGGACCAGCAGTACACCTTGCTGACCGAAGGCGCCGCAGAAGTCATCTGGCGGATCAACCCCGACATGACGGTGGCGTATGTAAGCCCCGCCGACGAACGGGCGCGCGGCGTGCCTGCCCGCGACGTCATCGGAAGGTCCATCTTCAAAGCCCTGACGCCCGAGGGTGCCGAAGCACTGAGACAGGCTGTGCGCGAGCGGCAGCAACTGCTGACGCTGCCCATGCGCTGTGCCAATGGCAGTGTGCGCTGGTTCGAGATGTCCAGCCGCCTGTACCGCGACGCCTCGGGCAAGCCCGCCGGTTACCACAGCATCGGGCGCGACGTGACCGCCCGGCGGGAGCTGGAGCAGGCATTGCAGGCCGAGCGCGAGCACCTGGAGGCCCGGGTCAAGGAGCGAACGGCGGCGCTGTCCGTCGCCAAGGAGGCGGCCGAGGCCGCGCTCAACACCAAGCGGGTCTTTCTGGCGAACATCGGGCACGAGTTGCGTACGCCCATGACCCTGATCCTGGGCATGACCGAGCTGGTGCGCAATCGCACGCAGGACGAACGCCTGAAGCCCATCCTGAACAACGTGATGGACGCGGCCACAGGACTCACGCGCATGCTCAACGACCTGATCGACCTGGCCGCGCTGGAAACACGCCAGGTGGCGTTTCAGTTCGCGCCCCTGTCGCTGCCGGAGCTGGCGGCCGATGCCTTGCAGCTGCTGGAGCCGCAGGCGCGCCAAAAGGGGCTGCAAATGTTCATGACCATCGACGGCGAGGGCAGCACGGCCCGCCACGTGGGCGATGCCGAGCGCATCCAGCAAGTGCTGGTCAGCCTGCTGGACAACGCCGTGAAGTTCAGCCCCTCAGGCGCTATTCGCCTGGCCCTGCACACCGAGCAAGACACGCCGGACTCCACCGTGTGGCGTCTGCGCGTCACCGACGAGGGCATCGGGATTGCGGCGGGCGACCAGCATCGCATCTTCACCCTGTTCGAGCAGGTGGACGGATCGACCACCCGCAGCTTCGAGGGCGCCGGGTTGGGGTTGGCGCTGTGCAAACGCCTAGTCGAGGGCATGGGCGGCAGCCTGGGTGTGGAGAGCGAGCCGGGCAAGGGCAGCAGCTTCTGGGTGTTGCTGCCGCTGCCCAAAGTGACCTGAGCGAGCTGGAACCCTGCAGTGCAGAGGGTCAGGTCAAGCAGTGTGCGTGCGCCGCTCGGCCAGGCCAAACGCTGACGACAGGGCAGCAAACTCGTCCTTGCCCACGGTGCCATCGGCGTTGCCTGCACGGTCCATCACCTGCAGCACGGCCTGCGCAAAGGGGTCGGTAGTTGCCTGCTGGCCCTTGGTGCGGGCAAGCCCCTTGAGGAATTCATCGTGGGTGATGACGCCGTCCTTGTCGGCGTCAAAGCCTGCGGTGATCTGCTGCTTCTGGTCTTCGGTGGCGCCAAAGCGCGTCAGCAGCGCCTGGAAATCGTCCTTGGACACCGCACCTGCTGCGCGGCCACCGGGCAGTGCCGCAGTGGTCTGACCGGACGAACGTCCCACAGTCATCCCCGCGCCAGAAGGCTGGCCCTGGGTCGCCAGAGCGCCCTGCCCGGCCATTCCCGCCAGCGTCTGCGCCTCGGGGCTGAGGGTGACCACGGCCGAGGGCTCGGGCGCCGCCGCCTCACCCCCACGCCGCGCGGACGCCTTGCCCGCGCCACTGGAGGCCGCATTGAAAATCATCGACGCCACCGATGCGAGGCCGGAAATGAGAGGGGACATCGCCATGAACTCCTGTGTGGCGACAGCCCGGTACCTTTGACCTGTCCGCAAGTCACCGCATCGCCCAGATGCACCAAGGGTAGCGGGCAGCAGCCCGTACGGTGGGCGAATAAGCCAACAGTTTTCACGCCAGTTTTGCGAATGGACAGCGGGCTGGAGGCTGCGCGCCCGGCAGTCGCACGCGATCCTAGGCACTCCCTCTGCCCGGCATCACCACCCGAATGCAGGTGCCCCCACCCGGACGCTGCAGCACCAGCAAGTCACCGCCCGCCATCTGCGCGCGGTGGTTCATGCCTGCCACCCCATGGCCTCCCAGTGGGCTGCCTTCGCCGGCGTGAAGCAGCATGCCGCGCCCGTTGTCGGTGACCTCGGCACACCAGGACTCGGCACCCGCACGGTAACGCACACCCACCATGACCTCGGTGGCGCCCGAATGCTGCAACACGTTGCTCAAGGCCTCCTGAACAATGGCAACCAGGTGCATGGCACTGTCGGCATACGGAAAACTGGACAACGGCGGAATTTGCACATCCCACACCATGCGAATGCAACGTCGATCGAGCACGGGCTGGATGCGGTGCCGGAGCCGGGCCAGGCGGTCAGCAAATGGCTCGTCCGCCGCATCCATGGAGTCCACCACGAGTCGCAGGTCCAGCATGCACTTGTCGAGCAGCGAACGGAGTTCACGCACTGCGGGCGGCTCGGTCTCCAGCAGCGCCATGGCAAAAACCAGCTGTGCGCCCAGGTTGTCATGCAAGTCCTGCGCAATGCGCCGCCGCTCTGCCGTCACCTCGGCACTGGCGCGCAGCCGCAGCCGGGGGCGCCACTGCAGGGCCCGCGGCAGTTGCACCAGCAGCAGGGCCCCCAGGCCCATCGAGATCACCAGGGCGGCCAGCTCCCACCATTGCCGATCCGACGGCCTCTCCTCGTCATAGCCACAAAACGCCATCGCAAGGAGCGCCCATTGCAGCAGCCACATGCACATGCAAGCGATGGCGAACAACGGGGGACGTGTGCGAAACACCGCTCAATCCTGGCTTTCTGGGTGGTGTGGGCAACCGCGAGCACACCTGGTGACAGCACAACCCACACACGCGGCAGCCACCTGCGTCACTCCGTCAAAAGAGCCCCCGCAGCGAGGCGAAGCGCACCGCCTGGGCACGGGTGCGCACCTGCAACTTGCGGTAGATGTTGCGCAAGTGGGTGTTGACCGTCATGCTGCTGATGAGCAGGCGCGCCCCCACCTCGACGCTGGTGTAGCCGCTGGCCACCATGCGCAAGATTTCCTTTTCCCGTGTGGACAGCCGATCTGCCTCATCGGGCTGCCGTCGCTTGTTTTCGGCCGAGTGGGTGCGGTCAAACCGCTGCAGCAACCGCCGCGCCAGGTTGGGGGTGATAGAGGCGCCACCATTGGCCACCTGCAACACGGCTTGCGAATAGTTGCCGAACCACGAGTTCTTGCCCACATACCCCGTGGCCCCGAGTTCGAAGGCCCGCAGGACCTGCTCGTCGTTTTCCATGACCGAGATCACGACCGTCTGGGCCGATGGGCGTACAGGCTTCACGTAGTGCAACAGGTCAAAGGCGTCACCGTCGCCCAGGTTCAGGTCCACCAAGAGCACATCAAAATCGTGATTCTTGATGGCCTTGCGCCCCTCGCGGACACTGCCCGCCTGCGCCACCAGCAACGTGCGGGCATCGGCCATCAACTCCTGTGCAATCACCAGGCGGATGTGCGGATCGTCGTCCACCAGCAAGACCCGCACCGGGTTGGCCTCCTGCCCGGTGAGGAAGGCGGGCCAGACCGATGGCGGATTGGAATACGTTTCAAACTGGCCCGACGGAAGCGATGCAAGGTCGCGCGCACTTTGCGATGGAAGCAACGCTGAAGACGTCAACGTTTGCGATGGTGTATCGACCTGCCAACTGCTGCTCATGGGTGAACTCCTAGGGACGTGGTAGTAAGTCCAGATGGACTGGGTCTTTCGGTTGACGCATCTACACGCAACTCTTGCGTTCACATGCATGTTCTCCAACCCTCTCATGTCCCTCTGTACGGCAGCGCACAGTGCGCCAAATAAGTTACAGGGTCCAAATTTATTTGGCAATGTTGCCCAAGTAGCAATTGGTTACTACCTAACTTTCTTCGGACGATCTCATGTAGTGCGGGCGGCCAAGCCGCGCTGGCAAAGGCTTTGCGCGGGTCCGAGGGTTGAACCGCTCCGCTATATGAGGTAGCCCGCCCAGCGTATTCGCACAAATCGCATCGGCTCGCACACTGAACTCCGACAGCGCCTAACGGCCACCGGTTCTCAAAAAGCCAGGCCCGAAAGCGCCGTCCAACCCCCTCTGCACCGCAGGTTCGCTGCGGTTGCAGCCAGTGTAGAAGTCATCTTTGAAGGATCTGTCATGAAAACCCTTGCTTTCATCACGCTCAGCGTCATCGCCTCCGCCGCCATGGCCACCGGTCCAGTCCCTTCCACTCCGGACATCACCATCACCGGCAATTCCACGCAGTCGGTATCCCTGACGTCGGTGTCCGTCAACAACAACTCGACGGGCGCGAAGAGCGAAGCCTTCCAGAACCTTGCCTCCAACACCGGCAACGTCACCATCAGTGGCTCATCGACCCAGACGGTAACGGGCTCTGGCGGCAATGTGACCAACACCGCCAGCGGCAACGAAGCCTACGCCAGCCAGAACCTGTCATCCAACGTGGGCGAAGTCACCATCATTGGCAACTCCAGCCAATTCACCTCGATGATCAACTCGTCGGTCAACAACCTCTCCAGCGGCAGCAACAGCAAGGCGGTGCAAAACATCGCCTCCAACAACGCCTGCTTCACCTGCCAGCCCACCAAGCCCGCCGGCTGGCCCTACTGAGATCGGCACCAGCTCGGCTGGTGAATAGACCTGCGAGGGTCTGATTCCGGCAGCACATCGGTGCCCGGATGAGTTCGTGCCAGGGGCACACCGGCAAGGCTGCAAACAGCAGCGCGGGTGGGCCCCTCATTCTCACCATAGGAGGTGTTCCATGAACACACGTTTTCTGGCGCCATGCGCAGCTTTGCTCACGGTCTGCGGCCTGATGCCAGGCCCCGCGTGGTCGCAGGCCCCCGGAGAAGACCCGGTCATCCTGACCAAGAAGCTCTCGGTCCAGATGCAGCCCACAGGGCCAGTGGCAGCCTCGACGGGACTGGACGGCAGCAACACCATGCCATCGTGGCTACGCGCCCGCATCGCCCGCTACGAAGCCAAGGCTTTCTCAGACGACACCACCGGCGTGCTGACCAACAACGACGTGGTCACCACCGCCAACGCACAGGGCATGCAAAAGACCTGCGTCCAGGAGGTGGGCAGCAACACCGTGTCTGCCAACACCACGGGATCGGCCAAGTACGGTCCCAACCAGGCGCCGCAGGTGGTGGTGCTGCGCGGCGATCTCGTCAATATCTGCAAATAACAGGCCATGCGCCCGGCCGCCAGGAGAGAGAACATGCCGCCCACCCCGCCGAGCCCCGCCATGCCTGCATGCTCTCGCCCCCAGCGCCCACGCTCCCCGCACCCTGTGATGCGCGCGATCCATGGAGCGCTTTGGCTAGTCGTCGGGCTGGGACTGGCTGGCTGTGCCACCCCCAGGGACCCGCGCAAGGACCAGGCCTTTCAGAGCCTGGCTTCCATCACCGACCGCCCCGTGGTGCGCCCCACACGCTCCATCTCCAGCTTCTCCGACTCGCTGATGTGCATGGACCATATGCTGCGCGATGCACAGCTGCCCACCACACTGATCACGAGCAAGCAGATTCCCGACTACTCCACCCGCGTCACCGTGGCCACCAAGGACATGGTGATCACGGCCCTGTCCCAGATGTCGCGCCTGAGCAATGCCTTCCGCTTTGTGGACTACGAGGTGGACATCGCGCGCCAGGACACGGTGCAGAACCTCACCACCATCCTGCTCAACAACAACCAGATGCAACTGCAGCGGCCCGCGCTGTACCTGTCGGGCGCCATCTCGTTCGTGGACCAGAACGTGATCAACAACCGGTTCGACACCGGACTCTCCGGCCCCCGCATCGACATGGGCTACAGCCAGAGCCGCAACGCCACCATCATCGGCCTGGAGATGCACCTCGGCGACTTTCGCACCCGCACTCTGATTCCCGGATTGGACTCCGCCAACGAAGTCATCATTGGCAACGGCGGCCAGGGCGTGGACCTGGCCGGGCGCATCGGCTCTTATGGCGTTCAGTTCAACGTGGGGCGTGACTACACCCAGGGTTCTGGCAGTGCAGTGCGCACACTGGTGGACCTAGCCACCATCGAACTCATTGGCAAATGGGCCCGGGTGCCTTACTGGCAATGCCTGACGCTGGAGCAAAACCACCCGGACTTTCAGCGGCAGCTGCGGGACTGGTTTGACGAAGGCTCGCCCGCCGTGCGCACCCAGCTCATCACACGCTCGCTGGTCAGCCGGGGCTACCTCGCCCCCGTCGCGCAACCCCTGCCGGACAACGACCCGGCGCTACGCAAGGCCCTGGCGCGCTTTCAAGCAGACAACGGCATGGTGGTGACGGGCGTGGTGGACTTTGCGACCTACGAACGGGCGCTGCGCCACTTTGTCGGGCTGTCCGCAGACGGCACCCTGGCCCGCATTGGCTGGGCCAGCACACACGCAGAGCCTGTGCCGCAGATCGCCGCCAGTCCTGCCACACCAGATGCTGCAGTGCAGGTGGTGAGCACCAATCCTGGGGCTGCCAAGTACGGAGACCCACCTCCTGCGCGCAGCATCGATCTGCAGATCGAGAACGTGTTGCTGGAGCGCACCGCATTCGAGGTGGGTGAACAGGTCTTCCTGTCGGCCACCGTGTCGCGCGCCTCCTACCTGCAGTGTTTTCTGGCCGATGCCACCGGCACAGTCATCCGCCTGCTGCCCAACCAGGCCAACACCACCGGCTGGGTGTCTGCCAACCAGGCCATACGCATCCCCGACTGGATGAGCCCCAACCCCGGCTTCATCATGGACGCCGCCAGCCCCGGCACCGAGGGTGTGGCCTGCTTTGCCACCGACGAGGACAGCACGCCCCGTTTGCCCGAGGCGCTGCGCGGACCGCCGCTCAAGCCCATCCCGAACTACCGGGCGCTGGAGCGCTTGAACGAAGCCTTCGCCACCGCCTGGGGTACCGATGGCTACACCGGCAATGCCGTGTACTGGCAAGTCATTCCACGCCGGGCCCTGCCCGCTGCAGCCGCCGCGCCGACGCAACCCGCCCAGCGCAAGTGAAACACCGTCGGTAAAGCACCGCGCAGGCAAACGCCATGACCACCGCCCCGGCGACTACGGCGCGCACGCACTCCACCCTTGGTGGGGCACACTCACCGCAAGGAATATGGCGCGCAGTCCACGGCGCTGTTGCGCAAGCCTCGGGTGCAGCGTGCCTGGTGATGGCGTTGGTGACTGCTGCTCCTGCGCAGGGATCGGTGCAGGCGCTTCCCACGCCCGCAGAAATCACCGACATCGATCGTTCCAACCTAAACGCCGCATCCCCCCAAGTGCCCGGGTCTGACGACCCCATACAGGAGAAGATGTTGCAAAAACTTCGCAGCACCGCGCAACGCGATGGGGTGCCGACGCGCAAGCCGCGCGCCCCCCCTGCCCCTACAACGCGATCAACGGGCGACCTGACGCCTGCCGATGCGGCGTGGCTGTTGGGATTGCTGGCGTTGCATGGCCTGGCCATGCCCGCTGACCCGGCGCAGGCTCAGCACTGGTTTGAACGTGCGCAAATGCTCAGCCACCCCCTGGCTCCTGCGGGCCTTGCGTGGTGCCAGCTCAGCGGGTGTGTGGCAGCACCCAATCCTTCAACCGCCATGCACTGGATTGCGCTGGTGGGCCGTGCCGATCCGGGGCTTGCCAAATACCTCGAATGGCATGCGGCCAAGGCATTGGCTCCATTGGCCGAGCCCCGTCTGTCCTCACCTGACCGATATCCCGGCTCAGC
Organism: Acidovorax sp. FG48; assembly: GCF_057809085.1. Classification (NCBI taxonomy): domain Bacteria; kingdom Pseudomonadati; phylum Pseudomonadota; class Betaproteobacteria; order Burkholderiales; family Comamonadaceae; genus Acidovorax; species Acidovorax sp. FG48. The sequence goes on along the minus strand of NZ_JBMDJH010000002.1, from coordinate 107,582 downwards.
GGCCCCAGCGACGACCAGCCCATCGCTCCAAAAACTGTTGACGCAAGCTGTGCGGGCCGGCAACGCGCAGGCCGGCAACGAACTGGGGCTGGAATTCATCGCCAGCGGCGATCTCGAACAGGCGATGGTCCAGTTTCAATCAGCGTCTGCAAAATCCGAGGCCGCCGCCGCCAACGCCCGCCTTCTGGCCCGCCGCATCCAGAGCGGTCCCAACGCCCGCACCCGATCAGCCCGCTACAGCGCTGCAGATTGGTACGCGGAGGCCCAGCGCTACCACCGCGGCGACGGCGTACCTGCCAACTACACCGAGGCCGTGCGCCTGTACCAGGTAGCAGCCAGCAGCGGCGACCCACAGGGCCGCAAGATGCTGGAGCTGATCTTCTCCAGACCCTTGCAAGGCGGCGCCATCGACGTCGCGTGGATGCAGCAGCTCGCCGGTCTTCACATCGGCACCAACGGCTCGCCCACCGGCACGACCACCGCAGCACCCACCAGCGGCTGGCAGCGCGAGCCAAGCCCGCTGTATGACCTGGTACCGCTGCAGTGGCGGACGCCGGGGCAAGTGTTGCGCCGTTAGGTTGGCCCAAAAGCTGGGGACAAACACCCAATACCCGCCCCGACACGAGCGCCCTCGAAACCTGTCCTGGGCCATGGACTCCAGCCGCACAGGTAGCGCCCCAAAAATCAGGAAATGGAATCCAACGGGCTTGTAGTGCTATTCGAAATTGACTTATCAGCTATCAATTAAGTAGCAATCACCGCAGGCAACAGCAACCCCTGCTGAGCCGCCACCGCCTCCCGCAAAAACGCCCACGTAGCCTGCATGCGGGCTACATGTTTATTGTCACCGGGCATGGACATCCAGAAGGTGCGCTGAAACCGTGCCACCCCGGGCAGCACGGGCACCAGGGACGGGTCTTGCGCTGCCACAAAGGCGGGCAGCACGGCCAGCCCCGCCCCCACCCGGGCGGCTTCGTACTGGGCCAGGATGCTCGTGCTGCGCAGCGCGAAATGCGCGGGGCGGTGCAGCTCGTCCAGGATTTGCAGCTCCTTGCTGAACAGCAGGTCGTCCACGTAGCTGATAAAGGTGTGGCCCCGCAGGTCGTCTGGAGTGTGGATGGGGGCATGGCGCTGCAGGTAGCTGCGCGCTCCATACAGTTGCAGCACGTAGTCGGTCAGCTTCACGACCACCACCGCGCCACGCGCCGGGCGCTCCAGCGAGATGACGATGTCCGCCTCGCGGCGCGACAGGTGCACCAGGCGGGGCAGCGCCAGCAGGTCCACCACCAGGCCGGGGTGGTCCAGCGCAAACCGGGCCAGCTGGGGCGCCAGGATCAGGTTGCCGAAGCCCTCGGTGGTGCCGATGCGCACCAGGCCGTGCAGGCCTTGGCGCACGCCGGGGGCGGCGTTTTCCACCGCCAGAAAGGCGGCTTCCATGGCCTCGACCTGGGGCAGCAGCGCGCGCCCGGCCTCGGTCAGCCGGTGGCCGCCGGCCTCGCGTGCAAACAGGGCGGAGCCCACCTGCTTTTCGAGCGCCTGCAGGCGGCGCGCCACCGTGGTGTGGTCCACGGCCAGGCGGCGCGCGGCCCCCACCAACGTGCCAGCGCGGGCCAGTTCCAGAAAGTAGCGCAGGTTGTCCCAGTCCATGGCGTCACCGGGCCCGCCGTGCAGCGCGTCCGTCCAGCGGCTCGCTGGGCGCACGGCTGAGCGCGTTGTTGCCCCGCACCAGCGTGCGCAGCATGTCCATGAACACCGCGCGCTGTTCGGGCGCGAGGGGTTCGAGCATGCGCTCCTGCGCGCGCAGCATGCCGGGCTCCACCTCTTCCAGCACACGCTGGCCTTCGGGCGTGAGGGTCAGCAGACGCACGCGGCGGTCTTCGGGGTGGGCATTGCGCTGCATCAGCCCGCGCGACTCCAGCCGGTCGATCACGCTGCCAATGGTGGAGGTGTCAAAACCAATGGTGCGCGCCAGCGTGCGCTGGTCGATGCCCGGCTCGCGCCCCACGGCATACAGCGCAGCGTATTGCACAGGGGTGATGCCCGTGGCCTGCGTCTCCTCCAGAAACACGGCCACCGCAATCTGCTGCAGGCGGCGGATATGGAAACCAGGGAGGTTGTCGATCTCTACGGACATGAATCTAGGGTTTCTACCGATCTTGATGCGGGTCATTTTAGGCCCTACACTAATCATCAGTATACTTTTGATGTGTACACGGCTTATTGATCCACGTCAGTGGCACAACGGATGGAGACAGCGGCAATGACAGTTTTGAACACTCCCACAGCACCCGTCCTGGTCGCTGGCGGAGGCATCGGTGGCGTGGCAGCAGCCCTGGCCCTGGCGCGCCAGGGCTATGCGGTCAAGGTGCTGGAGCAGGCTCCGCAGCTCGGCGAGATCGGAGCGGGCATCCAGCTGGGCCCCAACGCCTTTGCCGCGTTTGACGCCCTGGGCATTGGCGAGCTGGCGCGGACCCGCGCGGTCTACACCGACGAAATGGTGATGCATGACGCGCTGGACGAACGCCTGGTCGGCCGCATCCCCACGGGCGAGGCTTTTCGCCAGCGCTTTGGCAACCCGTACGCCGTGATCCACCGCGCGGACATCCACACCTCGTTGCTGGAAGGGGCCAAAGCGCACGGCAACATCGAGACACTGACCGGCACGCGCATCGAGCGCGTGGAGCAAGCCGGCGACACCGTCACCGTATACGACCAGCACGGCGTGGCACACCAGGGCCAGGCCCTGATTGGTGCGGATGGCGTGAAGTCCGTCGTGCGGCAGCAATACGTGGGTGACGCCGCCCGCGTGTCGGGCCATGTGGTGTACCGCGCCGTGGTGGAGAAGAACGACTTCCCCGAAGACCTGCGCTGGAACGCTGCCAGCATCTGGGTCGGCCCCAACTACCACCTGGTGCACTACCCGCTGCGTGGCGGCGAGCAGTACAACGTGGTCGTGACCTTCCACAGCCGCGAACAAGAGGAATGGGGCGTGCGCGAGGGCAGCCGCGAAGAGGTGCAGAGCTACTACCGCGACTGCTGCCCACGCGCCCACCAACTGATCGACATGCCCAAGAGCTGGAAACGCTGGGCCACCGCCGACCGCGAGCCCATCGGCCAGTGGACCTTTGGCCGCGCCACCTTGCTGGGCGATGCCGCCCACCCCACCCTGCAGTACCTGGCCCAGGGCGCCTGCATGGCGCTGGAAGACGCGGTGACGCTGGGCGAGGCCCTCAAGCGCTGCCACCAAGACTTCCCCCAGGCACTGTCGCTGTACGAGCGCTCCCGCATCGCCCGCACGGCACGCGTGGTGCTGTCGGCACGCGAAATGGGCCGCATCTTCCACGCCCAGGGCGTGGAGCGCCTGGTGCGCAACGACCTCTGGAAAGGCCGCAGCCCCGAGCGTTTTTACGACGCGATGGAGTGGCTGTATGCCTGGAAGGTCGACAACTGCCTGGCCGACTGAGCCAGCCGTGCGCCCTGCCCCATCGATCTTCCCCCCTCCCCCACATTCAACCCAAGGAATTCCCATGAGCGCGATGGATCCCGTACTGTCCCCCGTTCGCCTGACCGCCGTGGCGGCCCATGGCCAGCCCGAGCCCACCCCCGCGCTGGAACAGCTGTACCGCGGCTTTGAGCAGGAAATGCTGGTGCCGCTGTGGACGCAGATCGGCGACCTGATGCCCCCGCATCCGCAGAGCAAGGCCAGCGCCCACCTGTGGCGGTGGGACCGGCTGGTGCCGCTGGCCGATGAAGCCGGCCGCATCGTGCCCGTGGGGCGCGGGGGCGAGCGCCGGGCCATCGCCCTGGCCAACCCATCCCTGGGCGGCAGACCATTTGCCACACCCACGCTGTGGGCGGCCATCCAGTACCTGATGCCAGGCGAGGACGCGCCCGAACACCGCCACACACAGCACGCGTTCCGCTTCATCGTGGAGGGCGAAGGTGTGTGGACCGTGGTCAACGGCGACTCGGTGCGCATGTCGCGCGGCGACTTCCTGCCCCAGGGCGGGTGGAACTGGCACGCCCACCACAACGCGGCCGACAAGCCCATGGCCTGGATCGACGGGCTGGACATTCCGTTCGCCTACTTCACCGAGTCCCAGTTCTTCGAGGTGGGGCGCGACGCCATCAGCCCGGCAGAGCGGATCACGCCCATGCTCTCACGCTCCGAACGACTGTGGGCGCATCCGGGCCTGCGCCCGGTGTCGCAACTGCAGGACCAGCCCGTCACCCCCATGCTGGCCTACCGCTGGGTGGACACCGACAAGGCCCTCAACGAACAACTGGCGCTGGAAGCCGAGGGCCACCCCGCCACGCTGAGCCCCGGCCACGCTGCCGTGCGCTACACCAACCCCACCAATGGCCGCGACGTGCTGCCCACCATCCGCTGCGAGATGCACCGCGTGCGCAGCGGCGCCACCACCCGCACGCGCCGCGAGGTGGGTTCGTCCGTGTTCCAGGTGTTTGACGGCCAGGGCACCGTGAAGGTGGGAGACCACCAGTGGCAGGTGCGCCGTGGGGACATGTTTGTGGTGCCGTCCTGGCAACCCTTCACGGCCCAGTGCGATGCCAGCCAGCCCTCGCTGGATCTGTTCCGCTTCAGCGACACACCGATTTTTGAGGCCGTGCATGCCTGGCGCGAGCAGGTAGAGCCCGCGTAACCACAACCCCGTCCCATTCGTTCCTTGCAGCGTCTGCCCGCCCTCGCGGGTCGGCCCTGCACTCCTCTTTGACCAGAAGCCCCGATGACTGCTACCTCTTACCTCTGGACCCCACCGCCTGTTCAATCGCTGCCAGTGCGCGGCAGCGCGCAGCGCCTGCCCATCCACCGCCTGTTCTTTGTGGGCCGCAACTACCACGCGCATGCCGTCGAAATGGGCCGCCCCGTGGACAAGAGCGTGGAGCGCCCCTTCTACTTCACCAAGGCCCCCCAGACGCTGACCGAATCTGGCGCCACCGTGGTCTACCCGCCCGAGACGCAGAACTACCACTTCGAGATGGAACTGGTCGTGGCGATTGGCAAGGCCGGGTTCCGCATCCCAGCCGAGCAGGCGCATGAGTACATCTACGGCTACGCCTGCGGCCTGGATATGACCCGCCGCGACCTGCAACTGGTGGCGCGCGACAAAGGCCGCCCCTGGGACCTGGGCAAAGACGTGGAGCAATCCTCCGTGGCGAGCGAGGTGGTGCCCATGCCGGGCCAGGTGATCGAGTTCGGAGTGATCGAGCTGTCGGTCAACGGCGCGGTCAAGCAGCAGTCCAACGTGGACAAGCTGATCTGGAACATCCGCGAGATCATTGCCGACCTCTCCCTGTTCTACCACCTGCAGCCCGGCGACCTCATCTACACCGGCACGCCCGAAGGTGTGGGCGCCGTGGTGCCCGGCGACCACATCACCGGCCGCGTGGAGGGAGTGAGCGAGATCGCGCTGACCGTGGGCCAGCCCGCATAAAACGAGGACCGCCCCATGAAGCTCTACAGCTTTTTCCGCAGCGGCACCTCGCACCGCCTGCGCATCGCGCTCCACCTCAAGGGCCTCACGCCCGACTACGTGCCGGTGGACCTGCGCGTGGACGAGCAGGCCGAAGCACCGTTCAAGGCCATCAACCCGCAGGGCCTGGTGCCTGCGCTGGAGATTGACAACGGCCAGGTGCTGATCCAGTCACCCGCCATCATTGAATGGCTGGAAGAGCGCTATCCCACGCCCCCACTGCTGCCTGCCGACCCACTGGCCCGCGCCCAGGTGCGCGCACTGGCTGCCATCGTGGGCTGCGATGTGCACCCCATCAACAACCGCCGCATCCTGCAGACCTTGCGCAAGCAGTTTGGCGCGGACGAAGCTGCCATCAACGCCTGGTGCGCCACCTGGATCACCGCCGGGTTTGACGCCATCGAAGCGCTGCTGGCCAAGGACACCACGCGCGGCAGCTACTGCTTTGGCGGCACGCCCAGCCTGGCCGATGTGTACCTGATTCCGCAGGTCGAAAGCGCCCGCCGCTTTGGCGTGGACATGGCCGCCTGGCCGCTCATCCGCGCGGTGGACGCCGCCTGCGCCGAGCTGCCTGCCTTTGCCAGCGCCGCCCCTGCGGCCCAGCCAGACGCCTGACGCTGCCACGACACCGCAGCCACCACCGTCACACCCGCATTCATCACTACAACCAGGAGACAAACCATGCCCGCCTTCCCATCCGCCACTTCGGCGCCCCACCACCATGCCACCCTGGCCCCGCAGCGCGGCCTGCGCCGCCGTGCGCTCACCACCGCAGCACTGCTGCTGGGCGGCGCCAGCGCCACCGGCCTGGCCTGGGCCCAGGGCAGCGCGCCCGCCTTTCCCAACAAGCCGGTCACCGTGGTCACCGCCTTCGCCGTCGGCAGCGGCCCCGATGCGGTGCTGCGCCTGGTGGCCAACAAGCTGTCGGTGGCTTGGAAGCAAAGCGTGACGGTGGACAACCGCCCCGGCGGCGGCGGCTTCATCGCCATCGAAGCCGCGCGCCGCGGCGCCCCCGACGGACACACCCTGCTGCAGCTGGACAGCGAACACCTGTCCGCCCTGCCCCACCTCTACAAGCAACGCAACTTCCAGACGTTACAGGTCTTCGACCCGGTGGCGCCGCTGTTCCGCACACCGTTCCTGGTTGCGGTGCCCACGCAGTCCCCCTGGAAGAACATGGGCGACCTGATTGCGGCTGCCAAGAAGGGCCAGGGCGCGGTGAGCTACGGCTCGTGGGGCGTGGGCAGCCCCGGCCACCTGGGCGGTGAGTGGCTGGACCTGGTGGACGGCACACAAATGACCCATGTGCCGTTCCGCGAGGTCAGCCAACTGTTCACCTCGGTTGCCAATGGCGACCCGGCCTGGAGCCTGGCCAGCATTCCCTCCAGCCAGGGCATCTACAAGGCCGGCAAGATCCGCTACCTGGCCGTGGCGGGCCCACGCCGCATTGCGCAACTGCCCGACGTGCCCACCCTGGCCGAGGCCGGTGGCCCCGCGCAGGTGGATGTGAACTCGTTCGTGTCCCTGCTGGCCGTCAAAGGCGTTCCTGCACCGGTGCGCGCCCAGATCCACGCCGATGTGCTGAGAGTGCTGCAAGAGCCCGAAGTGCGCGAGAAATTCAACACCTTTGCGTTCGAGCCCCTGTCGTGGTCGGTCGAAGAAATCCAGCGCCAGGCCGGGGTCAAGTCCGAGCAGTACAAGCTGCTGATCCAGAAAGCCAACATCAGCCTGGAGTGACCGCCAGGGGCCCTGCGTCTGCACAACCTGCCGAATGACCCTCGCGCCCGCCTGGGGCCTTGCACCGCACATACGGACGCGGGGACAAGGCCCCAGGCGGGCGCTGTGCCATGGGGGCCGCACAAGCATGCTGATGATGTGCAAATATGCAAAAACAAAGTGCAATTTTCTCTATTGCACCAGCAATTTCGCACAGCTAACATGGCGCAGTTCGAGGCACCTTGCCGCACCCCTGCACGCACTTTTTTCCAGGAGACACACCCCATGAACGCACCCACTTCCCAGGCCGTGCTGGCCCCCACCGTCAAGCTGTTGATCGGCGGCCAGTTCGTCGAATCCAAGACCACCGAATGGCGCGACGTGGTGAACCCGGCCACGCAAGAGGTGCTGGCCCGCGTGCCCTTTGCCACGCAGGACGAAATCAATGCCGCCGTGGCCTCGGCCAAGGAAGCGTTCAAGACCTGGAAGAAGACCCCCATCGGCACCCGCGCCCGCATCTTCCTCAAGTACCAGCAGCTCATCCGCGAAAACATGGCCGAACTGGCTGCCATCCTGACGGCTGAACAGGGCAAGACCCTGCCGGACGCCGAAGGCGACGTGTTCCGTGGCCTCGAAGTGGTCGAACACGCCGCCAGCATCGGCAACCTGCAACTGGGCGAGCTGGCCAACAACGTGGCCGGTGGCGTGGACACCTACACCCTGCTGCAGCCCCTGGGCGTGTGCGCAGGCATCACCCCCTTCAACTTCCCGGCCATGATCCCGCTGTGGATGTTCCCCATGGCCATTGCCACGGGCAACACCTTCGTGCTCAAGCCCTCCGAGCAAGACCCCATGGTGACCATGCGCCTGTGCGAACTGGCGCTGCAAGCCGGCATCCCCCCTGGCGTGCTGAACGTGGTGCACGGCGGCGAGATGGCCGTGAACGCCATCTGCGACCACAAGGACATCAAGGCCATCAGCTTTGTGGGCTCCACCAAGGTGGGCACGCACGTCTACAACCGCGCCAGCCTGAACGGCAAGCGCGTGCAATGCATGATGGGCGCCAAGAACCACGCCATCGTGATGCCCGATGCCAACAAGGAACAAACCCTGAACGCCCTGGCCGGTGCCGCCTTCGGCGCAGCAGGCCAGCGCTGCATGGCGTTGTCGGTGGTGGTGCTGGTGGGCGAAGCGCAAAAGTGGATTCCCGAGCTGGTCGAGAAGGCCAAGACGCTCAAGGTCAGCGCTGGTGTGGAAAAGGGCACCGACGTGGGCCCGGTCGTGTCGTGTGCCGCGCTGTCGCGTGTGGAAGGCCTGATCGAGCGTGGCATTGCCGACGGCGCCAAGCTGGAACTGGACGGCCGCAAGCCCCAGGTGGCCGGCTACGAAAAGGGCAACTTTGTGGGTCCCACGGTGTTCAGCGGCGTCAAACCCGGCATGGCCATCTACGACCAGGAAATCTTTGGCCCTGTGCTGTGCCTGTCGGCCGCTGCCGACATTGACGAAGCCATCGAGTTCATCAACAGCAACCCCAACGGCAACGGCACCGCCATCTTCACCCAGTCGGGTGCGGCGGCGCGCAAGTTCCAGGAAGAGATCGATGTGGGCCAGGTCGGCATCAACGTGCCAATCCCTGTGCCAGTGCCGCTGTTCTCGTTCTCGGGCTCGCGCGCTTCCAAGCTGGGCGACCTGGGCCCCTACGGCAAGCAGGTTGTGCTGTTCTACACGCAGACCAAGACCGTGACGGCACGCTGGTTTGACGACAGCACCATCTCGCATGGTGTGAACACGACGATTAGTCTGAAGTAACCCCCTGAGCGGCTGTGCCGCTTCCCCCTTTCTCTGCATCGCTGCGCGATGCGGAAGGGGGACGCCACCCGTGCGGCGGGGCGGCCCTTGCACGGTGGCACTGACCTGGGCCCCGCCGGTTTCAACGACTGCGCGCGGTGGTAAAAGCGGGGCATGCAAATTGATCTAACAACGATGCGGAGATGGTCCATGGTCTTCGGTGCTGCGTGCGCGATGCTGGTGGGTGCCAATGCCCACGCGCAGGCCGGTGCGGCCTGCAACCCCGGTGGTACCGTGGAAGAAACCAACGCCTGCGCCGTGCAAGCCTTCCAGGCAGCAGACACCGAGATCGCCATCCTCTACGGCGACGTGATGCGCGCGCTGTCGGCCCACGAGAGGCCCCAGCTGCGGCAGGAGCACACGGCTTGGCAGCGCGAGCGCACCACGCGCTGCAAGCAGGCCCAGCGCAGCAGCGAATCGCAACCCCAGTGGCCGCGCCTGTACCACGAGTGCCTCACGGCCGAGACCCAGGCGCGCCGCAAAGGCCTGATGCGCTGGCTGACGCTGGACCACCCGTCCGCCAAGCCCTGAGCAAGACCCCCAGAACAACAAGAACCGACGACGAGACAGAACACCATGGACTTTGAACTCACCGAAGAACAACGCGCCTTTGCCCAGACGGCCCGCGACTTTGCACAAGCTGAGTTCGCACCCCACGCCGCGCATTGGGACGAAGAAGGCATCTTCCCCAAAGAAGCCATCGCCAAGGCGGGCGAGCTGGGCTTTTGTGGCCTGTACGCACCCGAAGCCGCCGGTGGCCTCGCCTTGCCCCGCCTGGACGCCACCCTGGTCTTTGAAGAAATGGCGGCCGTGGACCCCAGCACCACCGCCTTCATCACCATCCACAACATGGCCACCTGGATGCTGGGCACCTGGGCCACACCCGCCGTGCGCGACCACTGGGGCCCGCTGCTCACCACGGGTGAAAAGCTCGCCAGCTACTGCCTGACCGAACCCGGCGCGGGCTCCGACGCCGCCTCGCTCAAGACCCGGGCCGAGCTGGTCGGCAACGAATACATCATCAACGGCGCCAAGGCCTTCATCAGCGGCGCAGGCAGCACCGATGTGCTGGTGCTCATGGCCCGCACCGGCGATGCGCAATCGGGCGCGGGCGGCATCAGCGCCTTTGCCGTGCCCGCCGATACGCCCGGCATCAGCTACGGCAAAAAGGAACAGAAGATGGGCTGGAACAGCCAGCCCACGCGCACCATCAGCTTTGACAACGTGCGCATCCCTGCCGACCACCTGCTGGGCCGCGAGGGCGAAGGCTTCAAGATCGCCATGAAGGGCCTGGACGGCGGCCGCATCAACATCGCCACCTGCTCGGTGGGCGCAGCCCAAGGCGCGCTCAACGCCGCGCAGCAGTACATGCAAGACCGCAAACAGTTTGGCAAACCCATCGCGAGCTTCCAGGCCTTGCAGTTCAAGCTGGCCGACATGGCAACGGAACTGGTCGCGGCGCGCCAGATGGTGCGGCTGGCCGCCAGCAAGCTGGACGCCGATGCGCGCGACGCATCCACCTACTGCGCCATGGCCAAGCGTTTTGCCACCGACGCAGGCTTTACCGTGGTCAACGAGGCCCTGCAACTGCACGGCGGCTACGGCTACATCCGCGAATACCCGCTGGAGCGCCTGCTGCGCGACGCACGTGTGCACCAGATTCTGGAAGGCACCAACGAAATCATGCGGGTCATCATTGCGCGGCGCATGCTGGATGGGGATGCCACCGAGGCCATCCGGTAGCTACAACATTCAGAGCTACTCAGGCATATTGCACTATCGCTATCGGCATTTTTTGCTCACACCATGCCCGCCCGCCCGCTGTCTGACGAAACCCTGCACCTGATCGACGCCGTGCGCACGGCGCTCGCCCACCGCAGCGATGTGGAGGAGCGTGCCCTTTTTGGAACGCACGCCTTCTTTGTGGACGGCAAGATGTGCATCGCCGTCAAGGGCGAGGAGCTGCTGGTGCGTTTGCAGCCGGAACGGCACGGCGAGCTGCAGGAGATGCAGAACACGCGCGAGCTGTCACCCGGCGGCGGGATGAAGGGCTACTTCTGGGTGGAGCCCAACGGCTTTTCCACCCGGGCGCAATGGAGCTTCTGGATCGACGAAGCACTGGCCTACAACCCGCACGCCAAGGCGTCACCGCCCAAGAAAAAAAGGGATGCCGCCAAAGCCCGGCCAGCTACTGCCAAGAAGGCCGCAGCAGCAGGCACGCGCGCGAAAAGCGCGACAAGCGCGACCACCAAGGCCGCCAAGCCCCTAGCCAAAAAGCCCGCGGCCAAGAAGCACAGCATCTTCGAAGCCGACGACTGACTCGCCCCTCCACCCTCCACCCGGAGCCCCACCATGCCCCTTCGCATCGTCCGCCTTGGCACCCCGCGCGCCGCTGGGGAAGGCACCCGCATTGGCACCGTGCGCCGCCCACCGCGCGGCGTGCCCAAGGCCGAGTTCGCCAGCCGCGACTACTACGACGTGTGGTACCCCCTGCTCTCCCCCAGCGCCGACCTCATGGCCCAGGGCCAGCAGGTGCCTACTGGCACAGAAGGCGACAAGGCTTGGGAGGCTTTCGCCAAGCAGTTCCGCAAAGAACTGGCCCAACCCGAGGCCAGCCGCACGCTCGATTTGCTGGCCGCGCTGTCGCACCACAGCGCAATGTCGCTGGGCTGCTACTGCGAGGACGAGGCCCGCTGCCACCGGTCGGTGCTCCGCGCCGAGCTGGCGGGCCGCGGAGCGGACATCACCGATTGATTTCAGATGCTTTTTGGGCTCAAGCGCCAGATAAATATGCGCTGGTAGCTATCAAATTCATATCAAACCCGCCCCCTTTTTCTTTCACCATCACAACGACATCCAGGAGCAACACAGCATGAAAATCGCATTTATCGGCCTCGGCAACATGGGCGGCCCCATGGCACACAACCTGCACAAGGCAGGCAACGAAGTGCGCGCGTTCGACCTCTCGCAACCCGCCCGCGACAAGCTGGCCGCAGACGGCGTGCCCATCGCCGCGGATGCCAAAGCCGCCGTGGCGGGTGCCGAAGTCGTCATAAGCATGCTGCCCGCCAGCCAGCATGTGGAAGGCCTGTTCCTCGGCGCGGGCGACCTGCTGGCCCAGCTGCCTGCCGGCACGCTGATCATCGACTGCTCCACCATCGCAGCCGCCACCTCCCGCAAGGTGGCCGAGGCCGCCAAGGCCAAGGGCGTGGCTTTTATCGACGCCCCCGTGTCGGGCGGCACCGGCGGCGCCATTGCAGGCACCCTCACCTTCATGGTGGGCGGCGATGCGGCCGACCTGGAACGCGCCCGCCCCGTGCTCGAAAAAATGGGCGCCAACATCTTCCACGCAGGCAGCGTGGGCGCAGGCCAGACGGCCAAGATCTGCAACAACATGCTGCTGGGCATCCTGATGGCTGGCACCAGCGAAGCCATTGCCCTGGGCGTAGCCAACGGCCTGGACCCCAAGGTGCTCAGCGAAATCATGCGCCGCAGCTCGGGCGGCAACTGGGCACTGGAGAAGTACAACCCCTTCCCCGGCGTGATGGAAACCGCGCCCGCCAGCAAAGGCTATGCAGGCGGTTTTGGCACGGACCTGATGCTCAAGGACCTGGGGCTGGCGCAGGAGAACGCGATGGCGGTGAAGGCCGCCACGCCGCTGGGGGGCATGGCTCGCAATCTGTATGCGGCGCACAGCCTGGCAGGCCACGGCGCGCTGGATTTCTCCAGCATCATCAAGATGGTGCAAAAGGGCTGAAAGCCAATACGCTGAGGACCAAGGACTGGGGGCGCTGCTGATCTTTGCGCCCCCTTCGTCCACCGGGGGCCTCACGCCGCACCCACCATGCCGACCTGCAGGTCGGCATTTTTTTGCCCGCTATTTCGCCACCAGGGTCTGGAGAAACTGCGCCTCAAACACCTCGGCAGGCACCGGCTTGCTCAACAGGTACCCCTGGATCTCGTCGCAGCCCAGCAGTGCCAGATGGCGGGACTGGTCCTCGGTCTCCACCCCTTCGGCGACCACCTTCAGGCCCAGCGAATGCCCCAGGTTGATGATGGTGGAGACCAGCGCCACGCCCTGCGGGCCCGAGGCCATGTTGAGGATGAAGGACCGGTCGATCTTGAGCGTGTCCACCGGCAGTTTGGCGAGGTAACTCAGGGATGAGAACCCTGTGCCGAAGTCGTCGATGGCGATGGTGATGCCCATCTCGCGCAGTGCATGCAGGCTGGCGGTGCTGTGCTGCACGTCGTCCATGACCATGCTTTCGGTGATCTCCAGCTCCAGCCCGGCGGCCGCATTGGCGTCGTGGGCCACGGCGTCGCGCACCTCGGCAATGAAGCCCCGGTGCCGCAGCTGCAGGAACGACACATTGACGGCCACCCGCAGGGGCGCCAGCCCTGCCTGGCGCCAGCGCAGGTTGTCGGCCAGGGCCTGGCGCAGCGCCCAGCGGCCCACGTCGTAGATCAGGCCGGTTTCTTCCAGAATGGGGATGAACTGCGCGGGCGGCACCAGCCCCCGGCGGGGGTCGTTCCAGCGGATCAGGGCCTCGGCCCCGGCGACGGCGCCCGAGGCCAGGTGCTGCTTGGGCTGGTAGTGCAGCACAAACTGGCCCTGCTCCAGCGCATCGCGCAGGCGCCCCTCCAGGCTCAGGGCTTCGGCCACGCGGGTGTTCATCTCCGAGGTGTAGAACAACAGGCTGTCGGCCGAGGCTTTGGCCTTGTTGAGGGCTGCCTCGGCGTTGCGCAGCAGGGTTTCTGCATCGGCACCATCCATGGGGTACAGCGCGACACCGGCTTTGGCGGCCATGCGTAGCTCGGTGCCGCCCAGCACAAAGGGCGCATCAAAACAGGCGCGCATCAGGCCATCCAGTGCCAGCGCCACCGCGCCCGCATCCCGCGCGTCAGTCACGGCGATGCCAAAGCTGTTGACGCCAATGCGAGCCACGTCGTACGCGTCGCCCGCCGCCTGCTGCAGCCTTTGCGCCACCTGCTTGAGCAGTTCGTCGCCCTCTTGGCGCCTCAGCGTGTCGTTGACGAACCGAAACCGGCTGATGTCCATGAGCCCCATGCCGAGCAGCGTCTTGGCGCCTTCGCGTGGCCGCAGGTGCTGGCCGCTGCGCTCCAGGAACAGGGTGCGGTTGGGCAGACCGGTGATGTCGTCGTAGTACGCCAGGTAGTTCAGCCGCTCTTCCTTGTCGAGGTGGTCCATGGCAAAGCCGATGTCGCCCGCCAGCTCGGTCAGCAGGTGCATCTCGTCATCGTCAAAGAACCCGGCTTCGTCGGCAAACAGGGCAATCACGCCCACCACCTCGTGCGCCACCAGCAAGGGCAACACGGCCATCGATGCTACGCCGCGCGCGGCCAGCTCCTGGGGGACGAGGATGCGCGGGTCGTTCTGAATGTCCTCACACACCACGGACTGCCGGGTGCGCACCACGCTGGCGCTCAGGCTTTCGCCCTCTCTCGGGGTTTCGCTCAGCCACAACCGGCGCCGCACATGCATGAGGAATTCCGCCCCGGCCCCTGCAAGTGCCACCGGCACCACCTCTTGCAAGGCGTGGTCCACGCGACCGATCCAGGCGATCTTGAACTGGCCGTGCTCCACCGCAATGCGGCAGGCCTCGCGGAACAGCTCGTCGCGCTGGCGCACACGCACGATCAGGGTGTTGATGCCGCTGAGCACGGCATACACCCGGTTCAGCCGCTTGATGCGCCGCTCGGCGTCGCGGCGTGCCGTGATGTCCTCACCCAGGGCCGCCACCCCCGTCACCTGCCCGCCCACGGAGCGCAGCACCGTGTTGTTCCAGTGCACCAGGCGCCGCTCGCCCGAGCGAGTCCGAATCTCGTTGTCGTAGTGCCAGGCCGACGGCCGGTCGGCCAGCACGTCGGCAAAGACGCTGCGCACATCGCCCATCTCGGGCGGCACGAACAGGTCGAACCAGTTGCGGCCAAACACCTCGTCGCGCTGCCAGCCCGTGAGCCGCAGCAGGTAGTCGTTGCAGTAGGTGATGCGGCCTTCACAGTCCAGCATCAGCGAGATCATCTCGACCTTGTCGAGCATGTCGTTGAAGCGGCGGTCGCTTTCGTGCAGTTCTTCTTCTGCGCGCTTTTCCTTGGTGATGTCCTGGATGGTGTTGAACCAGCGACCCAGCTCGCCCCGGCCCGCTTCGTCCTCCAGGGGCTCCATCACCTGGCGCAGGTACAGCGGCTGGCCATCGCCACGCACCACGCGGTAGGTGAAGTCCATGCGTGCGCCCTGGTGCGCCGCCTGCAGCGCGTGGCGGCGGAACATGTCGCGGTCATCGGGGTGCACCAGCACCAGCCAGTCGCGGGCCGAGCGGGGCATGGCGCTCTCGTCCAGCCCCAGCATGTCGGGCAAGGTGTCCAGCCAGCTCTCAAAGGCGCCGTCAGGCCCGCTGATGACGTGGGATATCTTGGCCAGCGCCTGGGCCCTGCGCAGGCTGGCCTTGTTGGCGCGCAGGGCATCCACAGCCCGCTGGCGCTCTTGCACCTGCACCTGCAGTTGCTCGGCGTGCTGCTGGATCTCCTGGTACAGGCTGCCGTTTTCGTAAATACGGCCCACCTGCGCACCCAGGATGGCCAGGACTTTTTCGTCGTCGGCGCTGAAGGCGTCCGCCCCCTGTTTGTTGGCCAGGCACAGCCAGCCGTAGGAGAACGACAGCGACACGATGGGCGCAATCACCGCCGTGTGCACCGGGGGATATCCGGCGGGCAAGCCCAGCGCCACGGGGTCACCCCCTGCATTAACAAGGCGGTGCGGCCGGCGTTCCGCCCGCAGCTGGCCCAGCAGCCCGTGCGACACCACGGGCAGATCAACAGGCCCGTTCTGCAGGGCCGGGTTCATGCCGCTGGTGCAGGTGATGGCGCCGTCGCTGTACTTGCGCACCACGCACAGCACGGCGTACTGCGCGCCCACCAGCTCGCGGGCGCCACGGCACACATTGGCCAGCAGGACCTGCGGGTCCCGCTCTGAGGCCAGCTGCAGGTTCAGGTCGGTCAGTGCGGACAGGCGCCGGTTCATGGCTGCCAGCTCGGCCACGTTGCCGGTGAGCTTGTCCGTCATCAGCTGCAGGTGGCGGGTCTGAAAGCTGTGCTCCAGCGCCACCGAGGGCTGGTGGCGGATCTGCGTGAGCGCCTGTTCGATGGCAGCCAGAATGTCTTGCGGCTCGCAGGGCTTGAACAGCACCTGGGTCACGCCGCAGGCCTCGGCCAGACGCAGGGCCTCTTCCTCCTGGTAGTGCGCGCTGCAAAAGATCACCTGCGTGGCCGCCAGGCCATGATCGGAGCGCAGCTGCCGCACGAACTCAAAGCCGTCCATGGTCGGCATCAGGATGTCGGAAATCACCAGGTCCGGCCGCTCGGCACGGACCAGGGCCAGCGCCTCGGCGCCATCGGCCGCCTCCAGCGCCTGATGGCCGCTGTGCCCGATGAGCGTGACCACCAACGCGCGGTTGGCGGGGAGGTCATCAACGACGAGGATCTTTGCCATGCTGTACGTGCTGGGGGTTCAACCTGATTGAGGGGGTGTTTGCCGGGCACTGGCCAAAAACGCCTCGATCTGCTGCACAAAGGTCTCGGGCGTGATGGGCTTGGACAGGTGTTCATTAAAACCGACTTCGAGGGCCTTCTCACGGTCGCCCGGCATCGAGAAGGCCGTCACCGCGACCAGAGGCACCACCCGCCAGCGCGGGCTGGACCGCAGGCCCCGGGCCACTTCGTAGCCGTTCATCACGGGCATCTGCAGGTCACACAGCACGATGTCCGGCCCCTCGGCCAGCGCCAGGTCCAGCCCCACCGCACCGTTTTCGGCGGCCAGCACCCGGTGGCCGGCAGCTTCAAGCAGATAGGTGACCAACATGCGGCTGGCGTCATCGTCCTCGATGACCAGAACGGTGGCGGGATGGGTGGTGGTGGTCGTCATGCCACATGCTCCGGCAATTGCAGGGTGAAGGTGCTGCCCAGGCCCTCGGTGCTGTCAAAACCCAGCGTGCCGCCCAGGGCCTCGGCCAGCTTGCGGCTCAGGTGCAGGCCCAGGCCCGTGCCCTCATGGTGGCGGCGGTCTGCACTTTCTACCCGCGAAAACGCCTCGAACAACCGGGGCTGCTCCTGCAGCGGTATGCCCGGGCCGGTGTCCTGCACACGCAGCTGCACCGCGCGGCCGGTGGGCAGCTGCAAATCCTGCAGCACCACATCCACCCGCCCCTGTTGCGTGAACTTGATGGCGTTACCCACGAGGTTGATGAGAATCTGACTGAGCGCACGCCGGTCGGTGAGCAGCAAGACATCGACCGGCGGCGTGTGCACCGCAAAAGCCAGGCCCTTGCGCCGTGCCTCCATTTCCAGTGTGGCAGACACTTCTTCGATCAGGGTCTTGCAGTCCACGGGCTCCAGGTTCAGCGTGACCTTGTTGGCGCTGAGCTTCGCCACATCCAGCAGATCGTTGATGAGCGACAGCAGGTGCTTGGCGCCCGTCTGCACGATGCGCAGCTGCTTTTCCTGCTCGGCATTGAGAGGCCCGGGCAGCTTCATGAGCAACGTGCCGGTAAAGCCGATGATGGCGTTGAGGGGCGTGCGCAGCTCGTGGGACATGCTGGCCAGAAAACGGTCTTTCACCAGGGCCGCGTTCTCCAGCTCCAGGTTCTTGTCACGCAGCACCTGCTCGATGCGCTTGCGCTCGGTCACATCGCGGATGGCACTGGAGACAAAGAGGCCCTCCTCCGTCTCCAGCGGGCTCAGGCTGATCTCGACCGGGAACTCGCTGCCGTCCTTGCGCAAGCCGTGCAGCTCCAGCCCTGCCCCCATGGAGCGGGTGCGTGGTTCGGCAAAAAAATTGCGCCGGTGGTCGGGGTGCCGGGCGCTGAAGCGCTGGGGCACCAACAACTCGATGGGCTGGCCCAGCAACTCGTCGCGGCTCCAGCCGAACAGTTTGACCGCCTGCGAGTTGACGAGGACGATGTGCCCCTCGCGGTTGACGATGACCATGGCGTCCGGCGCGGCCTCCAGCAGGTCCTTGAACTTCTGATCGGCGCGCTTGCGGTCGGTGATGTCGCGGATGGCGCTCATCACCATGGTGCCCTCTTCGGTGTCGATGGGGCTCAGGCTGATCTCGACCGGAAACTCACCGCCGTCCTTGCGCAGGCCATGCAGTTCGAGCCCAGCCCCCATGGTGCGAGTGCGCGGTTGGCCAAAAAAGCCGCTGCGGTGGCCCAGGTGGGCGCCGCGGTAGCGGTGGGGCAGCAGCACCTCTACCGCCTGCCCCAGCAGTTCGGCACGGGGGTAGCCAAACACCCGCTCGGCCTGGGAGTTGACGAGCACGATGCGCCCGGTCACGTTGACCATCACGATCGCATCGGGGGTGGATTCGAGCAAATCGCGAAACCGCGCCTCCAGCAGCTTGGCGTCGCGCTGCACCTTGAGCTGCGTGACATCCTTCTTGCTCGACAGGAAGTACAGCACCTGACCACTGGCATCGCGCACGGCCTTGGTCGATACATTGACATGCACCAGCGAGCCGTCCTTGCGACGGCGCACCGCCTCCTGCACCGAGGTGCCCAGGCGCAGGGCCTCGGCACGGAAAAGGTCTTCTTCGTGCGCGCGGCCCTGGGGCACGATGAGGTCGAGGACGGAGCGCCCTTGCACTTCGGCCTGCGAATACCCAAAGATCAGCTCGGCCGCCGGGTTCCACTCCAGCACCACGCCCTGGGGCGACAGCACCAGCAATGCATCGGGGTTTTGCTCCCAGTACGCGGCAGAAAATTCAGTCGCCATGCAGCCCTCTCGCTCCGGGTGGGGCTGAATCGCGGTGCTGGCTATGCCTGGGTGCGCCCTGCGTTGGCCCCGGTGTCGGTGTTTTTGGTGTGGGTGGTGAGGGCACACAGCACTTTCACCATGCTGTGTACTGTTGCCACCCCTCGCCACATTGCGTGGCCCCAGCTCCAAGACAGCAGGGGCAACGTAATGCGGCGAGAGCGCCGAACCATATTAGGGGGGAACGCGGCAAAACTCCAACACTGAAGTGCCAAGGCTGCAACCCATCGCGATCCACTGCAAAGCGCAAGGGCCACGCCCCAAACAAAAAGCCCCCGAACCCATCAAGGATCGGGGGCATCAACATGTCACCGGCCGCCCCGTGTGGGTGGCAGCGCTGTGCGGTCTTACATGTTGTCGATCATGACCTGTCCGAACCCGGAACAACTCACTTGGGTGGCGCCTTCCATCAGGCGGGCAAAGTCGTAGGTCACCTTCTTGGATGCGATCGACTTCTCCAGCGAGCTGATGATCAGGTCGGCGGCCGCTGTCCAGCCCATGTGGCGCAGCATCATCTCGGCCGAGAGAATCTCGGAGCCGGGGTTCACGTAGTCCTTGCCCGCGTACTTGGGCGCGGTGCCGTGGGTGGCTTCAAAACAGGCCACCGAGTCGGACATATTGGCGCCAGGGGCAATGCCGATGCCGCCCACCTGTGCCGCCAGCGCGTCGGAGATGTAGTCACCATTCAGGTTCAGCGTGGCCACGACCGAATACTCGGCCGGGCGCAGCAGGATCTGTTGCAGGAAGGCATCGGCGATGCTGTCCTTGATGGTGATTTCCTTGCCGTTCTTGGGGTTCTTGAGGCGGCACCAAGGGCCGCCGTCGATGAGCTCAGCACCGAACTCTTTCTGCGCCAGGGCATATGCCCAGTCGCGGAAGCCGCCTTCGGTGTACTTCATGATGTTGCCCTTGTGCACGATGGTCACGCTGGGCTTGTCGTTGTCGATGGCGTACTGGATGGCCTTGCGCACCAGGCGCTCCGTGCCTTCGATGGACACGGGCTTCACGCCCAGACCAGACGTGTTGGGGAAGCGGATCTTCTTGACCCCCATCTCGTCCTGCAGGAACTTGATGAGCTTCTTGGCCTTGTCCGACTCGGCTTCAAATTCGATGCCGGCGTAGATATCTTCCGAGTTCTCGCGGAAGATGACCATGTTGGTCTTTTCAGGTTCCTTCAGCGGCGAGGGCACGCCCTTGAAATACTGCACGGGGCGCAGGCACACATACAGGTCCAGCTCCTGGCGCAGCGCCACGTTCAACGAGCGGATGCCACCGCCCACGGGCGTGGTCAGCGGGCCCTTGATGGAGACCACGTACTCGCGCAGCACCTGCAGGGTTTCGTCGGGCAGCCACACATCGGGGCCATAGACCTTGGTGGACTTTTCGCCCGCGTACACCTCCATCCAGTGGATCTTCTTTTTGCCGCCATAGGCCTTGGCCACGGCTGCGTCCACCACCTTGATCATGACGGGGGTGATGTCCAGGCCCGTGCCGTCGCCTTCGATGAAGGGAATGATGGGCTCGTCCGGCACATTCAGGGACATGTCGGCGTTGACGGTGATTTTCTGGCCTTCGGCAGGCACCACGATGTGCTGGTAGGTGGTCATGGGTGGGGAGTCTCCGGTATGCGCCGAGTCTGATTCGGTCGATGAGGGGCAAAGCGAGGAAAAGAGGCACCGCCACAGGCGTGGCAGTGTGGTTTCGAACCATTCTAATGACAAAAAATTTCGTCGAAGACCCTGTCAACGGGCCGCGCGCTGCTATCGTTGCGAGTGGAGCCGTACGGAATTCGTCCGGCCCTTCAACCTTCGTTCACACTGGAAACGGCATATATGAAAAAACTCCTCGCTGTCCTCGTGGCCGGTCTGTTCACTGCTGGTGCTTTTGCACAGGCACCCGCAGCCGCCCCTGCCACCACCACTCCTGCAGCCGCTCCCATGACGGCCCAGGCAGCAGCTCCGGCCACCAAGAAGGTCGCCAAGAAAAAGACCCACAAAAAGGTCGCCAAGAAGAAAACCGCCCACAAGGCCGCCTGAACCAGCTTTGCAAGGCCTGACGTACCCGCCACCGGGCCCCCAGGCCTTCGCTGATTTAAAACCGCCCGCTCCTGCGGGCGTTTTCTTTGGTGACGCAGACGCCCTGCGCACAGCCTGAACTTTTCGCGACCGCTGCAGTCCGTCTCTGGCGCAGTTGCCGCACTTCGTGTTGTCTTTTTTTGCCAGAAAGCCCCGCCCATGACCGCCTCACGCGCCCTCCCAGCCTTCCCGCTCGCCGCCCTGCGCGGGGCGACCGGTGTTCCAAGCCGCGCCCGCCGCGCCGTCGGGGCCTGGGGGGTTTGGCTTGCGGCATGTGCACTGGCCGCGCCCGTTGGGGTCGCCCAAGCGCAGGAAGGCCCCCAGATGAACCTGCGGCGCGTGGAGCTGACCGCTGGCATGCACCGCATCGATGTCCAGGTCGCCCTCACCCCGCAGGAGCGCCAGACGGGCCTGATGTACCGCAAGGAAATGCCCGCGCACGAGGGCATGCTGTTTGTGTTTGAGCAGCCCTCGCAGCAGTGCTTCTGGATGAAGAACACCTTGCTGCCGCTCACGGCAGCCTTCATTGCCGATGACGGCACCATCGTGAACCTGGAGGACATGAAGCCCCAGACGCTGGATTCGCACTGTTCGGCCAAGCCCGTGCGCTACGTGCTGGAGATGAACCAAGGCTGGTTTGCCAAGAAGGGCATCAAGGCGGGGGCGAAACTCGGCGGAACTCCGTTTGCACGGCAGTAATGCACGCGGCTGCTGACGCTATATTTTCAATAGCGGCACAGGCATGATTCACTAGCGCATCCAGCCGAAAAGACTTCAACTTTTCTGTGGAGCAATAAAAAACGGCCCATGGGCCGTTTTTTGTTGTCAGTGCGATGTGGACAGAGCTCCACACCGCGACTGCCTGGAGCGATCAGGCGAAGTTGGCTTCAGCAAACTTCCAGTTCACCAGCTTGTCGAGGAAGGTCTCGACGAACTTGGGGCGCATGTTGCGGTAGTCGATGTAGTACGCGTGTTCCCACACGTCCACCGTCAACAGGGCCTTGTCAGCGGTGGTCAGGGGCGTGCCGGCGGCGCCGGTGTTCACGATGTCCACGCTACCGTCGGCCTTCTTCACCAGCCAGGTCCAGCCCGAACCGAAGTTGCCCACGGCGGACTTCACAAAGGCTTCCTTGAAGGCGGCGTAGCTGCCCCACTTGGCATTGATGGCTGCGGCCAGCGCGCCCGAGGGCTCACCGCCACCTTGGGGAGCCATGCAGTTCCAGAAGAAGGTGTGGTTCCAGATTTGCGCAGCGTTGTTGTAGATGCCGCCGCTCGACTTCTTGACGATCTCTTCGAGCGTCATGGATTCGAACTCGGTGCCCTTTTGCAGGTTGTTGAGGTTCACCACGTAGGCGTTGTGGTGCTTGCCGTGGTGGTACTCCAGGGTTTCCTGGCTGTAGTGCGGGGCCAGGGCGTCGATGGCGTAGGGCAGCGGGGGAAGGGTGTGTTCCATGGTGGTGTTTCCTCGTGGTTTGAAATTCTGGGATGCCGTCTGCAACGCGGGCTTTCCTGAGCAATGCAGTCGGACACAGCGCGAAGGGGGCATTGTAGGAACATCAGGTGACCTGTGCAGCATGTGGGCTCCTGGATTCCGCCCGCAGCGCCACAAACCGCCCATGTCCTACAGGCGGGCTGCCGGCCGCCCACCGCCCTGCACGATCCGGTTACAAAAGCCGGGGCTGCGACACCGTCACATCCACAGCCCCATCGGCCAGCGTGGCCCGCAGTGCGTCGCCCGGCTGGGCCTGGCGGATACTGGTGACAGCCTGGCCGCTGGTGTCGGTCAGCAGCGCATAACCGCGCTGCAGCACCAGGCGCGGGTCCAGCAATTCCAGTCGCAGGGCGGCACGCTCCAGCCGCTCGGCGTTCTGCGCCACGCTGCGTTGCAGAGTCTGGGGCAATTGGGCCTCCAGCGCTTGTTGGCGCTGCGCCAGGCGCTGCATGTTCAGGAGCACCCCGTGGCGCATGCGCTGCGCAAGGCGCGCCAGTTGCAACTGCTGGCGCGCCACCAGGCCCGAGGGGCGTCCCAGGCGGGCGGCGGCCTGGTCAAGGCGCTGGTGACGGGTATCGAGCTGGCGCTGCACACCATCGCTGAGGCGGCCTGCGAGCAAATCCAGCGCTCCCAGCCAGACCTCGCGCGGCTGGGCCACCAGTTCAGCCGCCGCCGTGGGCGTGGGAGCGCGCAGGTCGGCGCAAAAGTCGGCGATGGTGAAATCCGTCTCGTGCCCCACCCCGCTGACCAGGGGCACCGGGCTTTGCACGATGGTGCGGGCCAGTTGCTCGTCGTTGAAGGCCCACAGGTCCTCGATGGAGCCGCCTCCCCGCACCAGCAGAATGACGTCAATGGGCGGATTAGGATTCGAATCACCCCCTTGCGCCCGCCCCGCTTGCGCCAGCAGATACAGTTTTGATAGCGCCGCAATGATCGACGGCGGGGCGGCCACACCCTGCACCTGCGCGGGCACCAGCACCACCGGAATGTGCGGCACCCGGCGGCGCAACGCCGTCACCACATCGTGCAACGCAGCCGCACCCGCCGAGGTGACCAGGCCAATGCCGCGCGGCTGCAGCGGCAGCGGGCGCTTGCGCGCCGTGTCGAACAGGCCTTCGGCGTCGAGCTGTGCCTTGAGGCGCAGGAACTGCTCGAACAGCGCGCCCTGCCCCGCACGCTGCATGCTCTCCACGATGAACTGCAGATCGCCCCGCGCCTCGTACACCCCGAGGCGGCCACGCACTTCCACCAATTCGCCATCGCGCGGCGAAAAGTCAAGCAGCGTGGCTGCGCGGCGGAACATGGCGCAGCGCAACTGTCCGTTGGCGTCCTTGATTGAAAAATAACAATGACCGCTGGACGCGCGCGAGAAGCCCGTGATCTCGCCGCGCACCGCGACAGGATTGAAGCGCGCCTCCAGCGCGTCAGCAATGGCGCGGCATAGCGCGCCAACTTCCCAGATTCGGGGCGCCGCTGCTGGGCTTGAGCGGTCAAACATGAGAAATGGCGCGCGTTGGCGTGGCGCCCCCCATGCAAGTACTCCACAGTTTCGGGCCAGCGGGAGCTGCCTTCAAACCAGACATCCCAATCGGCCGCAAAACACGAGAACACGTGCAAGTTGTTGATTTATATATGTTTTTCATTGCACAATTTTTCATCAATCTGTTGCAAGCACGGCGTGGAGCCACTTTGCGGGGCTGCGGATGTGGGTTGCCCACAAAGTTATCCACAGTTTTTGTGGGTGAGCGCAGCGAGGGGAAGTCTGCGCGATAACGTAACGGTTTGTGACGCAGTGGCCGCCATAAGCTGGGCCATAATCGCCGATTGCTTTCATCTGCGCGGAGAGAGATTTGCTGTCCATCATACAAGCCGCAGGCTGGCCCATCTGGCCCCTGATCGCGTGTTCCGTCCTGGGACTGGCACTGATTTTTGAACGTTTTCTGGCCCTGAAAACGGCCCGCGTGGCCCCCCCCAAACTTCTCGACGAAGCCATCACGGTGTCGTCCAAGGCCCTGCCCACCCCCGACGTGGTGAACCAGCTGGCCCAGAACTCGGCCCTGGGCGAAGTGCTGGCCAGCGGTCTGCGCACCCTCAACAGCAACCCCCAGTGCAGCGAAACCGACCTGCGCGCCGCGATGGAAGGTACGGGCCGCGCAGTGGCTCACCGGCTGGAGAAGTACCTGTCGGCCCTGGCCACCATCGCCTCGGCCGCGCCGCTGCTGGGCCTGCTGGGCACCGTCATCGGCATGATCGAGATCTTTGGTTCGCAAGCCGGCGGCGGCGGTGTGGGCCAGGCCATGGGCGGTGGCAACCCGGCACAGTTGGCACACGGCATTTCGATCGCGCTCTACAACACGGCGTTCGGCCTGATCGTGGCCATCCCCTCCCTGATCTTCTGGCGCTACTTCCGGGCCCGCGTGGACGCGTATCTGCTCACGCTGGAACTGGCATCGGAGCAGTTCGTTCGCCACATCCTGCGCCTGCGCAAAGCCAAATAAGCGCCATGAACTTTCGCCCCCGCGCCAAGGATGAGCCCGAGATCAACCTGATCCCGTTCATCGACGTGCTGCTGGTGATCCTCATCTTTCTGATGCTCACCACCACCTACAGCAAGTTCACGGAGCTGCAGCTCACCCTGCCCGTGGCCGATGCCGAGCAACAGCGCGACCACCCCAAGGAAGTGATCGTGTCGGTGGCCGCAGACGGCCGCTACGCCGTCAACAAGACCGGCGTGGAAGGCAAGAGCGTGGATGCCATCGCCCAGGCGCTGCGCACCGCCGCCACCGCAGGCCGCGACAGCGTAGTCATCATCAGCGCCGACGCCATGTCGCCGCACCAGTCCGTGGTCACCGTGATGGAGGCCGCGCGCCGCGTGGGCCTCACGCAGATCACGTTCGCCACGCAATCGTCCACGTCGGGCCGCGCGGCCAGCCGCTGACGGGCATGGCCGCTTCAGGGCCGCAGCCGCCCCGGGCTTCGGCCCCGCAAGCCCCTCCGCCCTCCTCTGCCACGGCCGAACAGCGGCTGCAGAACATCTGGCAGTCCCGGGGTCCAGCGGCGTGGGCGCTCTGGCCCGTCTCTCTCATGTATGGCGCCTTGGTGGCCCTGCGCCGCTGGCTGTACCGCCGGGGCTGGCTTCGGTCCGAGCACCCGGGCCGCCCTGTCATCGTGGTGGGCAATGTGATTGCCGGAGGCGCCGGTAAGACCCCGGTGGTCATCGCACTCGTCAAACACCTGCAGGCGCGTGGTCTGCGCCCGGGCGTGATCTCGCGCGGCTACGGTCGCAGCACACATGACTGCCGTGCCGTGCAACCCGACAGCCCTGCCAGCGAGGTGGGCGACGAGCCGGCCTTGATTGCCCGCAGCGTAGCGGGGGGCGGCACGGTGCCCGTGTTTGTGGCCCCACGGCGCATCACCGCCGCACGCGCGTTGCTGGCAGCCCAACCCGATACCGATGTGATCGTCTGCGATGACGGCTTGCAGCACCTCGCACTGCGGCGGGACCTGGAGGTCTGCATCTTCAACGACCAAGGCATCGGCAACGGCTTTCTGCTGCCCGCAGGCCCGCTGCGGGAGCCCTGGCCCCGCCCCGTGGACATGGTGCTGCATGCAGGCAGCGCACCGCCGCGCGGCACCACAGCGCTGGCATTTGCCCTCCAACGCAGCCTGGCGCCCTATGCCGTGCAATCGGACGGCCACCACGTGCCACTGGCACAACTGCAAGGGCAGCCCCTGCATGCGGTGGCCGCTGTGGCCCGACCCGCCGAGTTCTTTGCCATGTTGCGCACCCAGCGCCTGACGCTGGAGCACACCGAGGCCTTACCCGATCACTATGATTTTTATAGCTGGCAGCGCATATCCGACCAGCGCTTACGGCTTATTTGCACCGAAAAGGACGCCGTCAAGCTCTGGACGCGCCATCCGGACGCTCTGGCCGTGCCGCTGGCCACGCAGCTGGACCCGCGCTTTTTTGTTGCCCTGGATGACTGGCTGAACCAGATCAATCCCAGCCCAGGAGGCAAGAAGCCGCCGCTATCATCTGCCCCTGCCTGAACGAACCCACCCGGAAAGCCTCTCCCCCATGGACCCCAAACTGCTTGAACTGCTGGTCTGCCCCGTCACCAAAGGCCCTTTGACGTATGACCGCGAGGCTCAGGAACTCCTCTCGCGCAGCGCGCGGCTGGCCTACCCGGTGCGCGACGGAATCCCGGTGCTGCTGGAGAACGAAGCCCGCCCCCTGACCGACGAGGAACTGGAGCAGTGAGCGCCCCCGTAGTCCCCGCAGCCAACAACCCCTTTACCGTGCTGATACCGGCACGCATGGCGTCGAGCCGCTTGCCCGACAAGCCCCTGGCCGACATTGCGGGCCTGCCCATGGTGGTGCGCGTGGCCCAGCGTGCTGCGCAGAGCGCCGCAGTCCGCGTGGTGGTGGCTGCAGACGACGCCCGCATCCTGCAAGCCAGCGCAGCCCATGGTGTGGATGCCGTCATGACCCGCGCCGACCACGCCAGCGGCAGTGACCGGCTGGCCGAGGCCTGCACACAACTGGGGCTGCAGGGCGACGACATCGTTGTCAACGTGCAGGGCGACGAACCGCTGATAGACCCCGCACTCATCAACGCCGTGGCCGCCCTTCTGCAAGACCACGGTGGGCAGCGACCCGAAGCCAGCATGGGCACCGCCGCCCATGCCATCGCGTCCCTGGCCGACTACACCAACCCCAACGTGGTGAAGGTGGTGCTGGACGCGCGGGGCCTGGCCCATTACTTCAGCCGCGCGCCCATCCCTTTTGGGCGCGACCATGCTGGCACGGCCTGGTGGCAGGGTGCAGCACAGGCCGCCCAGCCCGGCGTGAAGGCACTGCAAGGCTTCGCACCGCTACGCCACGTGGGCATCTACAGCTATCGCGCGGGGTTTCTGCGGGAGTTTCCACAACTGGCGCCTGCGCCGACCGAGGCCATCGAGGCGCTGGAACAGCTCCGTGCACTGTGGCACGGCCATCGCATCGCCGTTCACCTGGCAGACGCGGCGCCGGGCCCTGGCGTGGACACCCCAGAGGACCTGGAGCGTGTCCGCGCACTGTTTCGCTGACAGTTTTCAGGCGCCAACGATCCGCATTGGCGTGCATGTTGGATGCATCCGGGGTCGCACAGATGACCCTTGCGGCGCTCGCATGGAGGCACCGACCTAGAAACGGCCACCCATGTAAGTCCGCGCAAGGTGGTCACATGCTATCCTCAACTGTAACGAGAGCACCGCATCCCGGGCGCACAGAACGGCTACAGGCGCCCTTCGAACGTCCCCGCCAGCGGCGCCACCCGATTTCTAACCTTCGAGGACATCCATGAGACTGATTCTGTTGGGCGCGCCTGGCGCCGGAAAGGGCACGCAAGCCACATTCATCTGCCAGAAGTACGGCATCCCCCAGATCTCCACCGGCGACATGCTGCGTGCCGCCGTCAAGGCTGGCACCCCCTTGGGCCTGCAGGCCAAGGCCGTGATGGACTCGGGCGCCCTGGTCAGCGACGACATCATCATCGGTCTCGTCAAGGAGCGCATCACGCAGCCAGACTGCGCCAACGGCTTCCTGTTTGACGGCTTCCCCCGCACCATTCCCCAGGCCGACGCCATGAAGGCAGCTGGCGTCAAGCTCGACTACGTGCTCGAAATCGATGTGCCCTTTGACGCCATCATCGAACGCATGAGCGGCCGCCGCTCGCACCCGGCCAGCGGCCGGACCTACCACGTCAAGTTCAACCCACCCAAGGTCGAAGGCAAGGATGACGTGACCGGCGAAGAACTGATCCAGCGCGAAGACGACAAGGAAGAAACCGTCAAGAAGCGCCTGCAGGTCTACAGCGACCAGACGCGCCCCCTGGTGGATTACTACAGCAACTGGGCCAAGGCTGAACCCGCCGCAGCGCCCAAGTACCGCGCCATCAGTGGTACGGGCAGCGTGGACGAGATCACCGCACGCGCGCTGCAGGCGCTGGCCAGCTGATGCAATGAACCAAGGGCCAAGATCCGCCTGACGCACGTTGGGCGCTCAAGGCTCCTGAAAGCGACGCACTGCACCAGGGCGTCGCTTTTTTCATGGGCCACCCTGCCGCACGGTGGCCGCGACAGCCGCCCGCTGCGGGCACATGCCTGGGCTCAGGCGGGGCTGGATCGCAGGCCGTAGGCCTTGCCGTCCACAAACAGGTATTCGGCGCGCAGCACTGCCTCGCCCTTTTCGTCCCGCAGGCCAAAGCCCACCACCGACACGGCCGTATCCGGCTTGATCTCTGGCACCTGCCAGGCCTGCATACGAGTCAACGGAGCCAGCTCAACCTCCCAGACCCGGTCCTTGCGGGTGGGCAGCACGGTTTTGGCCAGTAGTGCGCGTCCGTCCACCGGCGCGGTCTGCGCAGGCACAGGCCGCTGGGCAAGATCTGGAGGCAACCGGAGCGCAGCGGGCAATTCCAGCTCCAGCTCTGCATGCGGGTTTTGCCACCGCACTTTGCGCGCCGTGCCCTCCACATACAGCGGTCGGTCCGCATCAAAACTGCTCCAGCCGTGATGCGCGTGTGCCCCCAAAGGCAAGGCACTCGCGGCGATCAGCACATGACGACGTTGCAAGCCCATAAAGACTCCCGTAGGAATAAAACCCGGTTCAAGGGGCCATATCAAAGGTACGCAATCCAGCGGCCACAGACCACCACCAACAGCCAGATCACAGTGGACACCAGCATCTGCACGCGAGCCAACCCGTCCAGGCGTGCAAGCGAACCGCGTGCATGAAACCACGCCGCGTTGCAGCCCGCAAGCATTAACAACAGCATCTTCAAGGTAAAAGCGCGGCTGCTGAGCAGCTCCGCAGACTGGGCGGCAAACATCAGCAGCCCCGACGCTGCGGCCAATCCGAAGCCGCACAGCGCCACAGTGAGACTCAGCCGCGCGAGGTCCTTCACCGGCAATGCCGCACCACGTCCGAAAACCCGCAACTCCAGCAGCAGCAGATTGCCCAGCAGCAACGCAATACCGATGATGTGGACGACCTCCAGCGCGGGGTAAGCCCAGGCGTGTGTCTTGAGTGCGGTGAACACGGCTGCCGGCCCTTTTTAGATCAATGCATCCGCAGCAAATCCAGCATCAGGGCAACCCG
The DNA here is from genome assembly GCF_057809085.1 of Acidovorax sp. FG48. NCBI lineage: Bacteria > Pseudomonadati > Pseudomonadota > Betaproteobacteria > Burkholderiales > Comamonadaceae > Acidovorax > Acidovorax sp. FG48. The sequence continues at coordinate 77,987 of NZ_JBMDJH010000002.1, read as the reverse complement.
CGCCTTCACCGGCGACAGGCCTTGCGAGGCGGGAAGCACATCACCCGGCTTGGGCAGCACCTGCCCCTCCGCGCAGCGGGTGGAGCGCACCACCCGCACTCCGGCGTTCTGCGCGCGCACCAAAGCAGCCTCCAGATCGTGGTGGATCGTGCCATTGCCGGTGCAGGCCACCACCAGGCCCTGCACGCCCTCTCGCACCAGCGCATCCACCGCCCTGCCCGATGCCCCCGCATGGTTCATGACGATTTCCACCCACGGCCAAGTCGCAGCGCTCACTATATTATTCATAGCACCATCGACATTATTTACCGGCACTACTGGGCTATTGCATGCCCAACGGACCACACACTCTTCCACCCACCCCAGAGGTCCAGCATCCCCCGAGCTGAAGGCATTGACGCGGTAGGGATGCACTTTTTGCACATGCCGTGCGCCATGCACTTCACCCGCCGCAACAGCCAGCACACCTGTGGCACCTGGCGCCAATACCGTTGCCACCGCGTCCAGCAGGTTCTGGGGGCCATCGGGGGTCAAGGCTGTGGCAGGCCGCATCGCGCAGGTCAGCACCACGGGTTTGGCGGCGTCCAGCACTTCGTGCAAGAACCACGCCGTTTCTTCCAGGGTGTCCGTACCATGGGTGATGACCAACCCCTTCACCTCCGGGTCATTCAGGTGGTGGGCGCACCGCAATGCCAGCGTGCGCCACACCTCGCCATCCATGTCCTTGCTGTCGATCTGCGCTACTTGCTCTGCAACCAAGGCGCCCCCTGCCAGAGCCTGCAGACCTGGCACAGCCGTCAGCATTTGCTCCACGCCCACCTGCGCGGCGGTGTAGCCAATGTTGTCCCCCGCTTGGGCCGAGGTGCCCGCAATCGTGCCACCGGTGCCCAAAACCACAATTTTTTGCCCACTCACTTGCATACTCCGAAAAACTGGTGAAAAATACAGTTACTGGATTAAAAAACAGTTGTTCATCACTGTAACCGCCCGCACCGGAAACCACCATGCTCGACAACCCCAAACTCACCGCCCGCCAGCAGCAGATTCTGGATCTCATCCAGACCGCTATCGCACGCACCGGCGCGCCTCCCACCCGCGCAGAAATCGCGGCCGAGCTGGGTTTCAAGTCAGCCAATGCGGCAGAAGAACACCTTCAGGCTCTTGCCCGTAAAGGGGTGATCGAGCTGGTCAGCGGCACCTCTCGGGGTATCCGCCTGCGCGGCGACACGGTGCGCTCCATCAACGCCGCGCGCGGCAGCCAGTTCAGCCTGCCCATCCCGGGCCTGTCGCAACTGGTCTTGCCTTTGGTAGGCCGGGTGGCTGCGGGGTCGCCCATTCTCGCGCAGGAACATGTAGACCAGACCTACAGCGTAGAAAACAGCCTCTTCCAGCACAAGCCCGATTACCTGCTCAAGGTGCGGGGCATGTCCATGCGTGACGCGGGCATCATGGATGGCGATTTGCTGGCCGTTCAGTCCACCCGCGAAGCCCGCAACGGCCAGATCATCGTCGCCCGCCTGGGTGACGACGTCACTGTCAAGCGCCTTCGCCGCACCGCCAACGCCATTGAGTTGTTGCCTGAGAACCCCGACTATCCCGTGATCGTGGTGCAGCCAGGTGAGCCCTTTGAGATAGAAGGCCTGGCAGTGGGCCTTATCCGCAACACCATGCTGATGTAGCACGCGCTCAGGGGCCGCACCGTGGGTGGCGGGCGTTTGGTGGACAGATTCTGATCGGTACACCAGCCCTGCGATGCGGATCCCGTTGAGTGCCAACAACTCCCAGGCAATGTGTGATGAATCGGCGGAGCAGTTGCCTGCACCGCAGGGGATGGTCTCGCGCTGCTTTTGGGTGTTCTGGTACTCAGCCACGTTGCAATCCTGCCTATGTTCAACCCCCGACTTTCGGAGTTTTCACATGGGAATTGCTTTGTTCACCCTTTCTGCCCTGCAGAGCCCTGTTCGCAGCCTCAAAAAGCTGTTTGCGAGTGCGGAGCTAGCGTCTGCAGACAAGACGACCCTACCGGCGCAAGCAGAGACAAGAGAGCTCACTGAATTTGGGAGTGCATCGCCGTTTATTTCCCAAAGACGGGCTGCAGACGTTGCAACACTTCATCGTGCTGAACAGCACCAAGGACAACGCGCTCCTCGCGGGAACTGGCCTTTTACGGCCAAACCACCTGCACGAGCGCCAGAAAGCCCTGCCCGTTTGCCCGACACGCAGCGCTCTTTTCTGCCAACGCACATGGCCGGCAGCAAACGGCAAGCTTTCCTATCAGCGGTGGGTACGGCTTCCTGCGGCCCACGAACAACCAAAGTGCTGCGCCGGGCTTCTGACGCCGCAGGTACCGGACGCCTGGTGATTGCAGGCCGCATGGCAGATGTCTGCGCAGAGCTGGACCGCTTGGCGGCATCCGAGGCTCTCAGGGCCTGATTTGCTGGACATTGGGGGGCTAAGGTGGCAAGCGCTCTTTGATATTCCTCACTGTGGCGGCCTTCCCTTCAGACTACGGAGCTACAGCCGATGAGGTGGTGCCAGGATTGCACCCACAGCCCCGAGGCTGGTGCTGAGCCTTACCAAATCTTGATCGACACCAAACACGGAGGCCCACCTGCGCCAATCGTGCGGTCGTGCGGTCGTGCGGTCGTGCGGTCGTGCGGAGTGATAAGGCCATTTCTGTTCTGGTATCTCCGCAGCACTCCGTCACCAAAAACTGGGGGCTTTGGCATGCCCACAGGGCTTGGGTGGTTCTTCTCCGCGCCCACCAAGGCACAATGTCGGGATGAACATTGTGATCCTCGACGATTACCAGGATGCAGTGCGCAAGCTGCATTGCGCATCGCGGCTCGACGCATACACCGCCAAGGTCTACACCAACACGGTCAAGGGGCTGGGGCAGCTTTCGGTGCGGCTCAAAGATGCAGACATCATCGTGCTGATCCGTGAACGGACCCAGATCACGCGCCAATTGGTCGAGAAGCTCCCTCGGCTCAAGCTCATTGCACAAACCGGCAAGATTGGCAGCCACATTGATGTGGCGGCATGTACCGAGCGCGGCATTGCCGTGGCAGAGGGGGTTGGGTCCCCGGTGGCACCGGCTGAGCTGACCTGGGCCCTGGTGATGGCCTCCATGCGCCGACTGCCCCAGTACATCTCCAATCTCAAGCATGGCGCCTGGCAGCAGTCAGGTCTCAAGACCGCCTCGATGCCCGCCAACTTCGGGATCGGCAATGTGCTGAGGGGCAAGACCCTGGGCATCTGGGGCTATGGCCGCATTGGACAACTGGTGGCCGGGTACGGGCGCGCTTTTGGTATGAACGTGCGCGTCTGGGGCCGTGAAGCATCGCGCGCGCAGGCGCTGACGGACGGCTACCAGGCAGCAGCCACGCGGGAAGAGTTCTTCTCGCAATGCGACGTGATCTCTTTGCACCTGCGCCTGAACGACGAGACGCGGGGCATCATCTCGCTCGAAGATCTCTCGTGCATGAAGCCAACTTCGCTGCTGGTCAATACATCACGCGCAGAATTGATCGAGCCAGACGCGCTGATCGCAGCCCTCAACCGAGGGCGCCCAGGCTTGGCCGCGGTGGATGTGTTCGAGAGCGAACCTATCCTGCAAGGGCACGCCCTGCTCCGTCTCGAAAACTGCATTTGCACGCCACATATTGGGTACGTGGAACAGGACAGCTATGAGCTCTACTTTGGTGCAGCTTTTGACAACGTGGTGAATTTCATCAAAGGCACACCCACCAACATCGTGAACCCAGGCTCACTACAGGTGAGGCGCTAGCGGCTGTCGGTCATCCACCAGCTCCAATTACGCGACTGGCTGCACCTCTGACCCGTCCTGAATAGCGTTGACACCCAGGACGGTTAAATACTCCAGCCGGACTATCCGGCCAATGACGCCCGATGCACTGCATCGGGCGTTTGCATTTTCAGCGACAGATGCGGTCGCTCGCAGTTATAGATGTCGACTGACTGCTCGACCACGCGTCTGGCCTGCCCCAGATCGGCGGGGCGCTGCAGCAAGAACTCACTCTTCAAGATGCCATTGACCCGCTCGGCCAGCGCGTTCTGGTAGCAGTCGTAGCCGTCCGTCATCGAGCAGATCACGCCGTGGCGCTTGTGCAGGGCCTGGTAGTACGTCGCGCAGTACTGGATACCCCTGTCGGAGTGGTGCACCAACTGTCGGCTGCTCTGTCGCCCCGAGAGCGCCATCTTCATGGCCTGCGCCACCTCTTCGGTCTGCAGGCTCTCATGCACGTGCCAGCCGACGATCTTCCTGGAATACGCATCCGTGACCAGGCTCAGATAGACGAACTTGCCGTGTGTGGGCAAGTAGGTGATGTCAGCCACCCAGACCTGCTCGCTGCCGCTGGCGTGGATCTGTTGCGGCCCTACCTTGAGAAGGTTCGGATGGCGCCTGAAGCGGTGGTGACTGTCTGTTGTCTTGTGATACGCCCGCCGAGGTGCCACCAGCAGCCTGGCATTGCGCAGGACGTCGAACATTGCATCGCGGCCCAAGTCGATGCCTCGGCGCTGTAGCGGCTCCTGCAATAAGTGGTGCAGCTTGCGCGTGCCTATGCGTGGTTGGCGCATGCGCTGCTCGCGTACCAACTCCACCACCGTCTGCGCATTCGCCAAGCGATCGGCCTCGCGGCGCCTACCCTGGTAGTACGCCTGACGGCTGTGGCCCATATGCTGGCAAGCCCTCTTCACGCTCAACCCTGCGATGAGGTTTTGCGCGAGGACTTGCCCAAAGGCTTTTTTACGATGCGCACCCCATAGTCCTTGCGCAGCACGTCGATGACGGCTTCGAACAGCCCGGCCTTCTCCTGCGCCTGTGCGAGCTGCACCTGCAGCGCCTTGATCTGCTGCTCGGGCGTGAGAGCACCAGTGTTCTTCTTGTCTATCGGCATGGCTGCAGATGATGCCGCAGGACTCCAGCCCAGGCGACCGTGCTTGCGCAGCCAGACCAGAACCGTCGAGCGACCCTGGATGCCGTAGTGCTGCTGCGCCTGTTTGTACGTGAGCTCGCCTTTTTCCACCTGCTCCACCACCGCCAACTTAAAGGCCAGTGTGTAGTCGCGCTGCGTGCGTTTGACACTTGATTCCATGACACATACCCTTTTTGAAAGGTCCTCGTGTCAACGCCAGGCAGGACGGGTCACCCACAACAAAAAGGCTTCCCGAAGGAAGCCTTTTTGTTGTCTGCAAGGCACCCGCAATGCCCCGCAGCGGGAAGCCACACTCCAATTACAGAGGTACCTTCTTGCCATCCTTATAAATGTACAAGGAGATGGAAGGATTCTTCATTTCACCATTGGGCTCGAATTGAATGGTTGAAGTGACACCCTTGAAGTTCGACTTGGCGAGTTCCGCCGTGTAGACCTTCGGATCCACAGAGTTGGCGCGCTTCATGGCATCCACAATAAGGAATGTAGCGTCATAGGTGTAGGGGCTATAAACCTGAAACTGTCCAGGGTACTTGGCATCGTACTTGGCCTTCCAAGCCTTTCCGCCGGGCATCTTGTCCAGCGAAGATCCACCCTCCGCACAAATCACATTACCTAATGTTTTGGCACCCGCGACGAGCTGAATAATTTCCTGGGTGCAAATCCCATCACCGCCGAAATACTTGACATTATTCATACCCAACTGCTCCATCTGGCGAAGCATGGGCGCAGCTTGAGGGTGCATACCACCGAAGAAGATAGCATCAGGGTTCTTGGCCTTGATGGCAGTCAAGATTGCCATGAAGTCAGTGGCCTTGTCGGTGGTGAACTGCTCGTCCACTACCTTCATGCCCTTTGCGGCGGCAGTCTTCTTGAACACTTCAGCAACACCCTGACCGTACGCAGTACGGTCGTCGACCACAGCCACGGTCTTGAGCTTCAGGGTATCCACAGCGTAGAAAGCCAAGCCAGCGCCCAACGCATTGTCGTTGGCGATGATGCGGAAGGTGGTCTTGTAGCCAGGCTTGGTCAGGTTAGGGTTGGTGGCTGCGCCAGTGACGTGGGGAATGCCACAGTCGTTATACACCTTAGATGCGGGAATCGTGGTACCAGAATTCAGGTGACCGATTACACCCGCCACCTTGGAGTCGCAAAGCTTTTGCGCTGCAGCAGTGCCTTGCTTTGGATCAGCAGCGTCATCTTCCGCCATCAGTTCAAACTTGATCTTCTTACCCCCGATGGTCACACCCTGGGCATTCAGTTCTTCGATGGCCATGCGAGCGCCATTTTCATTGTCTTTGCCGTAGGAGGCTTGCGCGCCCGACATAGGAGCAACGTGACCGAGCTTGACCACTTGTTCTTGTGCAGCGGCCATGGTGGAAATCGCCGCGATAGCAGCAACCACGGTCAGTTTCAACTTCAATTGCATATCAAATCTCCAGTAAAGATAAACGCTGAGCATGTTGTTGTGTCTCAACGCAGGCGAACATATCGCAATTTACGGGCCAGATCATTAGGGAACACGATTAAACGCGAGAGAAACCACAGGGGAATACCCTGTCATCCCTTTGGCGCAGGCAGCGCACCGCTGGCCAACTCGTCAGCCACGGCTTCATACACCGCATGCCGGACCACTGATTCGATCTCTTCGCGCAGGCGTGGCAGTACCGAACGCGTCTGCTCCTGCACCACTGTGGCGATTGCCTCGCGAAGGCGCTGATCGAGCACCACATCCACACGCTGCATGACGCGGTGCACCATGTATTCCTCCATCCCTTCGGGCAAAGCGCGGGCTGCAACAGGCGCGGACACTGGTGGCATCCCTACGGAAGTGGCAGCAGCGAAGGTTGATGGGCGTTGCTGGGCAGATGAAGACACAGCGCGCGACGCTTGAGGAGAAACCACCGGTGGTGGCGCAACCAAGGGCGGAGCGACAGGACGCGCCACAGCGACTGGCGCACTGCCTTGTTGCATCGGAGCAGGCCGCACTGCGGGCGGAGCTGCCTTTGCCAGCGCAGCCGACTGCGATGGAGAAAGAACTGTCGTACGCGCTGCTGGATTGGTAGCGCCCGACGCCGGGGCTGCGGCGTCGGGCACTTGCACCACTTCGGTGAGCGTGGGCACGAACCGCGGAGGGGTCTTGGGGGGGAGCGCCATCAGCCCGCTTTCAGCACCAGATCATGACGGGTAATGGCATAGCCACGGGACGCGTAATGGCGCCATCGCGTGCGCGCCTGGGCACGGTCGGCTTCGTCCTCGGCACTCACGACTTCCACCAGGCGGTCAAACCGGCCAAAACCCTCTGGCACTTCCGCATGAAGATTCAGCAAGACTTCGTGGTGCGGCGCCAAGCGTGCATCTTGCGCCAGCAATACCGGCGAAGCCTGAACGAGATCCTCGTCAGCATCGGCGTGGCAATGAGCCACAAAGTCCTGGGGGGCCATCAACCAGAGCATGCGGTCCAGCGTCTGGAGCGCGTCCGCCGGCGCTGCGATGACCAGGCGAGCTCCGCTACGCTGCACCTTGCGCGCAAACCGGCATGCATACGCCAGCTTGTCGGGCGCATTGAAGTGAAAGGCCACCTCGGTCATGGCACAGTCAAGCAGACTTGCTGCCAGCGGGCCGCTTAGCAGCAGGCTTTCGGGCAGTGCCCGTAGCCGCCTTGCTGGTCGCAGAGCGCGACGTGGACTTGGGGGCCTTTGCCGTACGGACCGGCGACCTAGACTGTTCGAGCACATAGTGCACCAGCAGCCCCACGGGCCGGCCTGTAGAACCCTTGGCCGCCCCACCTTTCCACGCGGTGCCTGCAATGTCCAGATGCGCCCACGGCATGTCGCCCACGAACTTTTGCAAGAACTTGGCTGCAGTGATGGAACCGCCCGCACGGCCAGCCACATTGCCCATGTCGGCAAAGTTGCTCTTGAGGCCATCCGCATAGTCGTCATCCAGGGGCATGCGCCAGCAAAGGTCTTGCGCGGCTTCGCCGGCCGCCTGCAAAGACTCCGCCAGATCATCGTTGTTGGCGAACAGGCCGCTGCGCACGCCGCCCAGCGCGATCACGCAGGCACCCGTCAGTGTGGCGATATCCACCACCGCGGCAGGCTTGAATCGCGCTGCATAGGTCAACGCATCACACAACACCAGGCGCCCTTCTGCATCGGTGTTCAAAATCTCGATGGTTTGGCCGCTCATGCTGGTGACCACATCACCCGGCTTAACGGCGCGCCCGTCCGGCATGTTTTCGCAGGCGGGGATCAGGCCCACCACATTGATGGCAGGCTGCAGTTCGCCCAGCGCGCGGAAGGTGCCCAGCACGCTGGCAGCGCCGCACATGTCGAATTTCATCTCGTCCATCTCGGGCGCGGGCTTGATCGAGATGCCGCCGGTGTCAAAGGTGATGCCCTTGCCCACCAGCACGATGGGTGCCTGGTCCTTGGCAGCGCCGTTGTAGCGCAGCTCGATGAAACGCAGGGGCTCTTCAGAGCCCTTTGCCACAGCCATGAAGGCGCCCATGCCCAGACGCGCCACCTCTGCCGGGCCATGGACCTTGCACTGGATGCGTGGCAGCTTGGCCAGGGTTTTGGCCGCATCCGCCAGCTGGCTGGGGGTGGCATGGTTGGCTGGGCGGTTGCCCCACTCCCTCGCAAACTCCACACCAGCGACCAGAGCGACCCCGCTGTCAAACCCGTCATGCGCACCGGCGGCATCGGGCACACCCACCACACAGCGACTCAGGCTGCGTGCCTCCGCCTTGGTCTTGGTGGTGGTGTAGACATAGCTCACGTCTGCCACCGCCTGCACGGCAGCGCTGACAGACGCCGCCGAGGCTGCGCCGGCAAAACACAGCACCACGCGCTTGGTCTGGGGCGCCTTGATGGCACCACCCAGTGCCTGCAGCGCCTGGCGCGTTGCGCGCGCCGATCCATCGCCCAACCCCACCAGCACCACGCGGCGGGCTGCAACGGCAGGCACCTGGTACAGCTGCAGGTGTTTGCCTGCTTTGGTGGTCAGATCTCCGTTCTTGAGCGCCAAGGCCGCCAGGGCAGACAGCGCGTCCTTGCCTGGCTTGAAGCCCTCAGGAAGCAGGACGATCAGCAGGTCGCATTTCTCCGAAGCTGCCGCAGCAAGTTCAAGGGTCTTGAGATCAAAGTTCATAATTGGTGTTTTCCTTCCAGCCAATGTTATTCGATTCATCCATCCGCAAGGAGCTGGCGCGCAGCTTCGGCGCGACCCTTGTGGTGCTGGTGACAGTGGTCATGACCATGATGCTCATCCGCACGCTGGGCCAGGCCTCCAAGGGCAGTGTCAGCCCATCCGACGTGATGCTCGTCATGGGCTTCACCGTCTTGGGGCAATTGCCCACCATTCTCAGCCTCAGTCTGTTCATTGCGGTCGTCGGCACCCTGTCGCGCATGTACCGTGACAGCGAAATGGTGATCTGGTTCGCCAGCGGGCGCGGCCTGATCAGTCTGGTGCGACCCCTGCTGCGCTTTGCCTGGCCGGTGATGGTGGTGATTGCCGTACTGTCGCTGCTGGTGTGGCCTTGGGCCAACTCCCAGATCCAGGAACTCAAGACCCGCTACGAGCAGCGCAGCGACATCGACCGCATTGCACCGGGCGAGTTCCAGGAGTCGTCCAACGGCAGCCGGGTGTTCTTCATCGACAAGGACACCCCAGACACGCAGGCCGCCAACAACGTCTTCATTGCCGCCAATGACGGCAAACGCGAATCCGTCACCTCCGCCCGCAGCGCCCGGCTGGAGACCCAGGGCGGTGAACGCATGGCCCTGTTGAGCGACGGTCAGCGCCTGGAGACCTCGCGGGACAAGCCCGGCGTGAAGATCAGCGAGTTCAGCCTGTACGGCACCCGCATCGGTAGTGCAGCGCCCGGTGCGGCGGAAGAACTGGCGGTGAAGACACGCACGACCTACGACCTTGTGATGCGGCCGCTGCCGGCCTACCGCGCCGAGCTGGGCTGGCGGCTGGGCCTGGCACTGGCCGCGCTCAACTTTGTGCTGCTGGGTCTGGCCGTGGCCAGCGTCAACCCACGCGCAGCGCGCAGCACGAGCATGGTGTTTGCGCTGTTTGCCTTCATCGTTTACTACAACCTCATGACCCTGGGCCAGAGCTGGGTGGGCGCGGACCGGCTGGGCCTGACCAGTTTCATGGTGCTGCTGCACGGCGGCATGCTGGCGGCCTCACTGCTGGTGCTTGCTGTCCGACACAACCAATGGACGATGGGCCGGCTATGGCAGTCCGTGCGCACCGGAGGGCAGTCCGCATGAAAACCATCCGCCGCCTGATCCACCGTGAGGCGCTGGGCGCCGTCACCTTCGTCACAGTGGGCTTTCTGGCCCTGTTCTTCTTTTTTGACTTGGTGGATGAGCTCCGCTGGGTGGGCCGTGCCGGGGAGGATGGCTACCAGCTATCGCACGCGTTGCTGTTTGTGGTGCTCAGCATCCCCAGTCACCTGTATGAACTGCTGCCCATCACGGTACTGATCGGCACCATCTTCGTGATGGCGCGCCTGGCCCAAAGCTCGGAGTTCACCATCATGCGCACCAGCGGCATGGGCCCTTGGCGCGCACTGCGTACCCTGCTCACGCTCGGCGGCGTCTTTGTGCTGCTGACGTTTGCTGTCGGTGACTACCTGGCCCCCTTGACCGACCGCACCGCGCAGCTCATCAAAGTGCGCTACCTGGGGCGGCTCACAGCAGGCGCCACAGGTGCATGGCTCAAGGAGCGGCAAGAAGACCATTCGTTTGCCGTCAACGTGCGCGCACTCACCCCCAATGGCGGCATGCTGGACGTGCGCATCTTCGAGTTTGACGAGAAGGGGCGCCTGGCGTCGCAGACCCGGGCTGCGTCGGGGCAGTTCGGCACCGATGGATCGTGGACCCTGGAGAAGGTGCAGCGCAGTCACTTTGAACAGCAAAGCGAAAAGAACGAGGCCCGCGTGGAGCACCTGGAGAGCCCCTCCCTGCAGTGGCCGACCAAGATCAGCGCCGACATGGTGGCAGCGTCCTTGCTCAAGCCCGACCGCATGGCCACGCTGGACCTCTTTCAGTTCATCCGGCACCTGAACGCCAATGGACAGTCCGCGCAGAAGTACGAGATCGAGTTCTGGCGCAAGGTGTTCTACCCCTTGAGCTGTCTGGTGATGGTGGTGCTGGCTCTGCCCTTTGCGTACCTGCACTTCCGCTCGGGCGGCATCGCGGGCTACGTGTTCGGCGGCGTGATGGCGGGTATCAGCTTCTTCCTGCTCAACAACGTTTTCGGCTATGCGGGCAACCTGCAAAACTGGTCGCCATGGCTGACAGCGGCGGCGCCTGGCCTGATCTATTCCCTGCTCTCGCTGGCGGCGTTTGGCTGGCTGGTGCTGAGACGCTGACACCCTGACCTTGCCTCGCCCCATGACCCAAGCCATCGTCCTGTTTGCCCACGGGTCCCGCGACCCCCTGTGGCGCGCCCCCATGGAGGCAGTCGCAACGCGCATTGCGGCACAAAGCCCTGGCCGCCAAGCTATCTGCGCCTACCTGGAACTGTGTGAACCATCCCTGCCAGACGCCGTCCGGCAACTGGTGGCCGATGGGGCCACCGCTGTCACGGTGGTGCCCATGTTCCTGGGCACGGGCAAACATGCGCGGGAGGACTTGCCCTTACTGGTGCAAGAGCTCCGCACCGCACATCCTGGAGTTCAATTCCATGTGCAGACAGCCATCGGAGAAGACCCCCGCATGACGGCCCTGATGGCCGAGATCGCCTGCGAAAGCCCGCCGATCTGAAATTTCCGAGAGTGCGGTCCGCTTGCTTAGACGATTGCAGCATAATGATGCAATTCTTTAGGCAATATTCGATATGAATCTGCACCAATTCCGCTTCGTTCAAGAGGCTGCGCGCCGCAACCTCAACCTGACCGAGGCCGCCAAGGCCCTGCACACCTCGCAGCCGGGCGTCTCCAAAGCCATCATCGAGCTGGAAGAAGAACTGGGCGTGGACATCTTTGCCCGCCACGGCAAGCGCCTCAAGCGCATTACCGAGCCCGGCCAGCATGTGCTCAAAAGCATCGAGGTCATCATGCGCGAGGTGGGCAACCTCAAGCGCATTGGCGAGCAGTTCAGCGCACAAGACAGCGGCACCCTCAGCATCGCCACCACCCACACCCAGGCGCGCTATGTGCTGCCCGTGCCCGTGGCGCGCCTGCGCGAGGCCTACCCCAAGGTCAACGTAAGCCTGCACCAGGCCACGCCCCACGAAGTGGCCCGCATGATCATCGACGAGGTGGCCGAGATCGGCATGGCCACCGAATCCCTGGCCGACTACCCCGAACTCGTCACCCTGCCCTGCTACGAATGGCAGCACGTGCTGGTCGTGCCCAACGACCACCCGCTGGCGCAAAAGGAGCGCATTGGTTTGGATGACCTGGCCCATGAAGCCCTCATCACCTACCACCCCTCCTTCACCGGTCGGGGCAAGATCGACCACGCCTTTGCGGCGCGCAAGCTCACGCCCCGCATCGTGCTCGAAGCCATCGACTCCGACGTGATCAAGACCTATGTGCGCCTGGGCCTTGGCATCGGCATCGTGGCCGAGATGGCCATGCGCGACGACCCGGTGGGTGACCTGGCCGTGCGCCCCGTGGGCCACCTGTTCGGCCAGAGCGTGGCCCGCGTGGCCTTCAAGCGCGGCGCCTACCTGCGCAACTTTGTCTACAAGTTTGCGGAGCTGCTCAGCGACCGCCTGAGCCGTGAGCTGATTGCCCGCGCGATGACGGGCCATGTCAACGACTACGAACTCTGACCTGCATTCAGGCCCGAAACACCCCGATCTCTTCCAGAATTTCCCGTTTTCCAAGCTGCTGCGCCATGACATCCACCACCGCCCGCACACCCTCCGTCCCCAGCAAGCTGCCCAATGTCGGCACCACCATCTTCACCGTGATGTCCGCCCTGGCCACCGAGCACAAGGCCGTCAACCTGGGCCAGGGCTTCCCCGACTTTGAATGCGCGCCCGAGCTGGTGAACGCCGTCACCGCCGCGATGCAAGCCGGTCACAACCAATACCCGCCCATGACCGGCGTGCCCGCCCTGCGCGAAGCCCTGGCCCGCAAGATCGAGGCGCTGCATGGCCGCGCCTACAACCCCAACACCGAAATCACCATCACCGCGGGCGCCACCCAGGCCATCATCACCGCGATCCTGGCCATCGTGCACGCGGGCGACGAAGTCATCGTGCTCGACCCCTGCTATGACAGCTACGTGCCCAACATCGAGCTGGCCGGTGGCAAGGCCGTGCGCGTGCCACTCACGCCCGGCACCTTTCGTCCCGACTTCGCCAAGATCAGCGCGGCCATCACGCCCCGCACCCGCGCCATCCTCATCAACAGCCCGCACAACCCCAGCGCCACCATCTGGACGGCCGAGGAAATGCGCCAGCTCGAAGACCTGCTCGCGCCCACCGACATCCTGCTCATCAGCGACGAGGTGTACGAGCACATGGTGTTCGACGGCGCCGAGCACCAGAGCGCCGCACGCTTTGCAGGCCTGGCGGCGCGCGCCTTCATCGTGTCGAGCTTCGGCAAAACCTTCCACGTCACCGGCTGGAAGGTCGGCACCGTGGCGGCCCCTGCCGCGCTCACGGCCGAGTTCCGCAAGGTGCACCAGTTCAACGTGTTCACCGTCAACACCCCCGTGCAGCACGGCCTGGCCGCCTACCTGCAAGACCCCACGCCCTACCTGCAACTGCCCGCGTTCTACCAGGCCAAGCGCGACCTGTTCCGCGAAGGCCTGACAGGCTCGCGCTTCAAGCTGCTGCCCAGCACCGGCAGCTACTTCCAGTGCGTGGACATCTCGGCCATCAGCGACTTGAACGAGGCCGACTTCTGCCAGTGGCTGACCCGTGAGGTAGGCGTAGCGGCGATTCCGTTGTCGGCGTTTTATGGCGACGGGTTTGACCAGCGTGTGGTGCGGTTCTGCTTTGCCAAGAAGGACGAGACGCTGCGGGCGGCGCTGGAACGGCTGCGCAAACTCTGAGGCCGTTGCCATGGTTCCACTGACCGGGTCTCTCCAGCCCATCGTCGCGCCGACGCCCACCGACCAACTGTTGCCGTTTGAGAAAGCGCTGCTCCAAGCCACCGCTTCCGCACTGCCACCGGCTGAGGCGGTGTTGCTGGCGAAGCAGGTGGACTGCATCAACAACATTCGCCGCCCATTCGACTGGAAGCGCATCGAATTCCAGTGCAAACGCTGGTTTCAGGTTCGATGGCCGACAGCGCTTCTCTTCGACCGGACGGACACATTCCGCATCGCCACCATTGCCTGCCAGTTTGGAACGAAAGATGCGCTGGTGGATGTGTGGGCGGAGGGCGGCCATGTGTCTGCGCTGGAATCCCCAATGGGTTTCAGCGGACTCTCCATTTCAGGGCCTCTTAACATCGTTGCCGTGCACCCCGCTGCCTGACAGGGCCCATATCGTTCAGCAGCAAGCAAAAATTCAAGAAAAGTGGCCTTTACGCACATCCACAAAGCGCGAACAGCTACAAATACAATAGCAAACTCTCTACACATCACCCAGACTGCCACACCAACCCCGCGTTTTCCACGGAGTGGCATTGCAGTGCCCCGCCCTCATCTCGTCTGCCTGGCCAGCCACACACCCGCCGCAGCCAACCCCATCCCCGCCAGTGCCCAACCGCTGAGCGTCTCGCCAAACAGGGCCCAAGCAATCAGGGCCGTGGTGGGCGGGGTCAGGTAGAACAGGCTGGCCACATTGACTGCGCCGCCCCGGCGAATGAGCAGGTTCAACAGGCTCACTGCCCCCAGTGAGAGCACGAGCACCAGCCAGCCCAGCGCAAACACAAACTCGCCGGTCCACGATATAGCCATGAATTCGGTGGCGTAGGCGACCGCGGCCATCGCCACCGCACACGGCAAGTACTGGATGACAGAGCCCGTGCGCAAGTCGAACGAGGGGCAGAACCGCTTCTGGTACAGCGTGCCCGCCGTGATGCCCAGCAGCGCAACCACCGCGGGCAGCAGCATGCCCAGCAAAGCGCCCGCTGGTACGGTGGCCACCTTGCCCGCCACCACCAGCGCCACGCCGGTAAAGCCCAGGGCCAGGCCCGCCCATTGGGCAGGCCGCACCTTCTCGCCCAGCAAAGCCCCGGCCACCAGGGCTGTCAGCAGCGGCTGCAAGCCCACCACCAGCGCTGTAATGCCCGATGGCAGCCCGTGCCCGATGGCCATGAACACCCCGCCCAGGTACACACCGTGCACCAGCAGGCCCGACACCCCAATGTGCAGCCAGGCCCTGCCTGACGGCGGCCACGGTGCACGCGCCACGGCCACCACCGCGAGCATGAGCACGATGACGACGGCAAACCGCAGCGCCAGAAAGGTCAGCGGCTCCACATACGGCAACCCCAGCTTGGCGCCGATAAAGCCGGTGCTCCAGAGCGCCACAAACAGCAGAGGGACAAGGGAATCGAGCGGACTGGTAGCGCTGGAACGCAGCGGTGTGGCCTGGGTCATGAAGCAAAGAAGCGTGATGCAGGGTGGGGATGATCGCAGCTTGCGAGCGTCTTTGCTGCAGGCCGATGTGAGGGTTCTCTAATGACCCGTTGGGAGAAAGGACAGACCTCAAGGTGCGCCACACCTGCCGAGCGTGCAGACGCCCGAAACCAGTGAGAGAACCGGCAAACCCGCGCTTCAATGCAAAACTTTGAATAAAAACGGCCTGTAGCGCTTGAATATCAAGCGCAAAAAGCTACAAATTCAATAGCAAACCCCCACACATCTTTCTGCCCACCTGGCCTGGCGTCCGCGCATCTTGATGCGATCTTGATATCGCACCCCGCACTCTTGCGCCCGTCTTGATGCGGCCGTTCCTAGCATCGGTCCATGTCTCAAGGAGGACGATATGGACTGGATATTGATGACGGTGGGAGGCCTGCAGTGGCTGGCCGTCTATGGCTTGGCCAAAGGTTGCGCGCTGCTGCAACGCCAGGCACAAGGGGAGCGGTCATGACCAGCGGCTGGATGATTCTGGCGGCCGTGCTGGCTGCAGGCCTCTTGGTGTACTTGGTCGCGGTGCTGCTGCGGCCAGAGGACTTTTCATGAGCACCGGTGCCTGGCTGCAATTGGCAGTGTTTTTGGCACTGCTGCTGGCGCTGGCTTGGCCGCTGGCGCGTTACATCGACACCGTGATGGCAGGCCGCTTTGCGCTGGGGCGGCGGCTGGAAGGGCCGCTCTTCCAATTGGCTGGCGTGCGGCCCGAGGAAGAAACCGGCTGGCTGCGCTACGCGCTGGGCCTGCTGGTGTTCAACGGCCTGGGCGTGCTGGCTGTGTATGCACTGCAGCGCTGGCAGGCGGTGCTGCCGCTCAACCCGCAGGGCATGGCTGCGGTGGCTCCGGACTCTGCCTTCAACACGGCCATCAGCTTTGTCACCAACACCAACTGGCAAGGCTACGGCGGCGAGAGCACCATGAGCTACCTCACGCAGATGCTGGCGTTGACGGTGCAGAACTTTCTGTCCGCCGCCACAGGCTTAGTCGTCGTCATTGCGCTGGTGCGCGGGTTTGCGCGGCATTCGGCTCAGAGCATTGGCAATGTATGGGCCGACCTGACCCGTGCCACGCTGTGGGTGCTGCTGCCGCTGTCGCTGGTGCTGGCCGTGGTGTTTGCAGGCCAGGGCGTGATCCAGAACTTGTCGCCCTATACGGAAGTGCAGACGCTGGAGCCCGTGCACTACGACGCCCCCAAGCTGGACGCCGCAGGCCAGCCCGTGCTGGACGCGCAGGGTGCCCCGGTCACAGAGCCCGCCACACAAACCACCCAAACCCTGGCCATGGGCCCCGTGGCCTCGCAACTGGCCATCAAGATGCTGGGCACCAACGGTGGCGGCTTCTTCAACGCCAACTCGGCCCACCCGTTCGAGAACCCCTCGGCCGCCAGCAACGTGCTGCAGATGCTGGCGATCTTCCTCATCCCCGCCGCGCTGTGCCTGGTGTTTGGCCGCATGGTGGGCGATGAGCGCCAGGGCTGGACGATTCTGGCCACGATGAGTCTGCTGTTTGTGGTGGCCGTGGTGGCAGCCACCGCCTTCGAGCAGCAGGGCAACCCACTGCTGGCATCGCTGGGTGTGGACCAGACTGCCAGCGCCCTGCAGGCGGGCGGCAACATGGAAGGGAAAGAAACGCGCTTTGGCATCGCCACCTCGGCCCTGTTCGCAGTGATCACCACAGCGGCCAGCTGCGGCGCGGTGATTGCGATGCACGACAGCTTCACACCCCTGGGCGGAATGGTGCCCATGGTGCTCATGCAGATGGGCGAGGTGGTGTTTGGCGGCGTGGGCTCGGGCCTGTACGGCATGCTGGTCTTCGCCATCATGGCCGTGTTCATTGCCGGGCTGATGATTGGCCGCACGCCCGAGTACCTGGGCAAGAAGATCGAGACGCACGAGATGAAGCTCGTTGCCATCGCCATCCTCGTCACGCCGTTGCTGGTGCTGCTGGGCACGGCTGTGGCGGTGATGAGCGAGGCGGGCCGTGCAGGCCTTTCCAACCCCGGCGCGCACGGCTTCAGCCAGGTGCTGTACGCGCTGTCTTCCGCCGCCAACAACAACGGCAGCGCCTTTGCAGGCCTGTCGGCCAACACGCCTTTCTACAACGTGCTGCTGGCGGTGACGATGTGGCTGGGCCGCTTTGGCGTGATCGTGCCCGTGCTGGCCATGGCCGGGTCTCTGGCTGCCAAAAAGCGCGCCACCGCCACCGATGGCACCTTGCCCACCCACGGCCCGCTGTTTGTGGCGCTGCTGGCAGGCGTGGTGCTGCTGGTGGGCTTGCTGAACTATGTGCCCGCCCTGGCGCTGGGCCCCGTGGTAGAGCATCTCGTGCTCACACCTCGTTGATAAATGGCACGGAGATTGTGATGACTCGCAAAACCTTGACCCTGTTCGACCCCGCCCTGGTGCGCCCCGCGCTGCTGGAGGCCTTCAAGAAGCTGGACCCGCGCGTGCAATGGCGCAACCCGGTGATGTTTGTGGTGTACGTGGGCAGCGCCTTCACCACTGCACTGGCCGCCAGCCAACCCGAGGGCTTCACCGCCGCAGCCGCGCTGTGGCTGTGGTTCACCGTGCTGTTCGCCAACTTTGCCGAGGCCATGGCCGAAGGCCGCAGCAAGGCCCAGGCGGCCTCGTTGCGCGGCCTGAAAAAGCAGACCTGGGCGAAAAAGCTCGACGGCCAGTTTGCCCGCACCACCCCGCGCACCGAGCTGACCTGGCTGCCGCTGGAGGCCGCCAACCTGCGCAAGGGCGACGTGGTGCTGGTGGAAGCGGGCGACACCATCCCCGCCGATGGCGAGGTGATCGACGGCGTGGCCTCCGTGGACGAAAGCGCCATCACGGGCGAATCCGCCCCGGTGATCCGCGAATCGGGCGGCGACTTCTCGGCCGTCACCGGTGGCACCCGCGTGCTGTCCGACTGGATCGTGGTGCGCGTGGCCGTGAATCCCGGCGAGACCTTTGTGGACCGCATGATCGCCATGGTGGAGAACGCGAAGCGCCACAAGACCCCCAACGAGATCGCGCTGACCATCCTGCTGGTGGCGCTGACCATCGTGTTCCTGGGCGTGGTGGTCACGCTGCTCCCGTTCTCGCTGTTCAGCGTGCAGGCCAGCGGCGCGGGCCAGCCTGTGAGCCTGGTCGTCTTGGTGGCCCTGCTGGTGTGCCTGATCCCCACCACCATCGCGGGCCTGCTCAGCGCCATCGGCGTGGCAGGCATGAGCCGCATGATGCAGGCCAATGTGATCGCCACCTCGGGCCGCGCCGTGGAGGCTGCGGGCGATGTGGATGTGCTGCTGCTGGACAAGACCGGCACCATCACCCTGGGCAACCGGCAGGCCAGCCAGTTCCTGTCTGCCCCCGGTGTCACCGATACCGCGTTGGCCGACGCCGCCCAGCTGGCCTCGCTGGCCGACGAAACGCCCGAGGGCCGCAGCATCGTGGTGCTGGCCAAGCAGAAGTTCAACCTGCGTGAGCGCGACCTTTCCAGTCTGCAGGCCCAGTTTGTGCCCTTCACTGCCCAAACGCGCATGAGCGGCGTGGACTTGCCCGGCCCGCGCCTGCTGCGCAAAGGTGCCGCAGACGCCATCCGCAAGCACGTGGAGGCACTGGGCGGGCGCTTCCCTACCGCCGTGCAGACGGCGGTGGACGATGTATCGCGCCGCGGCAGCACCCCGCTGGTGGTGGCCGATGGCGCGCAGGTGCTGGGCGTGGTGGAGCTCAAAGATGTCGTCAAGGGCGGCATCAAAGAGCGCTTTGCCGAGCTGCGCCGCATGGGCATCAAGACCGTGATGGTGACGGGCGACAACCGCCTCACAGCCGCCGCCATTGCCGCCGAGGCGGGTGTGGACGATTTTCTGGCCGAGGCCACGCCCGAGGCCAAGCTGCAGCTCATCCGCAGCTACCAGGCCAATGGCCAGCTGGTGGCCATGACCGGAGACGGCACCAACGACGCGCCCGCCCTGGCCCAGGCCGACGTGGCCGTGGCCATGAACACGGGCACCCAGGCCGCCAAGGAGGCGGGCAACATGGTGGACCTGGACAGCAACCCCACTAAGCTCATCGAGATTGTGGAGACCGGCAAGCAGATGCTGATGACACGCGGCTCGCTCACCACCTTCAGCATTGCCAACGACATCGCCAAGTACTTCGCGATCATCCCGGCGGCGTTTGTCACCACCTACCCGCAGCTGTCGGCGCTGAACTTCATGCACCTGGCCAGCCCCTCGTCGGCCATTCTGTCCGCCGTGGTGTTCAACGCGCTGATCATCATCTTTTTGATCCCGCTGGCCCTGAGGGGCGTGGCCTACCGCGCCGTGGGTGCAGCCGCGCTGCTGCGCCGCAACCTGGCCATCTACGGGCTGGGGGGCATGGTGGTGCCATTCATTGGCATCAAGTTGATCGACATGGTGCTGGCGGCTATGGGCGTGGCTTGAACAAGGACCTCCCCCTGTGTCGCTTCGCGCCTTCCCCCTCCTCTCGCTTCGCTGCGCTGCGCGGGGAGGGGGACGACACCCTCACTGCGGGGCGGCCCTTGCTCGGTGTCCCCTGGCCTGGGGCGCGCCAGTCTGATGCGCAGCTCCCGGAATTTGATTGAAAGGAAAATCGTATGCCTATCCGTATCCCCCGCGACGACTTACCCACCAATACCGGCGGCGTATTGCGCCCCGCCCTCACGCTGTTTGTCGTGCTGTCCCTCGTCACCGGCCTGCTCTATCCTCTGGCCGTGACCGGCGTGGCACAAACGGCCTTCCCGCACCAGGCCAACGGCAGCCTCATTACCCAAGGTGGCAAGGCCGTGGGCTCTGAGTTGATCGGCCAGTCGTTCACCGAGCCCGGCCACTTCTGGGGCCGCCCCTCGGCCACTGCGCCCATGCCTTACAACGCAGCCGCCTCGGGTGGCTCCAACCTGGGCCCCACCAACCCGGCCCTGGCAGATGCCGTCAAAGCTCGCATTGACGCACTGCGCGCCGCCGACCCCGGCAACACCCGCCCCGTGCCCGTGGACTTGGTCACCACATCGGCCAGCGGGCTCGATCCCCACATCAGCCCGGCAGCCGCCGCCTACCAGACTGAGCGCGTGGCCAGCGCCCGCAGCCTGCCCGTAGCGCAAGTGGAGACGCTGGTACAGCAGCACACCGACACCCCCTGGTTGGGCCTGCTGGGCGAGCCGCGTGTGAACGTGCTGGCCTTGAACCTGGCGCTTGATGCGCTACCAAAACAATAGCTGCTTGCGCTTGATAGATAAGCGCTAGAGGCCTATTTGACTCCAAATTGACGAGTACACTGTACCCATGCAGGATCGCCCCGACCCCGACGCGCTGCTGCAGCGCATCCAGCAAGAGCAGGCCCAGCAGCAGCGCGGGCGGCTCAAGGTGTTCTTTGGTGCATGCGCCGGGGTGGGCAAGACCTTTGCCATGCTGTCGGCCGCCCGGGCGGCACAAGCGCAGGGCACGCCCGTCACCATTGGCGTGGTCGAGACACACGGGCGCGCCGACACCGAGGCGCTGACCGCCCACCTGCCGCGCCTGCCGCTGCGCGCCCTGCACTACAAAGACCGCACCCTGCCCGAATTTGACCTGGACGCCGCGCTGGCCTGGGGCGCAGAACACCCCGACGGCCTGGTGCTGCTCGATGAACTGGCCCACAGCAACGTGGCCGGGTCGCGCCACCCCAAGCGCTGGCAAGACGCCGAAGAACTGCTGGCCGCAGGCATCGACGTGTGGTCCACCATGAACGTGCAGCACCTGGAGAGCCTGAACGACATCGTGAGCGGCATCACCGGCATCCGCGTGTGGGAGACGGTGCCCGACCAATTCTTTGACGCGGCCGACGAAGTGGTGGTGGTGGACCTCCCGCCCGACGAGCTGCTGGCGCGCCTGAAGGCCGGCAAGGTCTACCTGCCCCAGCAGGCCGAGCGCGCCGCCGCCAACTTCTTTCGCAAAGGCAACCTGCTGGCACTGCGCGAGCTGGCCCTGCGCCGCACCGCCGACCGGGTGGACGACGAAATGCGCGCCTACCGCCGCGCCAGCACCACCACGCCAGAGGCCGTGTGGCCCAACCGCGAGGCCCTGCTGGCCTGCGTGGGCACGGGCGACAACGCCGAAAAAGTGGTGCGCAGCTGCGCCCGCCTGGCCGCCCAGCTCGACCTGCCCTGGCACGCGGTGCATGTGGAAACGCCCGAGCAGCAAGGCCAGTCGGCCACCCTGCACCCGCAGGTGGAGCGCACCCTGAAGATCGCCCAGCAACTGGGCACCGCCGCCTGCGCGGTGCTGCCAGCCGCGCAGCCCGCCCAGGCTTTGGTGCGCTATGCGCGCGAACACAACCTGGTGCGCGTTGTGATGGGGCGCAGCACCCGGCGCTGGCCATGGCAGGCCACGCTGGCCGAGCAGATCGGACAAAGTGCCAGCGACCTGGACCTGCTGCAGGTGGGCACCCTGCCTGGCCGCGATGCCGCTACAGACCGGAAAGCCCCTCGCACCAGCACCGCAGCCCCGCGCGCGGCGTTCTGGCCGGGCTATATCGCCGCCGCGCTCGCCTGCTGCGTGGCCGCCGTCATTGCGACGCCGCTGGCCAACGTGCTGGAGCTGACCAACATCGTCATGCTGTTTTTGCTGGTGGTGGTGGGCGTGGCGCTGCGTTTTGGTCGCGGTCCGGCCATCATGGCCGCGTTCTTGGGCGTGGGGTTCTTTGACTTTTTCTTTGTGCCGCCCCGCTTCAACTTTGCGGTGAGCGATGCGCAATATGTTGTCACCTTCGCTGTGATGCTGGTAGTGGCCCTGGTGGTGGGCCAGCTCACCGCCGGGCTCAAGGTACAGGCCGAAGCCGCCACAGAGCGCGAGCACCGCGTGCGCAGCCTGTACGACATGGCGCGGGACCTGTCGGCCGCGCTGCTGCCCGAACAGGTGGCTGAGATTGGCGCACGCTTCATCACTGGCGAGTTCAGCGCAGGCAGCACGCTGGTGGTGGCCGACGATGACAACCGTCTGCAGGTGCTGCCCGGTGGCACCGCCCCCGTGGACATGGCCGTGGCGCAATGGGCGTTTGAGCGCGGCGAGCCCGCAGGCCGTGGCACGGACACCTTGCACTCCAGCCCCACACTGGTGCTGCCGCTCAAGGCGCCCATGCGAATCCGTGGCGTGCTGGTGGTGGCCATGCCACAACACCAAGGTCAAGGCCAAGTACCGGGCGTGGAGCCACGCCGCCTGCTGCAGACCTGCGCCTCGCTGCTGGCCATTTCGCTCGAACGCATCCACTACATCGACGTGGCGCAGAAAAGCACGGTGCAGATCGAGTCCGAGCGGCTGCGCAACTCGCTGCTCTCGGCCATCTCGCACGACTTGCGCACCCCGCTGGCCTCACTGGTGGGCCTGGCCGAATCGCTGGCCATGGTGCAGCCGCCCCTGCCCGCCCACCAGCAGGAGCTGACCGGAGCCATTCAGCAATCCGCCCAGCGCATGAGCGCGCTCGTCAACAACCTGCTGGACATGGCCCGCCTGGAAGCCGGGGCCGTGCAGCTCAACAAGGCCTGGCAGCCGCTGGAAGAGGTGGTGGGCAGCGCCCTGGCCGCCTGCACCCCGGCCATTGCTGCGCACCGTATCGAAGTGACCCTGCCGGGCGACCTGCCCCTCCTGCAGATCGACGCCGTGCTGATGGAGCGCGTGCTGGTCAACCTGCTGGAAAACGCCGCCAAGTACACGCCCGCCAGCACGGCCATCCACATCAGCGCGCAGCCCCAAAGCGATGCCGTGGCCTTGACCATCACCGACGAAGGCCCCGGCCTGCCCAAAGGGCGCGAAGAGCTGCTGTTTGAAAAGTTCGAGCGCGGCGCCCGTGAAAGCGCCACGCCCGGCGTCGGCCTGGGGCTGGCCATCTGCCGCGCCATCGTGCAGGCGCACGGCGGCAGCATCCGGGGAGATACCATCCACAACGCCCAGGGCCAGCCTGCGGGTGCGCGCTTTACGCTGCTGCTGCCACGCGGCACGCCGCCCACCGACCTGGGCACCGATGCAGACACCACCAGCGAAGTTTGACCGCGCGGCCCCGCAATCCCCATGACCGACCTGCCCACCCACATCCTCATCGTCGAAGACGAGGCCGACATCCGCCGCTTTGTCCGCCTGACGCTGGAGAGCGAAGGCCACACCGTGCACGAGGCCGCCACCCTGCAGCGCGGGTTGATCGAGGCCGGCACCCGCCGCCCTGATCTGGTGGTGCTGGACCTGGGTCTGCCCGATGGCGACGGTGTCGATTTGATCCGCGACCTGCGCACCTGGTCGGCCATGCCCATCATCGTGCTCTCGGCCCGCAGTGCCGAGGCCAGCAAGATCGCGGCACTGGACGCCGGGGCCGACGACTACCTGGTCAAACCCTTTGGCTCGGGCGAGCTGATGGCCCGCGTGCGCGCCCAGTTGCGCCGCAGCCAGCGCGCATCCGGCGCCGAAGCCACACCCGTCATCCAGTTCGGGGCCATCACCGTGGACCTGGCCCGCCGCACCGTGGAGCGCCGCACAGGTAGCGATGGCAGCGAAGCCCTGCACCTTACGCCCATCGAATACAAGCTGCTCACCTACCTGGCCTCCCAGCCCGACCGAGTCATCACCCACGCCCAGCTGCTCAAAGCCGTGTGGGGCCCAGGCCATGCAGAAGACACGCACTACGTGCGCGTGCACATGGCCAACCTGCGCAAGAAGGTGGAGGACAACGCCTCGATGCCCCGGCACCTTCGGACCGAGGCGGGCATTGGGTACCGGTTCGTGCCCTGAGGCCCACTCACGAACTGCGCGCACCAGTGCAGCGCAACGCCCGCTCCCCCGCCACGCGCAGCCGCTGCTGCAGTGACGCGGGCGCCAGCACCTCAAACTCCACGTCCAGCGCCATCAACCAGAACACCAGGGCATCGTTGGCGGCACATTCCAGCAGGCACTGCTGCCCATCGGCCAGTGTGGTGACCACACCGGCCGACTGCGGAATGCGCCGCGCCATTTCTGCGTAGGGCGCGTGCAGCACCACCCGCGCCTGGTCGGGGTGCGGCGCCACGGTGATGGAGCGCGTTACATAGGCCTTGAGGTCGCCGCCGTCCGGCCCAGGGCGCGGCACAAAATGCGCGCCAACTTCGGGCTTTGCCACCATGCGGTCGATGCGGAAGGTGCGCCAGTCACCACGGCCACAGTCCCACGCCACCAAGTACCAGCGCATGCCGGTGTGCACCACGCCCTGTGGCTCCACCGAGCGCTGGGTAGCGCGCCCCTTGCCGTCTTCGTACGAGAAGCCAAGCCGCAACTGGTCGCGGCAGGCCGATGCCAGCGTGGCCAACAGCGAGACCTCCACCACCGGCCCGGTGCGGTCCAGCGGCAGGATGGTGGAGCGCAGCGCGTCCACCTGCTCACGCAGCCGCAGGGGCATGGCCTGCTCCAGTTTCACCAAGGCGCGCAAGGCGGGTTCTTCAATGCCGCCCACGGCACCCGCAGTGGCGGTGCGCAGCGCAATCGACACGGCCAGGGCTTCTTCATCGTCCAACAGCAACGGGGGCAACGCTTGCCCCGCGCGAAACGCATAGCCGCCCGCCACGCCACTGCTGGCCTGCACCGGGTAGCCCAGCTGGCGCAGGCGGTCGATGTCGCGCCGCAGCGTGCGCGGATGCACTTCCAGCCGCTCGGCCAGCTCGGGTCCCATCCAGTGGCTGCGGGTTTGCAGCAGGGACAGCAGGCGCAACAGGCGTGTGGAAGAACTGAGCATGCCGCCACTGTACGTTGAATCGAGGACTGAAATTGTCCGCAATGGTTCTTACAGTGGCTCCACCTTTTCTTCCACCACAACTGAGGAGTTTTCCATGTCCATCGTCCTTTACTGGCACCCCATGTCCAGCGCCACCCCGATTGCCTGCGCACTCACCGAGCTGGGCGTGCCGCATGAGCGCATCAAGATCGACATCCGCACCGGCGAGCAGCGCCGCCCCGACTACCTGGCCCTCAACCCGAACGGCAAGGTGCCCACGCTGACGGTGGACGGTGCGCCGATGTTCGAGGCCCTGGCGATCCATCTGTGGTTGGGCCACCGTTTTGGGGTGGAACGCGGCCTGTGGCCCGCTGGCGGCACGCCCGAGGCGTTGGAGGCGCTGTCGTGGTGCACGTGGTCGTATGTGACCTATGGCGCGCTGGTGGGTCGCCTGCATGTGGCCACCCAGGGCGAAGCGGTGTGGCGTAACAGCGCCCAGGCAGAAGCCGTTCTGCGTCAGCTGAGCGAGTTGCTGGCCCTGCTGGACGCGCGGCTGGCGCAGCAACCCTGGATGCTGGGGGCGAGCTACTCGTTGGTGGATCTGGTGGTGGGCTCGGTGCTGGGCTACAGCGTGTACCTGGGTGCCCCCGTCAATGCACACCCGCATGTGCAGGCGTGGCTGGCCCGGGTGCAGGCGCGCCCATCGATGCAGATCGAGGCCTGACGCCCTCAGTCGATCAAGAGTGCAGTTACAGCAGAACGATGTCGTACTGCTCCTGCCCCATCGCGCTTTCGGCCTGCAGCGAGATGGGTTTCTTGATGAAGTCCGAGAGACCGGCCAGGTGCTGACTTTCCTCGTCCAGGAACAGCTCCACCACCCGGGCCGACGCCACCACACGGAACTCGCGCGGGTTGAACTGGCGCGCTTCGCGCAGGATCTCCCGCAGGATGTCGTAGCACACGCTGCGCGCGGTCTTCACGCTGCCCTTGCCCTGGCACACCTCGCAGGGCTCGCACAGCATGTGGGCCAGGGATTCGCGGGTGCGCTTGCGCGTCATCTCTACCAGGCCCAGTTGCGAGAAGGTGCCGGACGACATGGTCTTGACCCGGTCGCGGGCCAGCTGCTTTTTGAACTCCGACAGCACGGCCTGCTGGTGGTCGTCGCGCACCATGTCGATGAAGTCCACGATGATGATGCCGCCTAGGTTGCGCAGGCGCAGTTGGCGCGCAATGGCCTGCGCGGCCTCCAGGTTGGTCTTGAAGATGGTGTCGTCAAAATTGCGGGCACCCACGTAGCCGCCGGTGTTCACGTCGATGGTGGTGAGCGCCTCGGTCTGGTCCACGATGAGGTAGCCGCCCGATTTCAAATCCACCCGGCGGCCCAGGGCCTTGGCCACTTCTTCGTCGATGGAGTACAGGTCAAAGATGGGCCGCTCGCCCTTGTAGTGCTGCAGCTTGCCGGCGGCGGCGGGCATGAACTCCTGCCCGAACGCGCGCAGGCGCTGGAACTGTTCCATCGAATCAATGCGGATGGTCTGCGTGTGGTCGCCCACCAGGTCGCGCAGCACGCGCTGCAGCAGATCCAGGTCCTGATGCAGCAGCGATTTGGCTGGTTGCTTGAGCGATGCCTCCTTGATGCGTGCCCAGGTTTTGCGCAGGTAGGCAATGTCTTCGGCCAGCTCGGCGTCGGTGGAATCTTCGCCATTGGTGCGCAGAATGAAGCCTCCGCCACCGCCGGTGGATTTATCCCCCACCAGCGCCTGCAGCCGTGCACGCAGCGCATCACGCTCCGCAGGCGGAATCTTCTGCGACACACCCACATGGTCGTCCTGCGGCAAAAACACCAGCAGCCGGCCGGCGATGCTGATCTGCGTAGATAGCCGCGCGCCCTTGGTACCGATCGGGTCCTTGATCACCTGCACCATGAGCGCCTGGCCTTCGAACACCTGCTTTTCGATGGGCACCTGCGGCTCGTTCTTGCGGGCGAATGCGGGCGGCTCGCCATCGGGCTGGCGCTGCCACACATCGGCCACATGCAAGAAGGCCGCACGCTCCAGGCCAATGTCGATGAAAGCGGACTGCATGCCTGGCAGCACGCGGGAGACCTTGCCGAGGTACACGTTGCCCACCAGGCCGCGTTCCAGCGTGCGCTCCACATGCAGCTCCTGCACGGCGCCGTGCTCGACGATGGCCACACGGGTTTCCTGGGGCGACCAGTTGATCAGGATGTCTTGTTGCATGGCTCTGGAACCTGTTGTTCTTGCTTATAGCGGGAAGCCTGCGGCACGGAGCAGTTGTGCGGTCTCGTACATCGGCAGCCCCATGATGCCCGAATAGCTGCCCGCCAGGTGTTCCACATACGCCGCCGCCCGGCCCTGGATGCCGTAGGCGCCCGCCTTGCCCAGCGGCTCGCCCGTGGCCACATACGCATCAATCTGCGCCGGGGTCATCGCAGCGAAGGTGACGCGCGACACCGACAGGGCCGTCAGCCGCTTGGTGCCCACCTGCAGCGCCACGGCCGTGAGCACGCGGTGCTCATGCCCCGCCAGCTCGGCCAGCATCCGCGCCGCATGGGCGGCATCGTCCGGCTTGCCGTAGATGGTACGGCCCAGCGCCACAGTGGTGTCGGAGCACAGGATGGGCGCATCGGGCAACTGGCGCCGTGCACGCCGGGCTACGGCCGCGTCGAGCTTGAGAGCGGTCACGCGCTCCACATAGGCCGTGGGCGCCTCGCCGGGCAGTACCACCTCGATGGCTTCGGCGTCCTCCGCCTCGTCACCCTCCACATTGGGCAGCAGCAACTCGTGCCGCACGCCCAGCTGTTCAAGCAACTGGCGACGACGTGGGCTTTGGGAGGCGAGGTAGATGAAGTCGGGCATGAACGGATTTTGAATAAAAATCGGCTCTAGCGCTTATTCATCAAGCGCTAGCAGCTATGAAAACAGGAGTAACACAGACCAGCATCACAAAGGGCCTGTTTCATTCACGATGGTATGGATGCCCGGCATTCACCGACCAGGCGCGGTACAGCTGCTCGATCAGCAGCACGCGCACCATGGCGTGCGGCAGGGTCAGGTCCGACAGGCGAATCCGCTCGTGCGCCGCCTGCCGAAAGGCGGGGTCCAGCCCATCGGGGCCGCCGATGACCAGCGCCACATCGTCACCGCCCAGCTGCCAGCCCTTGAGCCGTTCGGCCAGGGCCTTGGTGGTGAGGTTGGTGCCGCGCTCGTCCAGTGCCACCACACGCGTGCCACGCGGGATAGCGGCCTCGATGCGCTCACGCTCGGCCGCATAGAGCGTCTCCAGCGTCTTGGAGCCACGCGGCTCGGTCTTGACGGCCTTGAGTTCGACCTTGAGTTCGGGCGGGAAACGTTTTGCGTAGTCGTCGTACGCAGTCTGCGCCCAGTCGGGCACCCGCTGCCCTACCGCCACGATCAGCAGCTTCATGGATCAACCTGGAGCGTGTGGGAGAGGCCGCTGCAGAACGCCCATAGTGAGCACAGTGAGCGCGCGGCAGCGGAGCGGGATCAGCCCTTGCTACGAGCAGGCGCCTTCTTGGCCGCCGGCTTGGAGCCCGATGCGGAAGCTGGCTTGGCAGCTGCACGTGCAGGGGACTTGGCTGCCGGCGACTTCTTGGCAGCGGGCTTCTTGGCGCCAGTGGGCTTGACCACCACGGTCTTGACGGGGGTCTTGGTGGCGGGCTTCTTGGCGGCTACTGCGCCCGTGGTCTTGCTGGCTGGCTTGGCGGCGCTGGTCTTGGCAGCGGACTTTGCCGGTGCGGCCTTGGCCGCAGTTTTTGCTGCAGGCTTCGGTGCTGTTTTGGCTGCAGTCTTCGCAGCAGTCTTGGCGACCGCCTTGACGGTGGCCTTGCCTGAACGGGCGGCCACAGTGGAGGTCGCGGCCTTCTTGGCGGGCGCCTTGCCTGCGGCCTTGGCAGCCTTTTGGGCCGATTTCTTCTCGGCCAGTTCGGTAGCGGCGCTGGACTGGGGCTTGGCGGCGCCCAGCTTCAGGCGCACGGGGGTGTCGCCCCACAGCTCTTCCAGACGGTAGTACTGGCGGATGGCGGGCTGCATGATGTGCGCCACGGCCGGGCCGCAGTCCACGATGATCCATTCGCCGTTGTCCTCGCCTTCGATGCGGGGCTTGCTGAAACCGGCTTCCTTCACCGCATCGCGCACGCTGGCAGCCAGTGCCTTGGTCTGGCGGTTGGAGGTGCCCGATGCCACGATCACCCGTTCAAACAGCGGCGAGAGATGCTCGGTGTTGAAGACCTGGATGTCTTGCGCCTTGACGTCTTCCAGGCCATCAACGATGGCGCGCTGGAGTTTGGTGACGTCTTTTTTGGCGGCGGTTTCCGATTTGGTGGAGGTGGTCATCAGGCGGTGATTAGAGAGGGAATGGAATCAATATAGCGTGCAACGCAGCGCACAGCCAGCGGGCTGAGCCTTGGGTGTTGCGCGGGTGTTGTGCTGGGGCGCTGCAGCAGTGTGAGGTGTTTTTTGCCTCTTGCGCTCATGTGAAAAGCGCGGGCAGCTATTGAAATTATAGCTTTTGCGCTTTTCACGGCTTTCAGGACGAAGGGACAGCGCCCTCCGCAAGCCAGTCGCGCCGTACCAAAAAGCGCTGCGTGAGGTCGGCTTCGGCCGAATCGGCCGCGTCAGAACGCTGGTAAGACCACGATACCAGCGGCGGCATGGACAACAGGATGGACTCGGTGCGCCCGCCCGACTGCAAGCCAAAGTGCGTGCCCCGATCCCAGACCAGGTTGAACTCGACATAGCGGCCCCGGCGGTACAGCTGGAAGTCGCGCTCGCGCTCGCCGTAGGGTATGCCCTGGCGCTTCTCGACGATGGGCAGGTAGGCGCTCAGGAATGCGTCGCCTACCGACTGCGTCATGGCCAGGCTCTGCTCAAAGCCCAGCTCCGAGAAGTCGTCATAGAACACGCCACCCACGCCGCGCTGCTCGCTCCGGTGCTTCAGGTAAAAGTATTCGTCGCACCACTGCTTGAACCTGGGGTACTTGTCGTCGCCAAACGGCGCCAGCGCATCGCGGCAGGTGCGGTGAAAGTGCACCGCGTCTTCCTCGAACCCGTAGTACGGTGTGAGGTCCATGCCGCCGCCAAACCAGCAGGTGGGCGCCTGGCCGGGGTGACCGGCAGCGATCATGCGCACGTTCATGTGCACCGTGGGCACATACGGGTTGCGCGGGTGGAACACCAGCGAAACGCCCATGGCCTCGAACGGTGCACCCGCCAGCTCGGGCCGATGCTGCGTGGCCGAAGGCGGCAGTTGGGGGCCGCGGACATGGCTGAAGCCACAACCGGCACGCTCGAACACGCGGCCGCCTTCCATGATCTTGGTGATGCCGTCGCCCTGCAGCGGCTCGCCGGGCGGCTTGCTCCAGGCATCGGCCAGAAAGCGTGCGCCGCCCTCGCCTTCCACGGATTCCAGCGCATCGGTGATGCGCGCCTGCAGGCCCACCAAGTAAGCGCGCACGCGGGCCACCGTGTCGGCGGCGTTAAGGCTTTGCGCGTCTGCCATCAGCTTTTCAGGGCACGGAAGCCGATGTCGCGGCGGTACTGCGCGCCATCAAACTGGATGCCACGTGCCACGTCGTACGCACGTTGCTGCGCCTGCTTAACGCTGTCGGCCAGCACCGTCACGCACAGCACCCGGCCACCCGTCACGCTGACCACGCCGTCTTTCAGCTGCGTACCCGCATGGAACACCACGGCATCGTCCGCCTCAGCCGGCAGGCCGGTGATGGGGTCACCCTTGCGCGGATTTTCCGGGTAGCCATGGGCTGCCATGACCACGCCCAGCGCGGTGCGGCGGTCCCATTGCAGTTCCATCTGGTCGAGCTTGCCGTCGGCGGCAGCGGCCATCACGTCGCTGAAGTCGCTCTTCAGGCGCATCAGGATGGGCTGTGTTTCGGGGTCGCCCATGCGGCAGTTGAATTCGAGCGTCTTGGGCTGGCCCTTGGCATCGATCATCAGCCCTGCGTACAGGAAGCCGGTGTAGGGAATGCCGTCCTTTTCCATGCCACGGATCGTAGGCAGGATGATCTCGCGCATGGCGCGGGCGTGCACGTCCGCCGTGACCACGGGCGCGGGCGAGTAGGCACCCATGCCGCCGGTGTTGGGGCCTTCGTCGCCGTCCTTCAGGCGCTTGTGGTCCTGGCTGGTGGCCAGGGCCAGCACGTTCTTGCCGTCGCACAGCACGATGAAACTGGCTTCTTCGCCTTCGAGGAATTCCTCGATCACGACCCGCGCGCCGCCTTCGTTGTGCGTCACGCCATATTTGTTGTCCACCAGCATGAAGTCCACGGCATCGTGGGCCTCTTGCAGCGTCATCGCCACCACCACGCCCTTGCCCGCCGCCAGGCCGTCGGCCTTGATGACGATGGGCGCGCCCAGGCGGTCCACAAAAGCGTGGGCCGCAGCAGGGTCGGTGAAGGTGTCGTAGTCGGCCGTGGGGATGCCATGGCGGCGCATGAAGGCCTTGCTGAACGCCTTGGAGCTTTCCAGCTGGGCCGCAGCCTTGGTGGGGCCGAAGATGCGCAGACCGTGGGCGCGGAACTCATCGACCACACCGGCCGCCAGCGGCGCCTCGGGGCCCACCACCGTCAGCGCGATCTTCTCGGCCTGGGCCCAGGTGCGCAGTTCGCGCACGTCGGAGATCGCCACGTTTTCGAGCTTCGGGTTCAGGGCCGTGCCACCGTTGCCGGGTGCCACATACACCTTGGTCACCTTGGGGGACTGGCTCAGTTTCCACGCCATCGCGTGTTCACGGCCGCCGCCACCAATCACAAGTACTTTCATAGGAACCTTTGGTGAACCCGGCCCAGAGCGCTGCGCTGCTGGGTGGGGTTCGGGGGAATATCAGTCGGAAAACAGGTCAGGGCAAGAAAAAAGCGGTGATCAACGGGTGCCAAGTCACAGCGCCGCGTTGTGGTAGACCTCCTGGGTGTCGTCCAGGTCTTCCAGTACGTCCAGCAGCTTTTGCATCTTGGCGGCATCTTCGCCGGTCAGTTCGATCGTGTTTTCAGGCCGCATGGTCACGCCCGCCACTTCGGCCGTCAGGCCAGCGGCCTCCAGCGCGTTTTTCACGGCTTCAAAGTCGGCCGGGGCAGTCAGCACCTCCACCGCGCCGTCTTCGTCGGTCACCACGTCTTCGGCGCCGGCCTCCAGCGCCACTTCCATCACCTTGTCTTCACTGGTGCCGGGGGCAAAAATCAGCTGACCACAGTGCTTGAACTGGAACACCACCGAGCCTTCGGTGCCCATGTTGCCACCATGCTTGCTGAACGCGTGGCGCACTTCGGCCACGGTGCGCACGCGGTTGTCGGTCATGGTGTCGATCATGATGGCCGCGCCGCCAATTCCGTAGCCTTCGTAGCGGATTTCTTCGTAGGTCAGGCCTTCGGCATTGCCCGTGGCCTTGTCGATGTTGTACTTGATGCGGTCGGCGGGCATGTTGGCCGCCTTGGCCTTGTCCACCGCCAGGCGCAGGCGGGGGTTGGCAGACAGGTCACCGCCACCGGCACGGGCGGCTACAGTGATTTCACGAATGATGCGGGTCCAGATCTTGCCGCGTTTTTCATCCTGGCGCCCTTTGCGGTGCTGGATATTCGCCCATTTGCTGTGTCCTGCCACGAGAAGTCCTTTTGTATTGATTTAATCTAGTCGGTGGATTTTACTTTTTGCTGAACACAGGGAACCTCTGCACGCGTCGCGCGGAAAGTGTGCGCTGCGGGTCGGGATGGGCTGCCAGGCACAAAGCGCAGCAATAGCCGCAGCTATTGCGAGCATTTGTAACGCAGCAGACCGCCCGAGACCGCAGATGCACACGGCGCGCGACGCGTGCAGAGGTTCCCTCACCCCGAGGAAACCCGAAATGGCTGAACCCCTCCTGATTGCCAAGCACGACACCATCGAATGCCACCTGTTGCCCGGCCTGGCCAACCGGCACGGGCTTATCACCGGCGCCACCGGCACCGGCAAGACCGTGACCCTGCAAACCCTGGCCGAAAACTTCTCGCGCATTGGCGTGCCGGTGTTCATGGCCGACGTGAAGGGCGACCTCACGGGCGCTAGCCAGCCCGGCAAGATTGGCGACAAGCTGGCCGCCGTGCTCAAGGAGCGCAGCCTGGATCTGCCAGAACCCCTCGCCTGCCCCACCACGCTGTGGGATGTGTTCGGCGAGCAGGGCCACCCGGTGCGCGCCACGGTGTCCGACATGGGCCCGCTGCTGCTGGGCCGCATGCTCAACCTGAACGAGACGCAGCTGGGCGTGCTCAATCTGGTGTTCAAGATAGCCGACGACAACGGCCTGCTGCTGCTGGACCTGAAAGACCTGCGCGCCATGCTGCAGTACGTGGGTGACAACAGCAAGGAGTTCACCACCGAGTACGGCAATGTCAGCGCCGCCAGCGTGGGCGCCATCCAACGCGGCCTGCTGCAGATCGAGCAGCAAGGCGGCGACAAGTTCTTCGGCGAGCCCATGCTCAACATCCAGGACTTCATGCAGACCGTGGACGGCCACGGGGTGGTCAACATCCTGGCGGCGGACAAGCTCATGAACTCGCCGCGCCTGTATGCCACCTTCCTCTTGTGGATGCTGTCCGAGCTGTTCGAGCAACTGCCCGAAATCGGGGACCCCGAGCAGCCCAAGCTGGTGTTCTTCTTCGACGAGGCCCACCTGCTGTTCAACGAAGCGCCCAAGGTGCTCATCGAGCGCATCGAGCTGGTGGTGCGACTGGTGCGCTCCAAGGGCGTGGGCGTGTACTTCGTCACCCAGAACCCGCTCGACATCCCCGACAGCGTGCTGGCCCAACTGGGCAACCGCGTGCAGCACGCGCTGCGCGCCTTCACCCCGCGCGACCAGAAGGCCGTGAAGGCGACGGCCACCACCATGCGGCAAAAGCCGGGGCTGGACATCGAGACTGCCATCACCGAGCTGGCCGTGGGCGAGGCGCTGGTGAGCTTTCTGGACGCCAAGGGCCGCCCCAGCGTGACCGAGCGTGTGTTTGTGCTGCCACCCGGCAGCCAGCTGGGCCCCATCACCCCGCAGCAGCGTCAGGCGCTGATGGCCAGCTCGCTGGTGGCGGGTGTGTACGAAAAAATGGTGGACCGCGAGTCGGCCTACGAAAAGCTCAAGGGCCGCGCAGCTGAAGCCGGCGCGCAGGCAGGCAATGCAGCGGGCGGTGGCGACGGCAAGGTGGCCGCCGGCACGCCCGCCGAAGAAGGCGGCGGCCTGCTGGGTGGGCTGAACGATGTGCTGTTTGGCAGCACCGGCCCGCGCGGCGGCAAACGCGACGGCCTGGCGCAGACCATGGCCAAGTCCGCCGTGCGCACCATGGGCACCACAATTGGCAAGGAGATTTTGCGGGGTGTGCTGGGCGGTATCTTTGGCGGGGGCAGCAAGCGCCGTTAACTCCGTTGGTATGGCACCCGGCGTCATCGACCGGCGCCTCTTCCGCCCCCTGCGGCTTGCCTCTCTTGCAAAAGCGCATCACATGGCGCCTGTGACGGTTTGACGACACCCTGCAAGTCGTCACAAATCAGTCACATGGCTGCCGTGAAATCGCCATACACAACAACAAAAAGAAGGAGGGACGATGACACGGATCGAAAACGTTCTGCTGCGCTGGGGCGGCAAGGTCATGCTGCTGGCGATTGGGGTGTGGGTGGCAGCCATCCTCGGCATCTTTGCCGGGGCCTGGCGCCTGCGCTGGCCCTGGGTCCTGTACTTCATTGCCACCGTGATCTTCACGGCGCTGGTGATCCAGTGGACCAACGCGGTGCGCCAGCGCTACATCCGCGAGGCTCCCCTGCCCCGCTTTCTGCAGCGCAAGCTGCGCGAGACCTACCCCCATCTGAGCACCCGCGACTGTGAGCTGGTCGAACGCGGCCTGCGCCAGTTCTTCATGGCCTGCCTGCGCAGCAACCAGCAGTTTGTGGCCATGCCCTCCAAGGCAGTCGATGCGCTGTGGCACGAATTCATCCTGCACACCCAGGCGTACAAACTGTGGTGCCAGAACGCGCTGGGTTTCTTCTTGCACCACACCCCCGCCGAGGCGCTGGGCCACAAGGCGCGCCACAACGACGGCCTGCGCCGCTGCTGGTACTGGGTGTGCAAGGAAGAGTCCATTGACCCCAAGGCGCCCAGCCGCCTGCCCCTGCTGTTTGCGCTGGACGCCAAGTTCGCGATTGCCGGGGGCTTCAGCTACGTGCCCGATTGCTCCGACATCGCGCGCAAGAGCGACGCCGGGGGCAGCGGCGGCGACAGCTACTGCGGCACCAGTTTTTCGGACGGCAGCTACAGCGGCAGCTCGGGCGACTTTGGTGGGGCCGAGAGTTCGGATGCAGGCAGTGATGGCGGCGGGGATGGCGGGGGCGACGGCGGCGGTTGTGGTGGCGGCGGGGACTGAGCGCCTGGTCCACCCACCCAACCGCCCCCGCTGGCGGCACAAAGCCAGCCCCAATCACTCTCTTTTTGATAGCTAACGAGGCTTGATGCACTGGCGCTTACAGCCAAAATTACCTGAAATCACGCCCAGTCACCCAGGCGACGACTGCGCCTGTGCCTACCGGTCTACAGTGGCACCCCATGAACACCCTCACCTGCTTTTCCCTCAGCATCACTGACCACGTGGCCCATCTGGTTCTGAACAGACCCGAGGCCATGAACACCATGCACCCCACCTTCTGGCGCGAGCTGGACACGGTGCTGGCCCAGCTGCACCAGGCGGGCGAGGCGCGGGCGCTGGTCATCAGCAGCACCGGCAAACATTTCAGCGCGGGCATGGCACTGGAGACCTTTGGCGGCGCCATCACCATGGACGACCAGAGCCCCGAGGGTCGGGCCGCCATCTTCGACCTGCTGACCGACATGCAGGCCACCTTCACCCGCATCGACAACCTGCGCATCCCAGTCATCATGGCCATCCACGGCGGCTGCATCGGCGGCGCAGTGGACATGGTCACGGCGGGCTGCATCCGCTACGCCACTCAGGATGCGTTCTTCTGCATCCAGGAGATCAACATCGGCATGGTGGCCGACGTGGGCACGCTGCAGCGCCTGCCCAAGCTCATCCCGCTGGGTGTGGTCAAAGAGCTGGCCTACACCGGCCGCCGCCTGAGCGCGGCCAAGGCGCTGGACTACGGCCTGGTCAACGAGGTGTTCGACACGCAAGAGGCCATGGTGGCCGCTGCACTGCAATGCGCGAAAGAGATCGCGTCCAAACCCCCGGTGGCCATCTGGGGCACCAAGCAGGCCGTGAACTACGCGCGCGACCACAGCGTGGAAGACAGCCTGCGCCAGATGGGCTGGCTGCAGGGCGCCATCTGGAGCAACCAGCATGTGCGCGAATCGGTCACGGCCATGAAGCAGAAACGCGCGGGCGAGTTCCCGGCGCTCACACCGCTGCAGCGGTTCAGCGAACTGGGTTAATGCGCTGAACAAGCACTGGCAGGCGCCGCCGCAGGCGAATCACGTTGGTCCCATCAACCCGCAGCGCGCGGCTGGCTCGGCAACGGAGCATCTGCCGGGATGGGGCAGACATAAGGCTGGCCACCTCGGCGCTCCAGCAATTCGGCCTTGGCCTGCTCGATCAGCTCCGGCTGCTCCAGCAACACAATCGCCGTGGCGGCCAGGATTTGCGCTGCGTGCACCATGCCCGCGTGTGCCAGCTCGGACTGCCCTTGCGACACCATCTGCCATGAATGCAACGGCGTGCCGAAGGCGTAGCAGGCCACCCAGGCCTGCACGGTGGGGGTGATCCAGCTCACGTCCGCCACGTCGGTTGAGCCGAACAGGGTTTCCTCGACGGCAGGGTCGTAGGGCGCGATGCCTTCGAAGATCGCCGGCATCTTGCCCCGCAGCACACTGGCCAGCGGGCGGCTGACCTGCTCGACATCGGCAGCGTCCAGCGTGGCCTGAAAATCCCCCGCCAGCTTGTGCTGCGCGGCATCGACCTTCAGCTGCCCCAGTGCCTGCATCTGCGCGTACATCACCTGGTTCAGCGTGCGGTTTTGCAGCAGGTTGGAGCAGGCCTTGTCGAACACGATTTCGACACGGCAATCCGTCATCAAGGCAGCACCACGCGCCACGTTCTGCACACGCTCATACAGCTCGGCGGCATCGCGGTTGTTGCGTGCTCGGATCAGGTACAGCACCTCGGCGCGCGCCTGCACCACGTTGGGTGAGAACCCGCCCGAGTCGGTGACCGCATAGTGGACACGCGCATCCGCAGGCATGTGCTCGCGCAGGTAGTTCACACCGACATTCATCAACTCCACAGCATCCAGGGCACTGCGGCCTAGGTGCGGCGAGTGGGCCGCGTGCGAGGCGCGCCCGTGAAAGACGAAACGCGCCTGCACATTGGCCAGCGTGGCCTGGCTCAGCACCCCGGTAAAACTGCCCGGGTGCCACGTCAGCGCCGTGTCCACATCATCGAAGACCCCTGCGCGTGCCATGAAGGTCTTGCCCGAGCCACCTTCTTCGGCCGGGCAGCCGTAGAACCGCACGCGCGCCTGCTGGCCCGAGCGGCGCAGGTGCTCTTGCAACGCAATGGCGGCAAAGTGCGCCGCGGTGCCCAGCAGATGGTGGCCGCAGCCGTGCCCGGCCAGGCCGGGGCTGTCCACGGACGGCTGGCACACCAGCGCGCCGCTTTGCTGGTTGAGGCCCGAGAGCGCGTCGTACTCGCCCAGAAAGGCCAGCACCGGGCCTTCGTCGCCCCACTCCGCCATGAAGGCGGTGGGGATACCGGCCACGTCGCGCGTGATGCGAAAGCCCGCTGCGGCCAGCCCGTCGATGTGCAGCTGGGCAGACCCGCGCTCGGCGTAGCGCAGCTCGGCCAGGGACCACACGCTGTCGGCCAGTCCCGCCATCCGGGGCCTCTCACGGTCAAAAAAATCCTGCAGATCCTGAATCGATTGCACGGCAGCAGTCATCGCACCGCCCCTTATTCAGGCTTCACGCCCAGCTTGTCCAGCAGCGCCTTGTTGCGCTGGAGGTCAGCGGCGATCTGCGATGCAAATTTGCTCTGGTCCATCTCCACCGCTGTCGCACCCATGGTCTTGAGGCGGCCTTGCACATCGGGCGAACGCAAGGCGCTGACGGCCGCGTCCTGCAGCCGCTTGATGATGGGCGCAGGCGTACCCGCAGGCACAACCAACCCGAACCAGCTCATCCCCAGCTCATTGAGATCGGCGTGGCCCAGCTCCTTGAAGGTGGGCACATCCGGCAGCTCGGACACGCGGCGGTCGGCGGCCAGCACCATGGGCACCAGCTTGCCGCCCTTGATGTGCGGCATGGCCGAGGGCAGCTGGTCTGCCATCACCTGCACCATGCCTGCCAGGGCATCGTTGAGCGCGGGGCCGTTGCCACGGTAGGGAACGATCTGGATATCGGTCTTCAAGGTCTCGTTGAACGACGCCATCATGAGGTGGCCCAGCGTTCCGAGGCCGGGCACGCCCACGCTGTAGTCGCCGGGCTTGGCTTTAACCTTGGCCATGAAGCCCTGGAAGTCCTTGACGCCCATGCTAGGGTGCACCATGTAGACCGAGGGCACGGTCACGAGCTTGACCACCGGTACCAGCTTGCCCTCCAGCTTGGCCGCCCGGGTGAAGATGGAAGGGTTGACCGTGGCCGTGCTCACCGTGGCCATGCCGATGGTGTAGCCGTCGGGCGCAGACTGGGCGATGGTCTCGGTGCCCAGCAGGCCGCCAGCACCCGCCTTGTTGTCCACCACCACCGATTGCCCCAGGCTGGCGCGCATGCCCTCGGCCACCACGCGGGCCACGATGTCGGTGGAGCCACCGGGGGCAAACGGCACGATCAGCTTCACAGGCTTGCTCGGGTAGTTGTCTGCAGCCTGCGCTGCCGGGGCTGCCACCAGCAGGGCGGAGGCAGCTGCGGCGCACAGTGTGGACACAACGGTCCGCCGTGCCAGAAACGAAGTCATTGTGGACATGGGTAGCGCTTTCGTGAATGGATGGATGGGTCTGGATCAGCGGGAAGGGCACGGTGCGCAGGGCCACCGGGCATGCCTGCTACTGACATCGACTATAGGAATTTCAGACTCTCTGCAGGTCGCGGTATTCTTCGAAAGGTATAAGCCTTGTCGATAGCTCCGACGGGATAGCAACCATCGCAGTGGCGAGTCACGCTGCTGCCGGATCTCTATCGCTTCTCCTTATTTGCCAGTCTGGACAGGAGCCCCATGGCCCTCTCAACCCCACCCACCGATTCCGACAACCTGGACGACCCCGCGCCCCCGCAAGGGCAGGTGCTCTATGCCCGCC
The DNA here is from genome assembly GCF_057809085.1 of Acidovorax sp. FG48. Lineage (NCBI taxonomy): Bacteria > Pseudomonadati > Pseudomonadota > Betaproteobacteria > Burkholderiales > Comamonadaceae > Acidovorax > Acidovorax sp. FG48. Next base: position 38,445 of record NZ_JBMDJH010000002.1, on the reverse strand, counting down.
TGGCCCGCCACGCGCGCCTGCGCCAGTTGCAGCTGCTGGTGGCGCTGCAGCAGTGCGGCTCCGTCCTGCAGGCCGCCGCTTCACTGCACATGAGCCAGTCCGCCGCCACGCAGGCGCTGGCAGAGATGGAGCGCATCCTGGGCGTGCGCCTCTTCGAGCGCCATGCGCGGGGCATCCGGCCCACGCTGGCGGGCCAGACGCTGGTAGACACAGCCCGCGGAGTGCTCGCCGCGCTGGAGGAAGCGGCAGAGTCGCTGGCCGCCATCCGGCGCGGCGCTGCCGCTGCACTGCGCCTGGGCGCCACACCCGCGGCCACGCAGGCCATCCTGTCGCCCTTGCTCGCAGAGTTCTACAAAACCCAGCCCCGGGTGCACATCGACGTCCAGGAGGACTCAAGCCAACGGCTGCTGCCGCTCTTGCTCAACGGCGGGCTCGACGCGGTGTTCTGCCGCGAGCCGGTGCTGCTGCCAGCGTCGTACGTTTTCAAGCCGCTGCAGCCCGATGAGCCGGTGATCATGGCCAGCACCCGCCATCCCCTGGCCAAGCGCCGGGGCATCGCGCTCTCGGCGCTCAAGGATTCACGCTGGGTGCTGCCCACCGCCACCATCGCCGTACGCGAGATCTTCGAGCGTGAAGTGCTGGCGGCCCTGCCCGATGCGCTGCAGTTCCCGGTGTCGACCGTCTCGCTCCCCGTGTTCGCCAGCCTGCTGAACCAGCCCGATGCCGTGGCGCTGGTCCCCCAGAGCATTGCGCCCGTGCTGCCGTCGGGCGCGCAGCTGTGCCAGCTGGATGTGCAGCTGAGCAGCCCCCTCCCCCCGTTGGGCGTGGTGCACCGGCGCGAGCAAATACCCGCCATGCTGATCCGGATGCTCAAAAGCTGGCGCAACAAGTAGCGCGATGGCCAAGCCCCACACATGCCGTGCCGTTACCTACCGTCGCTGGCAGGGCTGCGCAGCTCTGCCATCACTACGCATTTGATAGCAAATATCACCCAACCATCAAGCGGTAGCGGCCATTCTTATGCCAACAATCTACTTGACGGGCTATCATGTACCCACCAGGGGCAGGCTGCGCCCCGCAGCGAGGACACCGCTATGACCGAGCACACCGCTCCCCCACCCACCTACGACGATGTGGCCGCTGCCGCGCACCGGCTCAAGGGCATGGCGCACCGCACGCCCGTGCTGCGCTCTAGCACTGCCGACGAGCGGCTGGGCGCCCAGCTGTTCTTCAAGTGCGAAAACCTGCAGCGCACCGGCGCCTTCAAGTTTCGGGGCGCGTTCAACACCCTGGCCCAGTTCACCGACGAGCAGCGCGAACGCGGCGTGCTCGCCTTCTCGGCCGGTAACCACGCCCAGGCCATTGCGCTGTCGGCCCGGCTGCTGGACATGCCCGCCGCCATCGTCATGCCCGAGGACGCCCCCGCCTCCAAGATGGCCGCCACGCGCGACTACGGTGCCCAGGTCGTCACCTACAACCGCTACACCGAAGACCGCGAGGCCATCAGCCGCCGCCTGGCGCTGGAGCGCGGCATGACGCTGGTGCCCCCGTTCGACCACCCCCATGTCATTGCCGGCCAGGGCACCGCGGCCAAAGAGCTTTTTGAAGAAGTGCCCGACCTGGACTACTTGTTCGTCTGCGTCGGCGGCGGTGGCCTGTTGGCCGGCAGCCTGCTCGCCGCCGAGGCGCTCGCACCGCAATGCCGGGTGGTAGGGGTGGAGCCCGCAGCGGGCAACGACGGCCAGCAGTCGTTCAAAGCCGGGCATGTGGTGCAGATCCCCACGCCCCACACCATTGCCGACGGCGCACAAACCCAGGCGCTGGGCCAGCTCACCTATCCCATCATCCAGCGTCTGGCCGACGACATGGTCACCGCCACCGACGAGCAACTGGTCGAATCCCTGCGCTTTTTTGCCGAGCGCATGAAAATCGTGGTCGAGCCCACAGGCGCCCTGGCCTTCGCAGGGGCCCAGCACGGCAACGTGGACATCCACGGAGCGCGCGTCGGCATCCTCATCAGCGGCGGCAACGTCGATTTGTCGCGGCTGGCACGGTTTCTGGCAGACTAACCCCCACTTTTTTACTCACCGCGCGGCAGAGCGCACCTGTGTTTCAGCGCAAAGGCCTCTGCCCTTCTCCTTTCAGGTTCCCCATGAGCAACGTCACCGTCATCACCCACCCCCTCGTCCAGCACAAGCTCACGCTGATGCGCAAGAAAGACGCCAGCACCAACAGCTTTCGCCGCCTGCTGGGCGAGCTGTCCACGCTGATGGCGTACGAAGTGACCCGCGACATGCCGCTGCAGGATGTGCAGATCGAAACCCCTCTGGAGACCATGACCGGCAAGATGATCGACGGCAAGAAGCTGGTGCTGGTCTCCATCCTGCGGGCGGGCAACGGCTTTCTGGACGGCATGCTCAACGTGGTGCCCGGCGCCCGTGTGGGCCACATCGGCCTGTACCGCGACCCGGCCACGCTGCAGCCCGTGGAGTACTACTTCAAGATGCCGTCCGAAATGGACGAGCGCGACATCATCGTGGTGGACCCGATGCTCGCCACCGGCAACTCGGCCGCAGCCTGCGTGGACCGCCTCAAGAAGCTCAACCCCCGCTCCATCAAGTTCGTCTGCCTGCTGGCCGCCCCCGAAGGTGTGGCCACGCTGCAAAAGGCCCACCCCGACGTGCCGATCTTCACCGCCGCCATCGACCGCGAGCTGAACGACCACGGCTACATCCTGCCGGGCCTGGGCGATGCAGGCGACCGCATTTTTGGCACCAAATAAGCGCACAACGTCAGCGCCCGTGCACCAGCCACCGCAGGGCTTGCAGCCCAGCGGTGGCTTTTTTTCGTCACCGGGCCTCTCTGCGTTACGTAACAGCCCATTGCGGGCCCTACCCTGGTGGGGTGCCGCAGGCGGATTTTCGGAAGCTCTGCACGCACGCACCATTTTTTTACCAACTGGTGGCTTTCCTCTGGCAGACTTGCCGCTGGTTTGCAGTTACACCGCCACCGACTGGCGCGCTCCTTGCTTGGTAGCAGCACACCCAACCTCCTTGTTTGCTTGTCTGAAGGAACCCCACCATGACCACTCGCCGCATCTTCACCGGACGCCTGCTCTGCACCTCCATGGCCCTCTCAGCCGCCATGGCGATGGCGCCCTCTCTGGCCTTCGCGCAGTCCAAGCTCAAGGTCGCGGCGATCTACACGGTGCCTTTTGAACAGCAATGGGTCAGCCGCATCCACAAGGCCCTCAAGGCCGCCGAAGCACGCGGCGAGATCGAATACAAGGCCAGCGAAAACGTGAGCAACGCCGACTACGAGCGCGTGATGCGCGAGTACGCCACCGGCGGCAACCAGCTCATCGTGGGCGAAGCCTTTGCGGTAGAAGCCGCCGCCCGCAAGGTGGCCAAAGACTTCCCCAAGACATCCTTCCTGCTGGGCTCCTCCGGCAAGCCGCAGGCGCCCAACTTCAGCGTGTTCGACAACTACATCCAGGAGCCCGCCTACCTCAGCGGCATGGTGGCTGGCGGCATGACCAAGACCAACAAGATCGGCATGGTCGGCGGCTTCCCCATCCCCGAGGTCAACCGCCTGATGCACGCCTTCATGGCGGGCGCCAAGGAGACCAATCCCAAGGTCGAGTTCACCATCACCTTCATCAACAGCTGGTTCGACCCCCCCAAGGCCAAGGAAGCCACCTTCGCCATGATCGATAAGGGCGCCGACGTGCTCTACGCCGAGCGCTTTGGGGTGAGCGATGCCGCCAAGGAAAAAGGCAAGCTCGCCATCGGCAACGTGATCAACACGCAAGAGCAGTACCCCGACACCGTGGTCGCATCGGCCCTGTGGCACATGGAGCCCAGCATCGACCGCGCACTCAAGCTGGTCAAGGAAGGCAAGTTCACCGCCGAGGACTACGGCCCATTTTCGATGATGAAACACAAGGGCTCCGAACTCGCGCCCCTGGGCACGTTCGAGAAGAAGGTGCCTGTCGACATCGTCGCCAAGGTCAAGGCCAAGGAGGCCGACATCCTGGCTGGCAAGTTCACCGTGAAGGTGGATGACAGCCAGCCCAAATCGACGGCCAAGTAAGCACGGCGTGCGGCGGGCGCCCTGCCCGCTTGCCCTCTCTCTATTGCGTGAACAGGCCACCCTCACCACGCGGTGGCCTGTTTGTTAGACACTCCCGCAATGAACCGCTGACAAGGCCCTCATGACCTCACTTCCCGTCGCAAAAGCCTCGCTGGCGACACGCTGTTCACGTCTTATGGGCGCTCTGGCACTGGCCGCCATGGTCTCAGGCTGCGCTGCCCCCGCGCCCGGCAAGACGGCAGTGCGGCTGGACGACACGCCCCGCATCGCCGTCATCTCTGCTTTCGCCCCCGAGCTGACCGTGCTGCTGCCCCAGGTGCAGCAGCACACCAAGCACAGCGTCAATGGCGTGGAGTTCACCACCGGCACGCTCGAAGGCAAGCCTGTGGTGGTTTTCCTCTCCGGCATCAGCATGACCAACGCGGCCATGAACACGCAACTGGTGCTGGACCGTTTCAACGTGAGCCATGTGGTCTTCAGCGGCATTGCCGGTGGCGTGAACCCCAGCTTGCACATTGGCGACGTGACCGTGCCCGCGCAGTGGGGCCAGTACATGGAATGGCTGATGGCGCGCGAAGACCAGCCCGGCCAGTACAGCGCCCCCGCCTGGATGAAAAGCGAGCTGACGATGCCCGCCTTCGGCATGATGCACCCACGCCCGGTGGAAGTGCGCTCGGCAGCCCAGCCCAAGCTCTCCAAAAAGTTCTGGTTTGAAGCTGACCCCAAGATGTTGGCCACCGCCCGCAGCCTGCAGAACGTGGGCCTGGAACACTGCTTGGCTGCCACCTGCCTCAAGCAGCGCCCGCAGCTGGTGGTGGGCGGCAACGGCGTGTCGGGCCAGGCGTTTGTGGACAACAAGGCCTTCCGCGAATACGCCTTCAAGACCTTCGAGGCCAACGTGCTCGACATGGAAACCGCTGCGACCGCCATGGTGGCGCACAGCAATGGCGTGCCGTACATCGCTTTCCGATCGCTGAGCGATCTGGCCGGGGGCGGCGAGGGCGAGAACGAAATGGGCACCTTCATGGGCTTGGCCGCAGCCAATTCGGCCAAGGTGCTGCGAGCGTTTTTGGCCAACTGGAAATAAATGACAGACACCACGGCGCCCGTCCTGCGCCTGTCGGGCATCACCAAGCGCTTCGGCAAGCTCGTCGCCAACGACGCCATCAGCCTGACGCTGGCGCGCGGCGAGGTGCTGGCCCTGCTGGGCGAAAACGGCGCGGGCAAGTCCACGCTGATGTCGATTCTGTTCGGGCACTACGTGGCAGACGAAGGCAGCATCGAAGTCTTCGGCCAGCCCCTGCCGCCCGGCCAGCCGCGCGCGGCGCTGGCGGCGGGCATTGGCATGGTGCACCAGCATTTCACGCTGGCCGACAACCTCACGGTGCTCGATAACGTGCTGCTGGGCACCGAGCCGCTGTGGCAGCCCTTCTCACGCCGCAGCGAGGCGCGCGCCAAGCTGCTGGCCGTGTCGCAGCAGTTTGGGCTGCCTGTCAGCCCCGATGCCAAGGTGGGCAGCCTGTCCGTGGGCGAGCGCCAGCGGGTCGAGATTCTCAAGGCCTTGTACCGGGGCGCCCGCATCCTCATCCTGGACGAGCCCACCGCCGTGCTCACCCCGCAGGAGAGCGAGGCGCTGTTCGACACCCTGGCGCAGATGGTGGCGCAGGGCCTGTCCATCATCTTCATCAGCCACAAGCTGGGCGAGGTGCTGCGCGTATCGCACCGCGTGGCCGTGCTGCGCCAGGGCCAACTGGTGGCCGAGGCGCCTGCACAAGGCACCACGCAGGGGCAGTTGGCGCAGTGGATGGTGGGCCACGCCATCGAGGCCGCCAAGCGCCGCCCCGCCCAGAACGTGGGCGCGCCCATCTGCACCCTGGCCAACGTGAGCACCGCCGCCACCGGGCGCGACCGGCTGAACGATGTATCCCTCACCCTGCGCGCAGGCGAGATCGTGGCGATTGCGGGCGTGAGCGGCAACGGCCAGGTGGCGCTGGCCGATGTGCTGTGCGGCGTGCGCAACGCCACCACCGGCCAGGTCACGCTACGCGGCGCGGCGCTGCAAGCCAGGCCCGCATGGCTGGTCAGCCAGGGCGTGGCCCGCATCCCCGAAGACCGCCACGCCGTGGGCGTGGTGGGTGACCTGTCGGTGTGGGAGAACGCGGTGTCAGAGCGCCTGCGCGGCCCCTGGTTTGCACACCCGTGGTTCCGGGCCTTTTGGGTCAAACGCCGCGCCGCGCGCCAGCACGCACAGCGTGTGGCCGAGACCTTTGACGTGCGTGGCGGCGGGCCGGACACCCCCGCCCGGTCGCTGTCGGGCGGCAACATGCAGAAGCTCATCCTGGGCCGGGCGCTGATGCCGCCACAGGACGCAGCGGGTAACTCGGCCACAGCGCCCCAGCTCATCGTCGCGCACCAGCCCACCTGGGGGCTGGACATTGGCGCGGTGATGTTTGTGCAGCAGCAGCTCATCAATGCACGGGATGCGGGAGCCGCCGTACTGCTGATTTCTGACGACTTGGACGAAGTGCTGGCACTGGGCGACCGCGTGGCGGTGATGCATGACGGGGACCTGAGCGAGGTCCGGCCTGCAGAAGACTGGACGCGCGAAGCCATCGGCCTTGCCATGGCCGGTGCAACTCACTGAGCGACAAAAAAGAAAAATCCATGAGACTCGAAAAACGCAACCACACCTCCCCCGCCGCCTACGTGCTGGCGCCGGTGGGCACCGTGGTGTTCACATTGATCGTCAGCGCCCTGCTGGTGCTCTGGGCCGGTGCGCCCGTGGGCCAAACCTATGCCCTGCTGCTGCAAGGCGCGTTCGGCTCGGTGTTTGCGCTGACCGAAACCCTCACCCGCGCAACGCCGCTGATCCTGACCGGGCTGGCGGCCGCCGTGGCCTTCCGCGCCCGGCTGTTCAACATTGGCGCCGAAGGGCAGCTCTACGCCGGGGCTCTGGCCGCCGTGGCCGTGGGGGGCATGCATGGCGGAACGGGGCTGGAATGGTCGCCCTACGTGCTCTTCCCCCTGATGATGCTGGCGGCCGCGCTCGCGGGTGCCGCGCTGCTGCTGGGCCCGGCGTTGATGAAGGCCCGGCTGGGGGTGGACGAGGTGGTCACCACGCTGCTGCTCAACTTCATCATGCTGCTGCTGGTGTCGGCGCTGCTGGATGGGCCGATGAAAGACCCGCTCTCCATGGGCTGGCCGCAGAGCGTGGCGCTGCAGGGTGACCTGGAGCTCTCCAAGCTGGTGCCGCAGACGCGGCTGCACACGGGCCTGCTGTGGGCCGTGTCGCTGGCCGTGATGCTGTGGGCGTTGCTGGCGCGCACGGTGCCGGGGTTTGACATCCGCGCCTCCGGGGCCAATGCACGGGCTGCGGCGTTTGCGGGCGTGCCCATCACCCGCACTGTGGTGCTGGTGGCGCTGCTGTCGGGCGGGCTGGCGGGGCTAGCGGGTGCCATTGAGGTGGCGGGCCGCACCAGCTATGTGACGCTCGACATGTCGCCCGGCTATGGCTACAGCGGCATCGTGATCGCCATGCTGGCCGGGCTGCACCCGCTGGGCGTGATTGCTGCGGGCACCTTTGTGGCGGGCGTGCTGGTGGGGGCGGACAGCATGAGCCGTGCGGTGGGCGTGCCGACCTACATTGCGGATGTGATCGTGGCGACCTCGCTGATTGCGGTGCTGGTGGCGGGGCTGCTGACCCAATACCGGGTGCGCTGGAAGTGAGCACGCCATGAACAAGCCAATGCATCAGATTTTCAAGCCAAATAAGCCTCTAGCGCTTATCCAGAAAGCGCAAGCAGCTACTAAAAATATAGTGAATCGCAGTGAGGTGGGCACATGACCGAGCTGCTCGACATCCTCGCCAACCCCGCGTTCTGGATTGCCACCCTGCGCGTGGCCACTCCGCTCATCCTGGGCACATTGGGCGTGCTGCTGTGCGAGCGCGCCGGGGTGCTGAACCTGGGCATTGAAGGGATCATGGTGGCCGGAGCCTTCACCGGCTGGCTTACGGTGTATGCTGGCCATGGACTGTGGACCGGGGTGCTGGTGGCGGCGCTCACCGGTGCTGTGTTTGGCCTGCTGCACGCCTGGCTCACCGTGGGGCTGGCGCTGTCACAGCACGTGTCCGGCCTGGGCATCACGCTGCTGGCTACAGCGCTCAGCTACTACGGCTACCGCGTGAGCTTCCCCAAGGTGAACACGCCGCCCACCATCGAGCCCTTTGCGCCCATGGAGTGGCTGGGCATGCCTATCCTGTCGGCGCAGACGCCGCTCACATTGCTGGCCCTGCTGCTGGTGCCGCTATTGGCCTGGGTGCTGATGCGCACGCCGCTGGGCCTGGCCGTGCGCATGGTGGGCGAGAACCCCCAAGCCGCCGAAGGCCAGGGCATCTCGGTGGCGGCTACACGCACGGGCTCCATCGTGGCAGGCTCGGCGCTGATGGGGGTGGCGGGATCGTTCCTCACCCTGTCGGCGTTCAACGCCTTCTTCTTCAACATGATCAATGGTCGGGGCTGGATCTGCGTGGCCCTGGTGGTCTTTGCATCCTGGCGGCCCGGCAAGGCGCTGCTGGGTGCACTGCTGTTTGCCTTTTTTGACGCGCTGCAACTACGCCTGCAGCAAGCGGGCGATGCGTGGCTGCCGTACCAGGTGTATCTGATGCTGCCGTACCTGCTGTCCATCCTGGCGCTGGTGCTGGTGGCACGCAAGGCGGCGTATCCGCAGGCGCTGATGAAGCCCTACCGCAAGGGGGAGCGATGAGAAGATGCGAATGAGCCCACCACGCCCGATTCATTCACACCCTCTGGTCGGACCACACCGCAAACTCGTTGCCACTGGGCTCTGTGAAATGAAAGCGCCGTCCTCCCGGAAACTCGAACACCGGCTTGATCACATGGCCACCCGCTGCCTCCACCTTGGCCAAAGTGGCTTCAAGGTCGGCGCTGTAGAACACCAGCAAGGCGCCGCCAGTAGCTGGGGTAGAGCGCAGGCTGGCCTGAAAGAATCCACCGTCCAGCCCCTGGCCGGTGAAGGCCGTGTACTCCGGGCCGTAGTCCACAAAGACCCATGCAAAGGCCTTTTCAAAGAACGACTTCGTGGCGGGCAAGTCGCGCGCGGCAAATTCGACGTAGTTCAGCTTTTCATGTTCGTTCATCGGATGACCCTTTGTTCTTGAGACCCCGCAGTGTGCCTGCACGCCCAGACGAATCTCTAAACTCTCCCACCATGCTCGATCTGCTCATCACCCACGCCACCCTGCCCGACGGCCGCCAGAACATGTCGATTGCCGTGCAAGGCGGTCGCATCACCGAAGTGACCGAAGGCCTGCAAGCCCCCGCACATGAGACGGTGGATGCAGGCGGCCTGCTGGTCAGCCCGCCGTTTGTGGACGCGCATTTCCACATGGACTCGACCCTGAGCTACGGCCAGCCGCGCGTAAACGAGAGCGGTACGCTGCTGGAGGGCATTGCGCTGTGGGGCGAGCTCAAGCCCACGCTCACCCACAACGCCATCGTTGAACGCGCCCTGCAGTATTGCGATATGGCCGTGGCGCGCGGCCTGCTGGCCATCCGCAGCCATGTGGACACCAGCCACCCCAGCTTGCTGCCAGTGGAGGCGCTGCTGGATGTGAAGCAGCGTGTGGCGCCCTACCTGGATTTGCAACTGGTGGCCTTTCCGCAAGACGGTGTGCTGCGTGCGCCCGGGGGGCTCGACAACATCAAACGTGCGCTGGATATGGGTGTGGACGTGGTGGGCGGCATTCCGCACTTCGAGCGCACCATGGCCCAAGGGGCCGAAAGCGTGAAGATCCTCTGCGAGCTGGCCGCCGAGCACGGCAAGCGCGTGGACATGCACTGCGACGAATCCGACGACCCGCACTCGCGCCACGTCGAAACCCTGGCGTTCGAAACCCAGCGCCTGGGTCTGCACGGCCGTGTGACGGGCTCGCACCTCACCTCCATGCACAGCATGGACAACTACTACGTGAGCAAGCTCATCCCCCTGATGGCAGAGGCCGACCTGGGCGTGGTGGCCAACCCACTCATCAACATCACCCTGCAAGGCCGCCACGACACCTACCCCAAGCGCCGGGGCATGACCCGCGTGCCCGAGCTGATGGCCGCAGGCCTGACGGTGGCGTTTGGCCATGACTGTGTGCTGGACCCGTGGTACAGCGGCGGCAGCGCCGACATGCTGGAGGCTGCGCACATGGGCCTGCATGTGGGGCAGATGACCAGCCAGGCCGCGATGCGGCAGTGTTTTGATGCGGTGACGGTGAACCCAGCGCGCCTGCTGGGCCTGGAGGGCTATGGCATTGCCCCCGGCTGCCACGCCGACCTGGTGCTGCTGCATGCGCGCAACCCGGTGGACGCCATCCGCCTGCGGGCCACGCGCCTGGGTGTGTGGCGACGCGGCCAACGGGTGGCCAGCAGCCCGGCGCCTGTGGCGCAATTACAGCTGCCTGGTCGGCCCGATAGCGTAGATTTTGCGTCCAAATAGCCCCAAGCGTTAGTGAATCATGCCTTGATAGCTATACATTCAATAGCAAAAAAGATCATCACGCCATGCGCGCAATCGTCTTGCGAAACCGCGCCAGCGCCAGGCTGAACAGCACCGCCCCAATGCCCAGCAGCCACACCAGCGACGGCCACACCACCGCCCAGCCCGCGCCCCGGTAGAGGATGGCCTGGGCCAGCTCGGTGAAGTGCGTGGTGGGCGCCAGCGCCATGCCGTACTGCACCCACAGCGGCATGCTCTCGCGCGGGGTGACGCCGCCCGACAGCATCTGCAGCGGCATCATCACCAGCACCATCAGCAGGCCAAACTGCGGCATGCTGCGCGCCACCGTGGCCATGAAGATGCCCATGGACGTGGTGGCAAACAGGTGCAGCGTGGCCCCCAGCAGAAACAGCGGCACCGAACCCTCGATGGGCACACCAATCGCCCAGCGGATCACCGCCGTGAGCGATACCCAGGTAGCGACCAGCACCACCAGCGCCATGGCCCACACCTTGGCCAGCATGATCTCACCCGGGGTGACGGGCATCACCAGCAAATGCTCCACCGTGCCATGCTCGCGCTCGCGGATCAGTGCGGCGCCCGTGAGGATGATGGAGAGCATGGTCACGATGTTGATCAGCTCCATGAGCGAGCCAAACCACGCGGGGTTCAGCGCCGGGTTGAAGCGCGACCGCACTGTGAGTTCGATGGGCTGCTCGGCCACGGCGCGGTCGCGCTGCACAAACTCAGCCACCTCCAGCTGCACGATCTGCTGCACAGCCCCATTGGCCGCAAACGCCTGCCCCATGCGCGTGGCGTCGATGTTGAGCTGCACCTGCGGCACCCGGCCTGCCAGCACATCGCGCTGGAAATGGGCGGGGATGTGCAGCACCAGCGTGAAGCGGCCTGCATCCAGGCCCGGGTCCACCTCGCGCATGCTGATCATGGCGGGGCGTGTGAACTGGGGTGCGTAGAACGCGGTGGCGATGCGCTGGGACAGAGCCGAGTCGTCCTCATCCACGATGGCAATCGGCACGTGGTATAGCGTCTCGGGCTGCGCCATGCCTGCCGAGTACACCGCCAGCGTGGTGGTGTAGACAATGAGGAACAGCATGGCCGGGTCGCGCCACAGGCTCCACAGCTCCTTGATGCCGAGGCGAAAAATGTTCGGCCACCGTCCACGCAGTGCCATGTCAGGTCTCCTGCTTGCGTAACAGCAAGATCGCCGCGCCGATGATGACCGGCACCGCCACCAGCATGGGCCAGAACTCGGCCTGCAAGTCCTGCAGCGTGAGGGCCTTGTTGAACACGCCCCGGCTGATGGTGAACATGTGGCTGGCCGGGTAGACCTCGCCCACCCAGCGGGCAAAACCGGTCATGGACGACACCGGGTTGATGAGCCCCGCAAACTGCACCGCCGGGATGAGCGTGCCCACCATGGCAAAAAACATGGCCGCAATCTGGCTGCGAGTGACGGTGGAGGCCAAGAGCCCCATGCCCGTGGAGCACAGGCTGAACAGCACGGCCCCCAGCGTGAGCGTGGCAAAGCTGCCGGTGATGGGCACGCCAAACACCGTCACGGCCGCCAGGCACATCAAACCAAAGTTGAACAGCGCCAGCAGCACATAAGGCAGCTGCTTGCCCAGCATGAATTCGGTGCGCGTGGTGGGCGTCACATAGAGGTTGATGATGGAACCCAGCTCCTTCTCGCGCACTACGGCCAGGGCGGTGAGCATGGCGGGCAGCATGAGCAACAGCAGCGGGATCACGGCAGGCACCATGGACGGCAGGCTGCGCACATCGGGGTTGTAGCGGTAGCGCGGCTCTACCTCCAGCAGGCCCCGGGGCACCGTGCCTGTGCGGCTGCGGCTTTGTTCCACCAGCCACTGCTGGTGCAGGCCCTGGGCGTAGCCGATGACGGTTTCGGCGCGCTGGGGCATGGCGCCGTCCACCCACGCGCCGATCTGCACCGGCTGGCCGCGTGCCACATCGCTTGCAAAGCCAGGCGGGATCTCCAGCGCCAGCGATATCTCGGCGGACCGCATGCGCGCGTCCAGCTCGGTGTAGGTGGTGATGGGCGGCCTCTCGGTGAAGTAGCGCGAGCCCGCCAGGTTCAGCGTGTAGGCGCGGCTCAGCGCGGTCTGGTCCCGGTCCAGCACGGCAAAGCGCAGGTTTTCCACGTCCATGCTGATGCCATAGCCCATCACAAACATCAGGATCAGCGAGCCCAGTAGCGCCATGGCACCGCGCACCGGGTCGCGGCGCAGCTCCAGCGATTCGCGCCACTGGGTGCTGTGGATGCGGGCCAGGCTCTGGCGCAGGCGGGTGGGCCAGGTGGGGGCGTCGTGGGTAGGCTCGGGCGATAGCGCAGCGGGCTCCGAAGCCTGCGCAGGCACAGACGCAGGAGCCTGGGCCTTGCCTGCGGCATCTTCCAGGTAGCCGATGAAGGCTTCTTCCAGCGTGGCAGCGCCGCGTTTGGCCACGATGTCCTGCGGCGCAGCGCTCTCCAGCACGCGCCCTGCGTGCATCAGCGAGATGCGGTCGCAGCGCTCGGCCTCGTTCATGAAGTGGGTGGAGATGAAGATGGTGACCTTGTCGCGCCGCGCCAGCTCCACCATCAGGCGCCAGAAGTTGTCGCGCGCCATCGGGTCCACGCCCGAGGTGGGCTCGTCCAGAATCAGCAGCTCGGGCTGGTGCACCATGGCCACGGCCAGCGACAGGCGCTGGCGCATGCCCAGCGGCAGCTTCATGGGCAACGAACTGCGCACGGCCTGCAGGTCAAAGCGCTCCAGCATGGCCGTGACACGCGCGGGCACCTCGGCCTCGGGCACGTGGAACAGGCGGGCATGCAGTACCAGGTTCTGCTCCACCGACAGCTCGCTGTACAGCGAAAACGCCTGCGACATGTAGCCCACGCGCCGCCGCGTGGCCATGTCCTTGGGGTCCACCGGCTGGCCGAACAGCCAGGCCTGCCCGTCGCTGGCGGGCAGCAGGCCGGTGAGCATCTTCATGGTGGTGGACTTGCCGCACCCATTGCTGCCCAGAAAGCCGAAGATCTCGCCCCGCTGGATGCGAAAGCTCACATGGTCCACCGCCACAAAGTCGCCAAAGCGCATGGTGAGGTCGCGCGCCTCGATGGCGACGTTGGTGGCGGCGTCTGCCTGCGACCGGTCCAGCGGCGGGATCTGCACCGCCTGGTGGCCCCGGCGCTTGGCCTCGGGCAGCAGGGCCACAAAGGCCTGCTCCAGCGAATCGTGCCCGGTGCGGGCCATCAGCTCGGCCGGGGTGCCGGTGGCCAGAATGCGCCCCTCGTCCATCGCCACCAGCCATTCAAAGCGCTGGGCTTCCTCCATGTAGGCCGTGGCCACGATCACGCTCATGCCGGGCCGGGCGGCGCGGATGCGGCCGATCAAATCCCAGAACTGCGCGCGCGCCAGCGGGTCCACGCCGGTGGTGGGCTCATCCAGGATGAGCAGGTCGGGGTCGTGGATGAGCGCGCAGCACAGCGCCAGCTTCTGCTTCATGCCGCCCGAAAGCTTGCCCGCAGGCCGCGCCAGAAACGGGTGCAGGCCGGTACTGCGCGTGAGTTCATCAATACGGCGGCGCTGCTCGGCCGCGTCGTGCCCGAACAGGCGGCCAAAGAACTGCAGGTTCTCTTCCACCGACAGCGTGGGGTACAGGTTCTTACCCAGGCCCTGCGGCATATAGGCGATGCGGGGGCACACGCGGCTGCGGTGGCGGCTTTTGGCCATGTCGCCGCCCAGCACCTCTACCGTGCCCTGCTGTACTGCGCGGGCGCCCGCCACCAGCGCCAGCAGGCTGGACTTGCCCACGCCGTCCGGCCCGATCAGGCCCACCATGCGGCCGGCAGCCACCTCCAGGTCGATGCCGTCGAGCGCCACGGTGCGCCCGTAGCGCTGGCCCACGCCACGCAGGCGAGCCACGGGTGCCGCGCTGCCGGGGAGGCTCACTGGTCGGCCTTGACGGCGAGGTTGGCAGGCCATTCCACCGCTGGGTCCACCCGCAGCCAGGCCACGCCGGGCAGACCGGTCTTGACCTGCTCCTGGTGGCGCAGCAGCAGTGCCTTGTCGATCTGGGCCCGCACGCGGAACATGAGCTTCTGGCGCTCGCTGGCGGTCTCCACCGTCTTGGGCGTGAACTGAGCGGTGCTGGCCACAAACGACACGGTGGCCGGGATCACAAAACCCGGTGCTGCATCGAGCACGATGCGCACCTCGCTGCCCAGCGCCACGCGACCCGCCACGGTTTCGGGCAAGAAGAACGTCATGTATACGTCGCTCAGGTCCACCAGCTGCAGCACCCGTGCGCCCGCGCCCACCACCTCGCCGGGCTGCACCACGCGAAACTGCACGCGGCCGTCCCGCGGGGCCTTGAGCTCGCTGTCGGCCAGCTCCACATCGATGCGGGCCAGCGTGGCCTCCAGCGCGCGCACGTTGGCCTCGGCGCTGGTCACCTGCGTGCGCGACGCGCCAATGCCCGCCTGCGCAGCCTTGGCCTGCGCCTTGGCCGCGACCACGGCGGCCTGCTGGCTGCGCACTTTGGCGCGGTCGTCGTCCAGCAACTGGCTGGAGAAGAAGCCTTCGCGCGCCAGCTGCTCGGAGCGCGGCAGGCGGCGGCGGGCAGTGTCGAGGTCGCTTTCGCGCTGGGCCACGACCGCCAATGCAGCCTGGTAGTCGCTTTCTCGCTGGGCCACCTGTACCTGCGCGCTGCTGATGGCCAGCTGCGCCTGCTGCAGCCGGGCCACGGCCTCTTCGCGCTGGGCCTGCAGGCCGTCGATCTGCATGCGGGCCGCGGGCTGCCCCGCCTTCACGAAATCGCCCTCGGCCACCAGGATGTCCTGCACCCGGCCCGCGAGCTTGGTGGCCACGGCGATCTCGGTGGCCTCGATGCGGCCGTTGCCGCTCACAAAGCCCGGGCCCGGCCCCTTGGGCTGCCAGGGCGCCCACCGCACGACCAATACGGTGCCCAGCAGCAACAGCGCTGCGACGGCCGCATAAACTTTCCACTTGCTGCCCATGGCTCTGATCCTCTTTGGTGCGGAGGCAGAGCGCGTTGGCAGTCACATCAGCGAAGGCGCCTCACCTCAAAATGCATCGTAAGCGCAGGGCCTTCATGGGCGGCGCGCGGTCGGCCGCCCCCCTTGACTTGCATCAATTTGGCTTCAATTGCGTGGGTCTTACGCCTGGGCTGCAGAGCTGTCCAGCAGCTTCAGACGAGCGCAGCTTTAGTCTTCAACGCCTGCACTAGCCGCGCCCATCAAAGGCCGACAGATGGTTGGCCAGGTGCATGGCGTGCGCCTGCTCGTACTGCGCCCGGGTCAAGGCGCCGTAGGCAAAGTGGGGCTGCAGTGCACCGGTGTGGAGGGCAAAGTCCTGCACCGCCTGGCGCAGGCGTGCCATGGCGGCCGATGCGTCCGTGGTCTGCGCATCGAGCGCCGGGGCTCCCGGAATGGGCTCAGCCAGGTTGTGACTCATGCGGCCCCTCAGAGTAAACACCTTGAAAGCGGCGGCGCCCAGGGTGTTCTGAAACAGCGCCGACTTGGGCGACGGAAAGCCTTGCAACGAGTATTCAATGCTCTGCGCGCAATGCACCAGCGTCTGCGCCCAGGTCCAGGCCGTGGCGGGTTCCAGCGCGTGGACTGAGGCAGCGTTCAGTCGCTCGGCCTCGCCCATGGCGTCGTGCAGGGTGGCGAAGACCAGCCGTCGGTCGTTGCCCGGTTGGTGCAGAAAATAGCCCGCAGCGCCAGCGGCTGCGAGCGCCGCCCCGGCCCCGGTGGCCAGAAATGCCCTGCGGCCGTGCGCTACGGGCGACGCAGAGGGCGCGGGCTGGGTGCCGGCGGATTGGGGGGCTGCAGCGTGGGCGTCGCTGGGAGCGCCAGGAGGGGTGGGGACTGCCATGGGGTTGTCTGCTCGCATCACCGGGGGCGGGGTGAAAAAGGCGATTGTGACGGGCAACATCGACTTTGTGACCCATGCCGCCACCGCCAGGGTCGGGCAGCCGACACAGCCCGCCACGGCGCAAGGCAGCTCCTATGCCGCCAGGGTGGTCCGCGTGGCAGGCTGGTTGGTGGTGGTAGCCGGGGCCAGGGGTGCAGCAGGGACCACGGTCATCTCCACGCGGTTGCGCCCCCGTTCCTTGGCCAGGTACATGGCCTCATCCGCACGCTGCAGGGCCGTGCCTGCAGACTCGCTGCCCGCGCACACGGTGACGCCGACACTCACCGTGAGCGCAATGCTGCGCTGCTCGGTCACCACCGGGTGGGCCTCCACCATGGCGCGCAGCCGCTCGGCCACCGCAACGGCGCCACCTGTCCCTGCATTGGGCAAGAAGATGGCGAACTCTTCGCCCCCCAGTCGGCCCATCACGTCCTCCTTGCGCAGGCAGCGCTGGGCCAGCATCACAAAATGGCGCAGCACATCGTCACCCGCGCGGTGGCCCCAGCTGTCGTTGACCTTCTTGAAATGGTCCAGGTCCATCACCAACACGGGCAGCGTCGTCTGCGTGCGCTGGGCGTTGCTGATGGCTTTGTCCAGCAGGGTCAAAAACGCGCGGCGGTTGAACACATTGGTCAGCGGGTCCACCTCGGCCAGATGGCGCAGTTCGTTGGTGATGAACTCATTGGTGAGCATGAGCGCACCAAACGCCACCAGCACCAGCGCCAGGGTGGACTCCAGCACCACAAACTGCGACAGCGCGGCCACCATGCCCGCTTCGGGCTGCGCCCCATCGGCGGGCGCGGCCAGCGTGAACAACAAGGGCCGCACCAGCAGGAACGCTCCATGCACGCCCACCGTGGCCGCAAACAGGTAGCGTGCGGGCACCTTGTGAAAGCCGCCACGGGCCAGTGTGTGCGCGGCCGCAATGAACAACACCCCAGGCACCAGACCCGTCAGCACGATGCGCACCTGTACGTTCGGCTTGACCAGGGTAAAAAACAAGGCCGTACTCAGCAGAAGCGCCAAGGCCAGAGCGGCAACGCCATGCCCCAAGGGCGCCCTGCCCATGTACTCGCGTGCGCCCAGCAGGCACAGGTATGCAGTCAAAGCAATGGAAGACTGCGCCAGCACGACAGACAACGGCAGCGGCACATGGTCGCGCAGCAGCAGGTTGATGCAGAAGACGGTGGCGCAGAACAGTGCCTGCGCCCAGAACCGAAGCCCGGGAATGCGTCTGTTGAAGAGCCACACCGCGGACAGAACGCCTGTGACCAGCGCTGCAAGAATGGCCGCGACGATAAGGAGGGTGGGGCTGTGCACAGAGGGTACAGACAGGCGATGGCAATGAGGCTCACAACGCGACGCCATCGCCCAACGCCCGGCTGCTAAGGCTTGAAGGCTATGCGATGACTGTCAACGTTAACAATGGTAACCGAGAGCCTTGACTGCCCCGCGACTCTTTTGCGGGCATCCATGCAGTGCTTGAGCTAGTGCCTGGAGCCTCTCAGGCCGCCCCCTCGCTCGGCCTATGGGCGCGCCTGTCAGCCCACCACGTGGCATTCGCGCCGCAGGAGCGCCAGTGCGTCGTGCATCTGGTAGTCACGGTCGCTGGTCAGCGTGGCCTGCGCGTCTTGCACAAAACCGGACCACAGGGCCAGGTAGTCTTGCTGGAAGGCGGCCGCCGCATGGGTGCGGATGAAGTCGGTCGCCAGCTCGGGCTGCAGGCCGGACTTGCGGATCTTGCGCACCAGGCTGGCGGCGGTTTTCTCGGTGAGCAGCGTCTTCTTGGGCGCACCGGCGGCCAGGCACAGAAACAGCGTGAGCAGGGAGTGCTCGTCCTCGTTGCCTGCGGTCGCCTTCGTCCAGGTCTTGCTCGCGGGCTGCGGAGGCTCGTCGTCTTCCTCCAGAGCGTCCAGGCTGCGGTGAAAGCTGTCCACTTCGGCCAGCGGGTCGTCCAGCAGGAAGTACCGCGCCCGAAAGGCGCCCATGGGGCGCAACAGGGTGCGCAGGGGCGCAGTGGACTGCAGCAGCTTGGGCAAGTCCGCCAGCACAGCAGCGCATTGGGCCTGTAGCACATCGCGCAGCTCTGCGGGCACACCAGCGGGCAAGCGCAGCGCCGTCGGCACAGTTGCCTTCTTTTTGCGCAGTGCCGTCACCAGCTTTTCAAACGCCGGGGCGCTGGGCCACTCACCCGCCGCCATGGCCTGGGGGTTCAGCGCCTGCATCAGCAGCCCTGTGCGGATCACCGCCTCGGCATCGGCACCAGCAGTTTCCAGCTCGTCGGTGTCCAGGTCGTATTGCGCGGCCAGCCATTCGGCGGCGGCGATGGCCTGGGCGATCTGGCTGCGGCGGGCCAGCTCCGCGCGGTATTCGGCATGGCTGCGCAGCGACCAGGCAGCCAGCAGCGGGGTTTCGGCATCGGCATAACCGGCCATGCCAAAGTTGCTGCTCTCGGGCATGGCGATCAGCCGCTTGAGCATGTCCGACCCGCCCTTGGAGCGCGACAAAAAGGAGTTGTCGCGCAACGAGACCGCTGCCTTGGCCAGGTCACCGTCGGTGGTCTCCAGCAGGTACAGGCTGATCAGGTTGACCATACGGTCCCGCGCTTTTTCCAGCTCGGGCCGCAGGAACTCGCTGCCAAAGTAGCGCGCAATCTGCACCATGCCCTTGGGTGCATCGGTATTGATGGCCGCCAGCCGGTCGGCATCAATGATGCCGTGCTGCACGCCGTAGACCAGCGCCTTTTCAAAGAAAGGACGGGCGTCGTGCAGTTGCAGTGCCGAGCTTTGGGACATCATCAAATCGCGGATTCTTCGTCAGAGGCGCGGGCAGCGGGTGTGGCCTTGCCCCGGTCTGTCTCGCTGGTCTCGAACTTGCCGTCGTCTTCCTCGGCGGGAGTCTCGTCACCCTCTTCCAGGCCCAGGTCAAACGCACGGGCCTTGGCGCGCAGCACCAGCAGCATTTCAATGAACAGGTCGCGGCACTCGTAGCGCAGCAGCCAGGCCATCTGCATCCAGTCGCGGTCGGCCACCTCGTCCAGGTCCACGCGCGGCTGCACATAGCCCGAGGCCAGTAGCTCGTCGTCGCTCAGCGTGACACCGTAGTCTTCTGTCGCGTCAAACGTGCCGGTGCGGGCAAAGGCTTCGATGCGGCTCCACTTTTCCGCAAAGTAGTTGGCCAAGGCCTCGGCGCCGCCTTCCAGGTCGCCAATGGCGGTGAGGAATTCCACCGGGTCGGCATCGTCGCGGAAGACCACGGCGTTGACCATGTTGCGCAGGTGGGTGTGGGTGAGGTCCTTGTACTGCTTTTCCAGCACCATGGCGCGCGCAAACTGCTCGGGCGTGACCAGCATGTTGACCACGGACGCCTTGGAGTCGTCGTACTCACGCATCACGGCCAGGATGTCCTTGGGCGCGAGCTGGTCCAGCACCACCATCAGGGCGTTGTCGCCTTCGGCATCGGCCAGCTCGGCCAGCGCGGATTCGGCGCCCACGATGTCACCGGCCGCGATGAGGCTGGTGGTCTTGGTGATCAGGGCCAGGTGTTGGTTGCTGTTGCTCATGGTCGTCATTCCTTGCGCTCAAAGCCTACGTCGGCCAGCCAATTGGCGCTGGCCTCTTCGCGCGTACGGCTGTTGTGAGGGTCCACCGCGTCGTCGGCACTCAGGGCGCTGTAGTCGTCGTCGTGTTCGGCGGCGTCTTCACCGTCGTCGTCGGCATCGCTGTCGCCATGGGCAGCAGCAGCGGGGGCCATGTGGGCGTGCTGCTGCAGGTATTCCAGGCCAGCAGCCACGGTCAGAAAGCGTGCGCCCTGGGGCTCGCGCAGCACCGTCTGCGCCAGACTCTGCGCCCAGGGCTCCAGCGCCACGGCATGGCCCAGGCTGTGCCAGTCGGGCAGCTCGTTCACGGGCAGGCTCAGCAGGTGCTCCAGCGCCGCCGGTTGGGTGAAGCGAAAGCCCCGGTGGAACACCACGGCCACCATTTCGGGGGCCAGTTCCATCATCTGCACCAAAAACGCCATCTCGTTGCGCTTTTCAGCCAGGCGCTTGCGCAGCACGTCATTGCCTTCGGAGTCCGACACCAGGTCATCCAGCTCGGCCTGGTAGGCGGAGCGCAGGTCATAAAAATAGGGAGAAAGTTTCACAGGGCAGAAGGATGAGAAAGGATGCGCGCGCTGTAGGCCTGCCAGATCTCCTGGGCGGTCTGCAGCGGGTCGTCCAGCAGGTTGCGGCGGCGGTTGTCGTCGTAGGCCTGGCGCGCGTCGTCGTCCGACAGCACCTCGTAGGCCTTTTGCACTTCGGCAAAGCGTTGGGCCGCGTCGGGTGCGGTGTTGCGGTCGGGGTGGTAGAACGAGGCCTTCTGGCGAAAGGCCTTCTTGATGTCCGCCAGCGACGCGTTGGCCGCCAGCCCGAGGGCTGCGTAGTGGTCAGCAGTCATGAAACAGTGGATGGGTCCGTCAAAACAAGAGGTGGCCAGCCAACGGATGGAGTGGGCGGAATGCTGCGCGGCACCGCATGCAGCACCTGCGCCAGCACCAGCCCGCTGGCATCAGCCACCCAGGCTCACAAACACGTTTTGCACGTCGTCGTTCGAATCGATGGCGGCCAGGAAGTTCTCCACCTCCTCCAGCTGTTCGGCCGTAAGGTTGGCGGGGTTCACCGGGTTCTTGGGCTTGTAGCCCAGCTTGGCAGTCAGCACCGTGAAGCCGTGGGCTGGCAGCGCGCGGCTGACCAGATCCAGGTCGGTGGGGTCCGTCCAGAAGACGGTGGTGCCTTCTTCGTCGCCGGCTTCAAAGTCCTGCGCACCGGCTTCGATGGCGGCCAGCTCGGGGTCGGCATCGGCGTTGGCACGCTCGGCTTCGATGATGCCCACGTGGTTGAAGTCCCAAGCCACCGAGCCAGATGTTCCCAGCTGGCCCTTGCGGAACAGCACGCGCATTTCAGGGGCGGTGCGGTTCACGTTGTCGGTCAGGCACTCGACCATCACGGCCACCTGGTGGGGGGCAAAGCCTTCGTAGATCACGCGTTCGTAGCTGACGGCGTCGGCGCCGGTGCCGGAGCCCTTCTTGATGGCGCGCTCCAGCGTGTCCTTGGGCATCGATGCCTTGCGGGCCTGCTCGACCACGAGGCGCAGGCGCGAGTTGCTGGCCGGGTCGGCGCCGCCGCGTGCGGCCACGGTGATTTCCTTGACCAGCTTGCCAAACAGCTTGCCCTTGGCATCGGCCACCAGAGCCTTGCCTTTTGCTTTCCACTGCGCGCCCATGGGGGTTACCTTTGTGTGTGGGTTGGGGGGTATTTGCCGTGGGTCGCCCCGCGCGGCAAAAACCCTATAGTTTACCCGGCACCCCAGAATCTCCCCAGGCACACAACCCTGGCGTTGTCGTGGCAGCGCCAAACCCGCTGCCAACAGCCCCGCCCTGCCCTCAGCAGCGTGTAATCTCGGCCAAACACCCACCCTCCCCTCAGCGCCCCCTCTCCCATGCTCAACACCCTGTGGCTCGGCTTCTTCCTGACAGCGGCGGTGGCTGCGCTGGCCCAGTGGCTGGTGGGTGACAATGCCGACATTTTCTCGGCCATGGTGCAGGCCCTGTTCCAGATGGCCAAGCTCTCGGTCGAAGTCATGGTGCTGCTGTTTGGCACGCTCACGCTGTGGCTGGGTTTCCTGCGCATTGCCGAGAAGGCGGGCCTGGTGGACGCGCTGGCGCGCTGGCTGGCCCCCCTGTTTGCCAAGCTCATGCCCGGGGTGCCGCGCGGCCACCCGTCGCTCGGGCTGATCACGCTGAACTTTGCGGCCAACGCCCTGGGGCTGGACAACGCGGCCACCCCCATGGGCCTCAAGGCCATGAAAGCGCTGCAGGAGCTGAACCCGCAGCCCGACACCGCCACCAACGCGCAGATCCTGTTTCTGGTGCTCAATGCCTCGTCCCTCACGCTGCTGCCCGTCACCATCTTCATGTACCGCATGCAGCAGGGCGCGCCCGACCCAACGCTGGTCTTTTTGCCCATCCTGCTGGCGACCTCCGCGTCCACCCTGGTGGGCCTGCTGAGCGTGGCCGTGGTGCAGCGCCTGCCGCTGTGGAGCCCCGTGGTGCTGGCCTACCTGCTGCCGGTGGCGTTGGTGCTGGGCGGCTTCATGGCGCTGCTCACCACGCTCAGCGCTGCGGCCCTGGCCTCGCTGTCGTCGCTGCTGGGCAACCTCACGCTGTTTGCGCTGGTCGTGTTGTTTGTGGCCTTGGGCGCCTGGCGCAAGGTGCCGGTGTACGAGGCGTTCATCGAGGGCGCGCGCGAAGGCTTTGACGTGGCCAAAGGCTTGCTGCCCTACCTGGTGGCCATGCTGTGCGCGGTGGGCGTTTTCCGCGCCTCGGGGGCGCTGGGCTATGTGCTGGACGGCATCCGCTGGTGCGTGACCACGCTGGGCGCTGATGCCCGGTTCGTGGACGCTTTGCCTACTGCCCTGGTCAAGCCGTTTTCAGGCAGCGCGGCGCGCGCCATGCTGATCGAAACCATGCAGACCCAGGGCGTGGACAGCTTTGCTGCCCTGGCCGCCGCCACGATCCAGGGCAGCACCGAAACCACCTTCTACGTGCTGGCCGTGTACTTCGGCGCAGTGGGCATTCAGCGCGCCCGGCACGCCGTGGGCTGCGCGCTGCTGGCCGAACTGGCGGGCGTGGTGGCTGCCATTGTGGTGTGCTACCGGTTTTTTGGGTAATTTGGGCCAGGGCCTGTTCACCCTATTTTTGCAAATGCGAAGGCTTCCCCCGCCGCGCCAATCGAGGCGCGCGACGACGCCAAGGCCGGGGCCTTGGCTAGGAACGCAACGACGAGTGGCGTGGCGGGGGATGCCTTCCCTTCGGGTTGCGATGCCCAAGGGCCATCCGCAGCGTTGCCAAGCCTCGCCGGGGCCGCACCCCAGCTTCGTTTGGCGCCTTGCGCCTGGCCCTTGGGCATCGCAACGCATCTGGCAAAAATAGGGTGAACAGGCCCTCGTAGCGCTAGTGCAATATGCCCCAGCAGCTACCAATTAAATAGCAAACAGGATATCAACCGCCAGCCGGCCCAGGCGCAGCCACCAGCTCCCACTCCGCCAACTGTTCGTTGGTCGCAATCAGCCGCCCCACCAGCAGCTTGATGAAGGCCCTGTCAAAGCGCGACTGCAGATCTTCCGACGCCTCGCGCAGCGCCGGGTTGCGCACTTTGAGCACCAACACCTCGGTCTCGGCCACGGCGGTGGCAGTGCGGATGCGGTTGTCGGGGCGCAGGTAGGTCATCTCGCCCAGGGTCACGCCCGGGCCCAGCGTGCTCAGGTTCCAGCCCTGGCGGCTGACGGCCACCTGGCCTTCGATGAGAATGCAGAACGAGTCGCCGGGCGTGTTCTCGCGCATCAGCACCGTGCCCTGCTCCAGTCGGCGCCAGCTACCCAGGCGCATCAGCTCCCACAGCGCCACGTCGTGAAAGTCGGCAAAAAACGGCAGCGCACGCAGGCGCGCAAAGCGCTCGGCCTCGGTGTCTTGCGACTTCTGACGGGGCAGTCCCCGGTGCGCGGCCAGCAGCGCCTGGGCAAAGTCGGCCCAGGTGGCAAAGCGGTCGGCGGGCTGCTTGGCCAGCGCACGCAGCAGCACCTCGTCCACATGCGCGGGCAGCGACGCGCGCAGCAGGCTGGGCCGCGTGGGCGTCTCGTTGCTGATCTTGTAGAGCGTGGCGAAGTCGGTATCGCCATCAAACGGGCGGCGGCCGGTGAGCAGTTCGTACACCACCACGGCCAGCGAGAACATGTCGCTGTGGTGGGTAAGGTCCTGCTCGCGCACCTGCTCAGGCGACATGTACGAGGGCGAGCCCACCAGGCCGGACAGCTGGGTGGCATCGCTGCGGAGCGACAGCGCCGCGCCAAAGTCGGTCAGCTTCACATCGCCGCCGCGCGCCAGCATGAGGTTGGCGGGCTTAATGTCGCGGTGCACCAGACCTTCGCGGTAAGCGTATTCGAGCGCGTTGCAGCACTTGAAGGCAATGTCCAGCACCTGGGGCACGGGCAGCAGGGTGTCGGGCGTCGCAAAGTCGGACAGCGGCTGGCCGTCCACGTATTCGAGCACCAGGTACGGCGGCAGCGCCTCTTCGTCCGCATCCAGCAGGCGCACGATGTTGGGGTGGCGCAGGCGGCCCGACAGCGCGGCCTCGTTGCGCAGCAGCTTGCGGTAGCGCTCGGCTTGCTCGGGCACCTTCAGCAGGTGCGCGTGGGTCTGCTTGATCGCCACCTTGCGGCCCCGGAAGCCGTCCAGCCCCAGATACACAATGCCACTGGCGCCCCGCCCCAGTTCGCGCTCGATGCGGTACTTGCCGATGTTGGCGGGCGGTGCAGAGGTGGCAGTGGCCATGGCGGGGCTCCCGATCAGGGTGGGCAAGTCAGGTGGGGTCAGGCTCCGGCCAGCGCCTGCTCAAAGTCGGCCAGCAGGTCTTCCACCTCTTCCAGGCCCACCGACAGGCGGATCATGCTGTCGGCAATGCCCATGGTGGCGCGCACGGCGGGGCCGGCCTCCCAGAAGATGGTGTGCGCCACCGGGATGATCAGCGTGCGCGTGTCGGCCAGCCCCGTGGCCTTGATGGGCAACTGCAGACGGTTGCACACGGGCAGGCACTGGTCGGGGTTGCGCAACTCGAACGACAGCAGCCACGAGCCCGCCTTGAGGTGCTTGCGTGCAAAGGCGTGCTGCGGGTGCGAGGGCAGCATGGGGTACAGCACGCGCGAGACGGCCGGATGCGCCTCCAGCCACTGCGCCAACGCCAGGGCCGTGGCACTGGTGCGGTCCATGCGCAGTGACAGGGTCTCCGCGCCCAAGGCCAGCTGGTGGGCGGCGTGGGACGACAGCGTGCCGCCCATGTCGCGCAGGCCCTTTTTGCGCAGCTGCTGCAGGCCCCAGCCCTTGGCGTCCCCCTTGCGGTAGGCCGCAAAGATGTTGGGGTAGCCCGACCAGTCGTACAGGCCCGTGTCGGTGATGGCGCCGCCCAGTGCATCGCCCTGCCCGCCAATGCTCTTGGTGAGCGAGTTGACCACCAGGCCCGCGCCCACCGTGGCCGCGCGGAACAGGTAGGGCGAAGCCACGGTGTTGTCCACCACGTACAGCACGCCCCGCTGCTGGCACAGTGCGCCAATGCCTTCCAGGTCGGGGATCTGCGTGCCGGGGTTGGCAATGGTTTCGACAAACACCATGCGGGTGTTGGGGCGCAGCGCGGCGGCCACGTTGGCCGCGTCGGTCACGTCTACCGTGGTCACTTCAATGCCCAGGTCGGCCAGCGTGCCGAACACGCTGTTGGTGTTGCCAAACACGAACTGGCTGGCCACCAGATGGTCGCCCGCCTTGAGCAGCGTGAGAAACACCGCGCAGATGCCCGCCATGCCGGTGGAAAACACGATGGAGCCGTGCCCGCCCTCCATCTGCGTGATCTTGGCCTCCAGCGCCGCCGTGGTGGGCGTGCCCTGGCGCGCGTAGTTGAAGCCGCCCTTGGCCGTGCCCTGGAAGACGGCGATCAGGTCCTCGACCTTCTCGTAGCCGTACTGCACCGAGGTGTGGATGGGCTTGTGGATGGCCCCTTGCTCGGCGCCGCCCAGGCGGTCGGCGTGCACGATCTGGGTGGTGAAACTGTGGTTCTGCGGTGTCGTCATAAAAATCTGCGGCAATTTCTTTTCGTCTGCACAAAAGGCCTGGCGTTACTGGGCACCAGAGGCCAACGCAGCCATGGAACTGGCTTTGCCTGGCCACCGGTGCGTCCCCCGCCAGGGGAAGGCGCGCACCGCCTCAGGGAGAGTCATCGCTCCGGTGCGATGTGTTCAGCGTAATCGTACAAGGCGCCCAAAATATCCTGCGTGCGCTCGTCGTCGGCGGTCTCTGAGAGTTCGTCGATTTCAGTGAACAGTTGCTCCACCGTGCGCGCACCGCCCTGCCCGTCAAACAGGCAGGCAGCGCGGTGGGCCTCCCATCGTTCCTGCTCCTCGGGTGACAGCGTCTGCGGAAAGTTGCGCGCCCGGTAGCGCCACAGCAGCTCGGCCAGGCGCGGGTCGTCAAAGTTCGCACGCGCCTTGGCCAGCTTGTCGCCGCTGAGGGTGCGCAGGTCGTTCAGGAGGCGCCGGTCGTTGTTGCCCACAAACCCGCCATACAAGTCCTGGTCCACATCGGGCGCGGGCTCTTGCGGACGGGCAAACACCGCTGGCCAGATGCCGCTCATGTCGGGCAGCGCGCGCGCCACCTCGGCGTGCTGCGCGGCCTGGGCCAGGTCGATGCCCCAGCGCTGGGCCAACGCGGGCGTGAGCGTGTTCACATTGCCCACCACCATGGGCGACTTGTTCAGGTGGATGGTCTTGATCGGCAGGCGGGTGACGCCCTCGGGCAGCGCATCGGCCTTGCTGAACATGCGCAGGCGGATGTCCTCCACATTCAGCGTGGCCAGCTCGCGCGGGTCGTGGGCCAGGTCCCAGGCGATCAGCTCGTTCTTGTTGGTGGGGTGGCTGGCCAGCGGCCACATCACCGCCAAGCAACCGCGTTCGGTGGGGAACATGCCCGAGACATGCAAAAACGCCCGCGCCGTGGCCGTGGTGGCGGGCAGGCGCAGCTCGGCAGCCACGCGGTCCTTCTTGTGCAGGCTGAGAGCAAAGTCGAACAGCTTGGTGTTGTGCTGGCGAATCAGCCGCGCCAGCGCAATGGTGGCGCGCACGTCCGACAGCGCATCGTGCGCGGCGTCGTGCTGCAGGCCGTTGGCCTTCGACAGGTGCTCCAGCTTGAAGCTGGGGGTCACGCCGTCTTCCTTTTTGGGCCAGGTGATGCCATCGGGCCGCAGCGCATAAGTCATGCGCACCACGTCCAGCAGGTCCCAGCGGCCACACTGGTTCTGCCACTCGCGCGCATAGGGGTCGATGAGGTTGCGCCAGAACATGAAGCGCGTGATCTCGTCGTCAAACCGGATGGTGTTGTAGCCCACGCCAATCGTGCCGGGCTGAGCGAACTCGGACTCGATGCGCGCGGCAAACTGGTGCTCGGGCACACCCTGCTCCAGGCACTGCTGGGGCGTGATGCCGGTGATGAGGCACGACACCGGGTCGGGCAGATAGTCGTTGGCGGGCTGGCAGTACAGCATCAGCGGCTCGCCGATTTCGTTCAGCTCGGCATCGGTGCGGATGGCCGCGAACTGCGCGGGCCGGTCGCGGCGCGTGTTGGCGCCAAAGGTTTCGTAGTCGTGCCAAAGAAAGGTGTGGGGCGCCATGGTCGGTAGGCTAACAGGAGGCTGCAGGCGGTGGCTCGCGCGCAATCGGCGGGAGCTGGGGCGATCAAGCCGCCACTGTAACCGCATTTTTCAGTGTTTTTGGCCGCAAGCGCTAGTGGAACATGCGCAAGCAGCTATCAAAAACATAGTAAGCATATTCACCGTACGGACTGATGCACATTCGCCCCCGGCGGGCAGATCGCCACGCGGGACAATGGCGCATGCCCAGTTTCATTGCTTCCCCTCGCCCCGTGGGGCTCTCCACCGCCCTGCCCCTCGCTGTCCAGCGCGCCCACGCCCCCGCAGGCGTTGCCGGAGTGGCTCTGGCAGCCGCCCTCGCCCTGGCGGGCTGCGCGTCAGCCCCCAGCTCCCCCCCCACACCCGCAGCCAAACCTGTGGCGGCGGCCCCTGCGGCCCCAGCTCAGACAGCTTCGCCCATACCAGCCGCCACACAGCCGCAAGCCTGCCCCGATGCTGACCACACCGCCGGCTTTGCCCAATGGCTCAGCACCTTTTCGGCCCAGGCGCTGGAGGCCGGCATTCGTCCCGCCACCGTGCGCGACGTGCTCGGCAAGGCACAGTGGCTGCCCCGCGTGGTCGAGCTGGACCGCGCCCAGCCCGAGTTCACCCGCACCCCGTGGGCGTACCTGGACAGCGCCGTCTCCCCCCAGCGCATCGCCCAGGGACAGGCCCAGTTAGCGGCGCACAGCGCGGCACTGCAGGCCGCAGCCGCCCGCTATGGCGTACCGGCCAGCATCGTCACCGCCATCTGGGGCATGGAGAGCAACTACGGCAGCAACTTTGGCACCTTCCGCACGGTGGACGCACTGGCCACCCTGGCCTACGAAGGCCGCCGCCGCGCCTGGGCGCAGACCGAACTGCTGGCAGCGCTGCGCATCATCGACCAGGGCGACATCGCCGCCGACCGCATGATCGGATCGTGGGCCGGGGCCATGGGGCACACGCAGTTCCTGCCCTCGGTGTTTCTGGCCTATGCCGTGGATGCCGACGGCGACGGGCACCGCGACATCTGGGGCAGCGTGCCCGATGTGACGGCGTCCACCGCGCATTTCCTCGCCCGGTCCGGCTGGAAGTCTGGCGAGCCATGGGGTGCCGAAGTGCAGTTGCCCCCCACCTTCGACCATGCCCGCGCCGACCCCGCCGTGCGCCAGACCACGGCCCAGTGGGAGGCCGAAGGGGTGCGATCCATCGACGGGGCGCCGCTGCCCGACCTGGCCGGGGCCTCCATCGCCACCCCTGCGGGTGCACGGGGCCCGGCGTTTTTGGTGGGCAACAACTTTCGCACCATCCTGCGCTACAACAACTCGGTCAACTACGCGCTGGGCGTGGCGCTGCTGGCGCGGCAGATCGACGGCGGGGGCCCAGTGGCCGCCCCATGGCCCCGCGACATCGAGCCGCTGTCGCGCGCACAGCTGCAAGCCCTGCAAGAAGCCCTGAACCGCAAGGGCTTTGCCGCAGGCCCCCCCGATGGCGTGATGGGCCCCGCCACCCGCGCGGGCCTGCGCGGCTACCAGCGCAGCCTGGGCGTGGTGGCTGATGGGTATCCGACGCTGGAACTGCTGCAAAAGCTGCAGGCGCCTTGATTTGTGAGCGTGCGGCACGCCAAAGGCCCGGACCTGGTGCAACACATGGTGTCAACGCGGAAGTCTCCAACCTGGCCCTGTAACCGGCTTGCCATGGCCCGCATCGGGGTGGGCATTGCCGTGGTGTCTGCACCGGGTGCATCCCACCGCGATGCGACCGACCTGCGTTTTGTACCACCGTGCCCCACGGTGCAGCGCGACGTTTGTGCAGGTGCACCGTTGGGTAAGGTTTGGGTGTAAGTCGGTTTGAATGGAGGCAGTGGGGTCGTGGGGCGTTGGCTGGGTTTACAGCTCGATGGCTGGAATGGGCCCAGAGCTGTCGGTCAGGCCAAGCCACAAAGCCGTCGTTCGATGATGAACGGCTCCATGGCATGGCAAAGCCCCATTAGCAAAGCTATAGTGTGCGGAACAAATTCGCTCACGGACCTGATCCAGCAACCGTGTGGCGCGCAACACAGGGGGGAGTCGGGTTTCATGGGTAAATTTAGTACTGTACGTTTGTGCAGCATGCGCGCCGTCGAGCTAGGCTACAAGCCCCTTTCCGCGTTTTTTTTTCGCGCCAATTTAGACCGCAAGCGCCAGATATGGCCTGCGACCCGGTGCGGTCTACATTACGTTAGAACTCATGCCCAGACGCTTGTCTATTCTTTGACAGAGAGGAAGCGAAAAATGACTTGGCAGCAAATGCTTTCATCACTTGATTCGCATGGGGTCGTCGAGTTTGGAATTCATCAGATGGACCTGAAATCCAATACTCCGAAGTGGCGTCGGCATAAAGGTGGAGCACAATCGCGCTTCAACACACTTCGCGACTCGCTCTTCTCGCACGACAAGGGCGCAAGAGTTGCTTGTTTAGGTAGGTCGACCTATGCCAAAAAGGTCTATGCGGCTGGCTTTAATTCAGTTGTTCCTTACGTAGGCACTTGGCTTCAAGGTGCCCAACTCGCTTTTCTGGTTCGTGCGGCAGCAGCTGAGCCGGAAGTAACCCTAGTGCCGGCGGCAGCTCTCAATGCTCTGCAAGGCGATGATCATTCAAGCTTGCTTGCATCACTTGGTCAGCTATTTGGAGTTGGCGCACAGGAGTACGGCGTCCGGCTTCTCGCTAGCGGTGAGGTCTACTTACCGAGATGATTTCTAACCCGGCGCTCAAGCCGACCCGCCTTCGGCGGTCGGCTTAGCTTGTTCGTTGAGCGTCCGCTTTCTTTGGCGGCCACCGTCTAGTGTTGGCCGTTAGCAGCCCTGCAATTCAGGTCCATACTCCTGCGTGAAGAGCGACCACCCCCTCAATGAAAATCCCGGCTCCCCTGCAGCGCCCGCCCCATGCGCCCCAGCAGCGGGGTCAAATCCTTGAAGCGCTGGGCCACCAGGTGCCGCACCACGGCCGTGCTGCCAGGCGCACCGGCGCTGCATTGCCACACCCCTTCCACCGCCAGCAGCTGTGACCGCAGCAGCGCATTGCGCCACACATCGACCAGGGCGGGCCAGACGATGACGTTGACGGGGCCGGTTTCGTCCTCCAGCGTGACGAACATGGTGCCCTTGGCGGTGCCGGGGCGCTGACGCACCGTGACGATGCCGCAGGCGCGCACCTTGCGGCCGTGGGCGGCGCTATGCAATTGCAGGGCGGTCTGCAAGCGCCAGCGGGCCAGGCGGGGGCGCAGCAGGGCCAGGGGGTGGCGGCGCAGCGTCAGGCCGGTGGCGGCGTAGTCGAACAGGATTTCTTCACCCTCGGGCGCCTCGGGCAGTTGCAGCGGGGCCTCGTGCACGGGCACGTCGCGCCACAAGGGCGGCGCGGCGTGCTGGGCGGCGGCGTCCCACATCTGCTGGCGCCGGTGGCCGGACAGGCTGGCCAGGGCATCGGCGGCGGCCAGGGCCTGCAGGTCTTGCTGGCTCAGTTGGGCACGCAGGGCCAGGTCTTCGGTGGTGGCAAAGACGGGGCCTGTGGCGCGGGCTTGCAGCAGGCGCTTGGCAGCGTCTGCGTGCAGGCTGCCAACCAGCCGCAGGCCCAGGCGCACGGCAGGCTGGGGCAGGGGCGGTGCGCGCAGGCCGCGTGTGGGGCGCAGCGGCTCGGGTTCGCCCTCCAGTGTGCAGTCGATGTCGCTCACGGTCACGTCGATGGGCAGCACGCGAACGCCGTGGCGGCGGGCGTCCTGCAAGAGTTGCGAGGCGCTGTAAAAACCCATGGGCAACGAGTTAAGCAAAGCCGCCAAAAAACAGGCGGGTTCGTGGCACTTGAGCCAGCTGCTGGCATAGGCCAGCAGCGCAAAGCTGTGGGCGTGGCTTTCGGGAAAGCCGTATTCACCAAAGCCCAGCATCTGCTGGAAGATGGCCTGGGCAAACTCGGTACGGTAGCCGCGTGCCTCCATCCCCCCGATCAAGGGTCGCTCAAACCGGTGTACGCCTCCTTTGCGCTTCCAGGCGGCCATGGAGCGACGCAAGTCGTCCGCCATGCCAGCGGAAAATCCGGCAGCCACCATGGCGATTTGCATGACCTGTTCCTGAAAGATGGGTACACCCAGCGTGCGCGCCAGGGCGGTTTCCAGTTCGGGTTTTTCGAGTTGAAGCGGTTCACCCCTGCGCCGGCGCTCGCGCGCCTGCAGGTAGGGGTGCACCATCCCTCCCTGGATGGGGCCGGGCCGCACGATGGCGACCTCGACCACCAGGTCGTAGAACTCGCGCGGCTGCAGGCGGGGCAGCATGCTCATCTGGGCACGGCTTTCGATCTGGAACACGCCCACGGTGTCGGCGGCGCAGATCATGTCGTAGGTGGCGGGGTCTTCGTGCGGGATGTCTTTGAGACCCCAGTGCTCGCCGCGCAGGGCGGCGCGCAGGTTGAGGCAGCGGCGCAGCGCGCTGAGCATGCCCAGGGCCAGCACATCGACCTTGAGCAGGCCCATGTCATCCAGGTCGTCTTTGTCCCACTGGATGACGGAGCGGTCCTTCATGCTGGCTGGCTCCACCGGCACCAGCCGTGTGAGCTTGCCCTGGGTCAGCACAAAGCCGCCCACATGCTGGCTCAGGTGGCGCGGAAAGTCCTTCAGATCGGCGGCCAGCTCCAGCCACAGCCGGGCGATGTGCCGGTGCAGCGACACGCCCACCGCCTGGGCCAGCTCCTGGAGGCGGTCCGTGGCAAAGGTCTCGTCAAACCAGTGGTGGTCTTTGGCAAACGCATCGACCAGGGCGGGCGCCACGCCCAGGGCCTTGCCCACGTCGCGCAGGGCGCTGCGTGTGCGGTAGCAGGTGACCACGGCGGCGATGGCGGCGCGGTCGCGGCCGTATTTGTCGTAGATGTACTGGATGACCTCTTCGCGCCGGTCGTGTTCGAAGTCCACATCAATGTCGGGCGGCTCGCTGCGCTCCTTGCTGATGAAGCGCTCGAACAGCAGGTGGGACTGCTCCGGGTCCACCGCCGTGATGCCCAGCACGTAGCAGACCACCGAGTTCGCCGCAGAGCCCCTGCCCTGGCACAGAATGCCCACGCTGCGTGCAAAACGCACGATGTCGTGCACGGTCAGGAAATACATCTCGTATCCGCAGTGCGCGATCAGGTCGAGCTCTTTGCGGATCTGCGCCTGCACGCGCTCGGGAGCACCCTGCGGGTAATGGCTTTGCACGCCCAGCTCCACCAGCCAGGCCAGCGCCTGGGCGGGGGTCATGCCCTCGGGCACGGTCTCTAGCGGGTACCGGTACTGGATCTCACCCAGGCTGAAAGTGCAGCGCCCGGCCACGGTGAGCGTGGCCGCCAGCAACTCGGGTGGGTAGATGCCCGCCAGCCGCACGCGCTGGCGCAGGTGGCGCTCGGCATTGGGCTGCAGCGCAAAGCCGCACTCGGCCACGGTACAACCGAGTTGGACGGCGGTGATCACGTCCTGCAGCGGCTTGCGCGAGCGGGCGTGCATGTGCACGTCGCCCGCGGCCACCAGCGGCAGCTGCAGCGCGGCCCCCACGCGCTGCAGCGTGGCCAGCCACAAGCTGTCGTCGGCGGCCTGGTGCAATTCGACCGCAAGCCACACATGCGGAGCATTTTGAGAGCCCAATTGGCTGGTAGCGCTAGTGATACATGCGCTAAGCGCTACAAAATTAGAAGCATCAAAGCGCTGACGGCAAGGTGCCAGCAGCAGCTCGCACCCCTGCAGCAAGTGCCAGGGGCTGTCCACACCCACACGGTATTGCCCCTTGGGCGCAGCGGCCCGGGCGGCGGTGATGAACTCGCACAGGTTGCCCCAGCCCTCGGCATCGCGCGCCAGTGCCACCAACCGCAAGTCACCCCACAAGAACTCGCTGCCCACGATGAGGTGCAGGCCACATTCCTTGGCCGCCCCCCAGGCACGCACCACGCCGGCCACGGAGCATTCGTCCGTCAGCGCCAGCGCTTGGTAGCCGAGTTGGGCAGCACGCGTGACCAGCTCTTGTGGGTGCGATGCGCCGCGCTGAAAGCTGAAGTTGGACAGGCAGTGAAGCTCGGCATAGCCCGGCAGCTCGCCCGCGCCCGCTGCGGGGCCTGGCACCGCAGTGGCCTGTGGAGGATGCCGGTGCGTCAAACCCATGGACAACCACCCTGCCCGCTCACCCAAAGATTCCGTGCAAGAACCAGCGGTGTGGCCGAGCCACCGCTGGCGTGCCGTCCAGCGCAGGCGCCAGGCGCTCGCGAAACACCCACACCAGTCCCGCAACGTCGTTGTGGGCCACAAAGTAATCGCGCAAGGCCAGGTCTGCGCAGGGGCGTGCTGGGTCCACAGCGTCGTCCATGGCAGACCACCAGCCCGCCTCCAACCGGTGGGGCCCGGCCAGCAGGCGCAACAGGCCGTGGTGGCAGGGGCGGTTGCCTTGCACGGCCAGCTGCCGGGGCGGGTTCAGCAGCCAGGTGGGCAACAAGGGGGCATCCGGGACGATGCCCTGCGAAGCACCGTCCGCACGCGTGGACACAGGACCGGTGGGTGTCCGCGTGGCTGCATTGCGCGTCGCAGCCGAGGGCATGCCCAGCACTTCAGCGGCCGGTCTCCATTGCTGCATGCGTTCGGGCCGATGGTCGGCCAGCAGCACCGGGGCCACCACGTGGTCGGCCCCCAGGCGGGCCGACAGGCGCTCCAGCAGTTGGTGCAGGGCCTCGCCGGGGGTACCGGCCGGGTCGGTGCTGCCATGGCTTGTGGGGTCACGCCCGCCCACCTCCCCCGGGGGCAGCAGGCTGGCACTGCGGTGCGGCAACGGGGCCGCGTCGAGCAGCCGCAGCGTGATCTGGTTGACCGGCGCGGCCAGCGTGGTGCGCGCCAGGTTTTCGGCCAGCAGGCGCCGCAGGTGCGCCAGGTCGTGGGTGGCCTGGGCGGTGCGCACCTGCAGCGCCTGGGTGGGCGGCAGCACCACACCATCGATGCGCCGCAGGTCGTGGCGCCAGGCCAGCTCCAGCGCCAGCACGCCTTGCTGGCGCGCCTGCAGCCAGGCCTGGAGGACCGAGAGGCTGCGGCTGGCGCTCCACAACAGTGCATCGGCCGACGCGGCCAGGGCGGGCAGCTCGGTGGTCAACACAAACTGCTCGGGCAGTTGCAGCCAGGCATGGGCCTCGGGGGCATCGCCCAGGGCCTGGTCAAGCACCTGCAGCACGCCCGCGCCCAGGCGCCGCGCGACGCCCGCACGCGGCAAGACCCGCAGCGCGCCCCAGGTGCGGCAGCCCATGCGCTCCAGGCTGGCCACATGGGGGCGCAGTGCTGTCAGCGTGTGCAATGGCAGGCTCTCTACCCTGCCCTGCGGTGGGCAGGGGCGCCCTGCCAGTGCCATGCGCAGCCTGGCATGGGCCACCAGGGCGGTGGGGCCTGTGCCCCACACCGTCGGCGCATGGGGCGGCAAAGCTGGGGTCTGTCCACAGGAAGGGGCAAGCCCTTCCGCGCTGCGGACGCGTGGAGGCGCCGCGCCCTCCCCTTCGTACCGCGCAGCAGCCTCGGCCCAGGCTTGCAGCACCAGGGCCTGCAGCGCCTCGCGCCCGCCCCACAGGCGTTCGGTGGTGGACACCTCCAGCAACACCGCCTCGCCATCGGCCAGTGCCACACGCGGCGTGAAACGCAAGGCCCACCAGCCAGCGGCGGCCTGGAGTGCGCCAGCACTTTTGTCCGTGCCCATACCCGTACCTGGCAAGGCGGCAGGCTCATCGGACCAGGGCAATGGCAGAGCAATCCAGTGCATGCCTGTTCCCTTCTGGCCGGCCTCTGGGTCGGCCTCCTGGCTGCTCTCCGGGCTGGCCGGGGGGCTGGACTGGAGGCACGTGGCGCGCCAGCGCCCCCGCCAAGGCCCCGGCTACACGGACGGACGCAGACTGGCGCCCTGCCAGCAGAGCCCTGGCGGCCTCTTGCGCCGCACGGCGCCGCTCAGCCTGCGCCACCAGCACCTGCGCCAACTGCGGATGACAGCCCGGCAGGTGGAGTGCCTGCGCCAGCGGAGGCCCCCGGCGCTTGAGAATCTGCACCTGCATGCCGGGGGCAGCGGCGGCATCCCCTGGCAGGGCCAGTCCCTGCACTTGCAGCCGCAACGGGGCGGGCGACGCGTGCAGCACTTGCTGCGCCTGCAGCGAGGCGGCCACCGAACGAAACACCCACAACAATTGCTGCTGCTGGGCCGCCGCCAGTTGCAGTCGCCGCAGTGCTGCAGGTTGCGCCTGGGGCAACCAGGCCATGACGGCCAGCACGCCCTGGCAGCGCAGCGCCTGCTCAGCCGCCCACAAGGCGGCCACGGGGGAGTCGGCGCGCACCACACACACCCGCTCTGCGCGCAAGCCCTGCGATTGCAAGGCCGGGCCAAAAGGCTCACAGGGCGGCGCCACCAGCACGATGGCCCCACTTTGTTTTGCCGTGGCCTGCACCAGCGCAGGCAGCACCAGTTGCCATTCATGCAAGCCCGCCAGGGGCTGCAGCACCTCGCTCAGGGCTCCCACAGGCCAGCCACCGCCCGGCAGCTCGGCATCCAGCGCGGCATACCCCGTGGGTAGCACACGCTGCGTGCCGCCCCCAAGCGCGTCGGCATGCCACACCCCAGCAATGGAGGCGGGCAAATGGGACGCAAGCCGCAAGGAAGGGCGTGACGCAGGCATGGTCGTAGGGGAATTCAGGCAACAAGAATACTGTAAATATAACCAGTATTTTGCTGCTTGGGTGGGTCTGAAGGCGAAGACCCACCTAGGACGCCGGTATGCGAAAGCCGACGCAGGCTGGCGAACCGCCACGCGTTCAAGGCGGCGCTGAGGGGGCGCTAGCAAACGCCCCCAACTAGGGAGTTCTCTTAAAGAGCCCCCCGGGTTGGTGGTGTCGATCCAAGAGTCGGTTTACAGCGTACGCATCGCCCAGTCGCACCAGTCCGCCACTGCCGCATCGGCAGGCGTGGCGCGGTCCGAGAGCTGGGGCCAGCGGCGGTGGCTGGCGTTCAGGATGCTTTGCAGCTGCCACAAGGCCTCGCGCCCCACCAGGGCGACCTCGGCCATGCCAATAGCGTCGCCTTGCAGCTGCGCCAGCAATTCCCCCTGGTGCCGGGGGTGTGAGCCCGCTTCGATCAAGGCCTTTTGCAATGCCATGAGGCGGGAATCGGCAAACGCAAAGGCACTGCCTGCAAGAGACTTGGCCCCCGCGTCTGGGGGTAAGGCTGCCTTGAGCTGGTCCCAGTAGGCAAAGGCTTCGGCCAGCAATTCGATCTGGCGCGGAGCATCGTTACCCAGGGGCATCAGGGCGGATTCGCGGGCTACTTCTTCTTGCAACAGCGGCAGGATGAACGCCACCAATGCCGAAGGAAACTTGCGGTGGTTGAGCCGCAGCACCAGCGACAGCCGCTGTGCGGGCATGTCGTCGTATTTTTCGTAGAAGGCGGCCACCACCTCGGCCAACAGCAGGATGCGGCCCATGGGCGTGATGTCGGCCCCGAGCAAGGCGCGCGGGTAACCGCTGCCGTCCATGCGCTCGTGGTGCTCCAGCACAGCGACCTCGGCGGCGCGTGGGTAGGCCTGTGTGTCGCGGATCATGAGCATGGCCGAGATGGGATGGGCCACCAGGTGCTTGCGCCCTACCCCCACCACCTTGTGGTCCGGGTCGTCCCAGGCCGGGTCCATGTGCAGCACCCCCAGGTCATGCAGCAGCGCAGCGGCCGCCACCGTGCTGCAGTCGCGCTCACTCAGCCCGCTTTTGAGCGCCAGAAACACCGCCACGGTGGTCATCACCAGACTGTGCTGGAACAGCGCAGGCCGTTGGTCACGCATCACGGTGAGCTTGCAGGCCATGGCAGAAGGCAATGGCAGGGAACGAAGCGGCGCCAGCAACCGGGCACTGGAGCCCAGGGCCTCGGCCAGCATGGCTGGCAGGGTTTCCTGCTCAATGAGCGTCTGGCCCAGGGCCAGCAGGGCCGACACGTCCACCGGGTTTTCGATGGACAGATGGCGGTCAATGGGTTCACGCAGCTTGTGCTGTACCAGGCGGTCGTACAGGCGGCTGTCAATGCGCGCCCCCTTCTCCACCAGCTTGATGCCGTTGTCGGTGTAGATGGCAGCGCCTGCGACCACCGTACGCCGGTCGGCCATGTCGGTCAGCGCACGCAAGTAATGGGGACTGTCAGCGTCCTCGGCATCCGCTGAAAGAAGAATATCGGTCATGCAAGCAACACAAATCGTTACTTCGCACTATATGGGGTTCTCTTGCAAGGCACTGACTCGCATGGCGCGATACAAACACGCAATCTTGATGCACATCAAGTGGCAGGCCCTGGTGCCTGCACTTGTTTTGGCCGCATGGAACGCATTGCACGCCCATATTCCCCTGTGCAAGACCTGCTTCCACCCAGGCTTTCCCGGGTGGAAAAGCCCTTTGTCACCCCAATGTCATTGTCCCAAATGGAAATCAGGGTTTCCATGAGGCAATGTCGCCGAAAGCCCATTTTTTGGCGCTCTCAGGCAGTCAGTCTTGGGTAAACCCTGAAAAGTTCCGTGCCGATTGTTCACAATACTGGAACAGTTAGTTCGCGACTCGGTGGTTTTTCTCTGCACCCCACCGGCGTACAGTTCATCCCATCGATGAGCCGA